>JBIOVA010000194.1:0-20277 GCA_044867485.1 Lacipirellulaceae bacterium | reverse complement strand
AGTGCGACGCGGGCGCCAGGGGTCCACTGCTGGACAAGCCAGCAGTGGCACTCATAAGTGGAGGCCGACGATGAATAGGGTCCAGCGACAAGCCGTCCCACGTCGCCAGTTCCTGCGCGGGCTGGGTGTGTGCGTGGCATTGCCGACGCTCGAATCGCTCGCAGCGCCGCTGTCGCGCGCCGCCGCGACGGCCGGACCGAGCCTCGCGACAACCGCCGCCGGTATGCCGCTGCGCGTCGGCTTTGTCGCGTTTGCCAACGGCTCGAACTACGAGCGCTGGCTTCCCAAAGGCGAGGGCCGCGACTACGAGCTCAACGAGACCTTCAAGGGCGCGGCCGATGTCCGCGACAAATTCCAGGTCTTCACGAACCTCGCCCACGACGCCGCCAACAATTGGGGCGACGGCCCCGGCGATCACGCCCGCGCAGGCGCCACATTCTTGACCGGTTGCCACGCTTGGAAGACGCTCGGCGCCCGGCTCCATCTGGGCATCTCTGTTGACCAGATCGCAGCTCGCCAGGTCGGCTCCCTCACCCGCCTCGATTCCCTGCAAATCGGCGTTGAAGGCGCCCGGCTCTACGGCTCCTGCGACACCGGCTACCCGTGTGCGTATCAGTACAACATATCGTGGGCCTCCGAGACGCTCCCGCTGGCGCCGGAGCCCAATCCGCGCGTCGTGTTCGAAAAGCTCTTCGGCGGCGGCGGCGACGCCCAGCGCGCCGCCAATCTTCAGCGTCGCATGCAGGCCCGCAAGAGCGTGCTTGACTTTGTCCGCGACGACCTGGGCGGACTGGAGCGTCAGCTCGGTCAGAATGACCGCCGCAAGGTCGACCAGTACCTCGAAGGCGTGCGGTCGATCGAGCGCCAGATCGAAAAGGCCGAGCAGTTCCCCACACCGACCGCGACCATCCCCGCGCCGCCCGGCATCCCGCCGACGCACGAGCAGCACGTCGACTTGATGTACGACCTCATGGCCCTGGCGTTTCAGACCGACTCGACGCGCGTGATCAGCTACTGCGTGGCGCCGGAGGGCAGCAACCGTCCATTCCTCGAGCTCGGCATCGCCGAGGGGCATCACTACCTCACGCATCACAGCGGCAACGAGGAGAAGATTCTCAAGGTCGCGAAGATCGAGCGCTGGTACATGGAGCGGTTCGCCCGCTTCCTGCGCACCCTCGACGGCATGAAAGACGCCGACGGCACGAGCGTGCTCGACAATTCGATGATCGTCTACGGCTCGGCCATCGGCGACGGCAACCGTCACAACCACGACGAGCTGCCGGTCGTGCTCGCAGGCGGCGGCGGCGGAACGCTTGCGCCGGGCCGGCACGTCAAGCTCGGCCAGCCCACGCCGATGACCAATCTCTACATGGCCATGCTCCAGCGCATGGGCGTCCAAGCCGAACGCGTCGGCGACAGCACCGGCGTGCTGGAGGATGTCTAGCCCACGGTCTCCTCCTCCGGCTCCCTCCCCCTCTGCGGAGAGGGCTGGGGAGGGGGCGAAGCGGGTACACGCGTCGAAATTCGTGTGTGGAGAGCGTGTGCCCGCGACATCACCCCTCCCCATCGAGGGGAGGGGAACAGAGGGCCGCGAGGCCATCACCCCGCTGGCTTCGGCGGTTGCTCGCCGAACTTGGCTTCGTATTGAGCCGCGAACCGCGCCGCCAGCTCGGGGTGGCACACGAAGCACTGCGAATCCGGCCGATCGTGCTCCTGGCACCAGTCGCCATTGCGCTGGAACTCCGCGGCCAGCTTGCTGTTGCACAGCGCGCACACCTCCTCGGGCACGCCGTGCTCGTTGCACCACCAGCCGCTGCCCGCGTGGCCGTGATCGTCGCCCGCGTGCTCGTGATCGTGGCCTTCGCCCGGCGCGTGCGTGTGGCCATGTTCATCGGTCGACTCGACCGGCTTCGCGCAACCGCCCGCAAACGCGGCCACGGCGAGAAGTGACAATCCGAAAGAAAACAGCGATTTCATACAAACAACTCCCTTCGCAATAACGGTCCTCAACTCAATTCCAGCCGGATCGCCACGCGAGCCGGGATAGCGGCGCCAAGCCTGGATGGCGTGGCCATCCGGCTCGCGGCCAAAACTCAAACCATTGCCAGCTCGGGTTCGTGAGTCTTCTTTGGCGTCATGTCCATGCGATCCGCGGCATTTTGCATCGGCCGATTGAAAATCAAATACAACACCCGCAACACCAACAGCGACATAATCATCGACCCGATCACGCCGCCAATCACGACCGTCGCTAGCGGCCGCTGCACCTCGGCGCCCACGCCCGTGCTGAGCGCCATCGGCAAAAACCCGAGGCTCGCCACCAGCGTCGTCATCAGCACCGGCCGCAGCCGCGTGACCGCCGCCTGCGTCACCGCCTCGTCGAGCGGCAACCCGCGCTGCCGCAACTGCCGGATGTATGACACGAGGATCATGTCGTCGAGCACGGCCACGCCGCTCATCGCGATAAACCCAACGCCGGCCGAGATTGAAAACGGCATATCGCGCAGCCACAGGGCGAAGATGCCGCCGACCCACGCGAACGGCACGCCCGTAAACACGCGCAAGGCGTCGACGACGTTGTGATACGTCATGTAGAGCAGCGCGAAGATCAGCGCCAGCGCCACGGGCACGACGATCATCAGTCGCGTCTGCGCCCGCTCGAGATGCTCAAACTGCCCGCCATACTCGACCCGATACCGCTCGCCCGGCAGCGGCACGTCCGCAATCCGCTGTTTCGCCTCCTCGACGAAGCTCCCCAGGTCGCGGCCCCGCACGTTGGCCGTGATCGTGATACGCCGCCGGCCCTGTTCGCGGGTGATCGTCGACGGTCCCTCGACAATCTCGATCGACGCGAGCCGGTCGAGCGGGATCCTCTCGCCGCTGGGCGTAGCCAGGAGCATCGCCCCGATCGACTCCGGACTCGCCCGAAACTCCTCCGGCAGCCGCACGACTAGCGGAAACCGAAGCTGGTCTTCCACGACTTCCCCAAGCGCCTGGCTGCCGATCGACTCGACCAGATCGAGAATTGTCCGCACCGATACGCCGTACCGCGCCGCCTCGTCCTGCTTGACCTTGATTTGCAGCATCGGCTGGCCGATGAGCTGCTCGGTGCTCACGTCAGCGGCGCCGGGCACGCTGGCCAGCGCACGCTCGATGAGCGTCGCCGTCGCCGTGAGCTGCGTGAAGTCGTCGCCGTACAGCATCACGCCCAAATCCGCCCGCACGCCGGACACCATCTCATTGAGCCGCATCTCAATCGGCTGCGAATAAGCGACCCGCTGCCCCAGAAACTCCCGCAGCACGAGGTCCAGCTTCTCCGTGAACTCCGCTTGCGTCGTCGCTTTCGTCCACTGTTCCCGTGGCTTGAGGGTGATGAAAATGTCCGTCAACTCCACGCCCATCGGGTCCGTGGCAATCTCCGCCGACCCCACGCGGCTCCATACGTTCTCGACCTCATCAGGGAACTCAGCAAGAATCGCCCGCTCCATCTGCGTGTTGTAACGGATCGACTCCTCGAGATCCGTTCCCGCGAGCCGCGCCACGCCAATCGCCACGGCGCCCTCCGACAGCCGCGGCACGAACTCCGACCCCAAGTGCGGCGCGATCATCCCAAACGCCACGATCAGCACGCTCGCCGCGAATCCGACGACCGCCGCCTTGTGATTCATCGCGAACTGCAGCACGGGGTAGTGAATTGCATGTGCGATCCGCATCACCAGCGGTTCCCGCTCCTCGATCCGCTTCGGCAGAAAGTAACTCGCCAGCACGGGCATCAGCGTCAGCGACAGCACCATCGACCCGGCGAGCGCGAAGATGACCGTCAGCGCCATCGGCCGGAACATCTTCCCTTCAACGCCTTCCAGCGTGAGGATCGGCAAGTACACGATCATGATGATCAGCTCGCCGAACAGCGTCGGGCGGCGAACTTCGACGGCCGCGTCACGGATCACGTCCAGCCGCGACCGGCCCGCCTCATCGGCGTGCCCGAGCCGGCGAACGCAGTTCTCGATCATCACCACCGAACTGTCGACGATCATCCCGAAGTCGATCGCGCCGAGGCTGAGCAGGCTCGCCGCCACGCCAAACCGTAACATGCCCGAGAACGCCAGCAGCATCGACAGCGGAATGGCGACCGCCACGATCAACGCCGCCCGAAAGTTTCCCAGAAAGGCAAACAGGACGGCGATCACCAGCAGCCCGCCCTCGAACAAATTCCGCCGCACGGTGTCGATCACGAAATCCACAAGCTGCGTGCGGTCGTACACCGGCGTCACCTGCACGTTGGGCGGCAGCGACGACTGGAGCGACGCCAGCTTGTCCTTCATCGCCCACGTGACCTCGTGGCTGTTCTCGCCCATCAGCATGAACCCCAGCCCCAGCACCGCTTCGCCCTGTCCGTTTGCCGTCACGGCGCCGCGGCGGATTTCGTGCCCAATCGCCACGGTGGCCACGTCGCCCAGGCGCACCGGCACGCCGCCGGTGGCCGTAATCACGATCTGGCGAAGCGGTTCGACGCCGCCCGTGCGGCCCAGTCCCTGCACGAGCAGCATGCCGCCGTCCTGGCTGATGTTGCCGCCGCCGACGTTGAGATTGTTCCGCCGCACGGCCTCCACCGCCTCGCTGAACGTCAGGCCGTGCTTGATGAGTTTCTGCGGGTTGATCTGCACCTGGTATTGCTTCTCATACCCGCCCCAACTGTTGATTTCCGCGGCGCCCGGCACCGTCTTCATCGCCGGCTTGATCACCCAGTCGTGAATCGTGCGCAACTGCGTAGGGTCGGTCCCCTGCCCTGTCACGACGTAGTGAAACACTTCGCCCAGCCCCGTGGCGACCGGCCCCATCTTTGGCCGCACGATGCCGTCGGGAAGCTCAACCGCGCCCAGCCGTTCGTTCACCAACTGACGGGCGAAGTAAATGTCGACGCCGTCCTCGAACATCACGACGACTTGCGACAGACCGAACTTCGAGATCGAACGCAATTCCTCCAACCGCGGCAGACCGCTGAGCGCTTGCTCCACGGGAATCGTAATCTGCCGCTCGACCTCCTCGGGCCCCAGCGCCGGCGCCACGGTGTTGATCTGCACCTGCACCGGCGTCGTGTCGGGAAACGCATCGACGTCGAGATGCTGCAGCGAGTAAGCCCCCGCCGCTGCGGCCACGGCCACCCCCACGAGCACCGCCAGGCGGTGTCGCAGCGAGAGATCGATGATGTGGTTGAGGAAGTCCATGGCGGAATGGCTGTCGGCTGTCAGCTATCGGCTTTCGGCAAGAGAGGGATCATGGCCGTGCTCCTGGTCCGGCCGACAGCCGAGAGCCAATAGCCGACAGCCTGACTCAATCCTCATAACACCCGCACCCCGCGCCCAAATTGCTCCGCAGCAATTGGGCCAGCAGCACCGCGCTCCCCTTGGCGGCCACCACCTCTCCCGGCAGCACGCCGGCCAGCAACTCAACGTACTGGTCGTCGCGGGCGCCCACCCGCACTTGCCGCACGTGGAACACCTTGAACGCATCCTTCTTGAGGTAGTTCTTATCGCGGACGAACACGAACTGGGCGTCGGTCGTCGACTGTACCGCCGCGGCCGGCACGACGATGGCCGCCGGCTCCTCCCGCAGCACGATCCGCCCAGCGCCGAACGTTTTATCGCGCAGCGTCCCGGCGGGATTGTCGATCGTCACCCGCACCTCAAGCGTCCGAGTTCGCTCGTCGATCGCCGGGCTGATCCACGAGACCTCCCCTCTCACGACAGCTCCGCCGTCGTCTGGCGTGAACTCCACACGCTGGCCAACCCTCACGTATTTCGCGTCCTCCTGCCGCACGCTGAGGATGAGCCACAACTGCTTGGGATCGGCCACGGTGAACAACACGTCCGCGTTGTTCACGACTTCTCCGGCCACCACGTCGGACTCCACGATCACGCCTGCATACGGCGCCCGCACCGGAATCAGATTGGCCGTCTTCGTTCCCGTCGGCAGGCTGGCGACCATTGCGCTCGGCACGCCGAGGAAGCGCAGCTCGTCCGAAACCTCGCGCGCATCGCGCGTCTCCAGATGGTCCGGCGGCTCCAAGCCCAGGTTCGTCAGCGCCTGCCGGCTCGAAAGCACGTCGATCTCCGCCTCCTGCTCCGCGGCCTGCGCCTCGATGAGTGATTTGCCGGGTACGGCCCCGCTCGTCACCACGCCGGTCAGCCGCTGGACCGTCGACTTGCGGAGTTGCAACTGGACGATCGACTGCACGAGCTTCGACTTCGCTTGCCCCACCTGCGCTGCGTCGACAAGCGCCAGGACCTCGCCTGGCGCCACCTCGTCGCCCACGTTCTTCAGCGCCAGCGCCACCGTGCCGGGGACCTTCGCCGACAGGTGCGCCACGCGCCGCGGGTCGAACGACAGCTCGCCGCTGGCGGAGACCGCTTCCGTCATCGGCCGTTCGAACGCCACATCGACGTCGACGCCCGCCTTCGTCGCCGCCTCGGCCGACGCGAACTGGATGAGCCGTTCGTGCAGCGTGTTGCGACTATTGTTCTCGCGGCGATCGACCAGCGCGATGGCGGCCGCCGTATCGTACTTCGGCGTCGGCGGCTGACCCGCGATTTGAGCGAGGTCCGGATGATCGATGACGCACTCCGCCACGCCATGCACGCGGCAGAAGCCGTAAGGCTCGGGCCGCGCGAAGAGATCGGCCTGACACTCGACGCACTGCGACTCGGGGACCAGGTGCTCACCGCACCAATCATCGGCCGCAGGCGCAGCGGCGCCGGACAACTCGGATCGCTTTGGCAGTTTCCACCCCGTGTGATGACCCAGAGCAAACACCCCCGCCAACAGTGCAAACACCGCGAAGGTCGGCAGGAAGTGAAGGACGCTGCGGCGAGGCGCGGCAGGCAAAGCTGTGGCGGCCATAAAACGGCACTCCGAAAAAAAACAACGCAACCAAGAAACGATGGCGGAAGACGGCGGGAAGCGACCCAACCCGCGCCCGTCAATTGCCGCAGAGAGGCGGCAGAGAGTGCTGTCCTAGCAGCGAATCACGATCGAAGCCAGCAGCCCCAACGGGGCAGCGGCCAGCGCCGACAATTCCGACTGCACGAGCGCGGCCATCGTCATCGATGAAGTCGTCGGCCCCCACGGCAGCGACGCCAAACTCCACGAGTAAGTCTGCACAGCCAAGTCGGCCACCGCACTGCGCGTCGCGGCGACAACAGGAGCCGTCTCGATGAGCTCGTGCGTGCAATCGCACGGCGCCGAACTCAACGCCGCATCGCACGGCGCGTCAGCAGCAGCGTGCGAAGTATGCGTGCAAGCTGATTGGTGGTCGTCGCACGCCATCGTGGCGGCCGCCTCATGCTGGCAGCAACCACAGGACTCGGGTCCCCGATCGATGCACACCGACCCGTCGCGCCCCACGCACGCAAACAGCGGCCCACCGGCCCACGGCAGCGCCTGGGCGAACATGAGGGCCAGCGAGGTGACGAGCTTCCACATGGCGGCAAGTGGCGATCTCTCGAATTGTAGCACGGCCCGCCCGCTCCGGCAGCGCCAGCCGATCGCTCGCGGTTTCGCCCCAAGTCCACGGACAAAATGCCCCACGGCGGCCAAAACCCATCAGCCTGGCAGGGCATCCGCGGAGCCAGCGACCCGCCGCACCGACTTTTGAGCATCTATGGTGAAATCCTCGGGAAAAACAGCCTCTCTCCCGAGACACGACTTTTGATCATCTATGGAGCGGCGGTCGCCCCCATCATGGCGGCGATGGCGCCTCGGCGTGGTCGTAACTGTCGGTCAGCAGCAATCCCCGCAGCGTTTCGACGCTTCGACACAGCTCCCCCAGCGCCGCGAGGTACTCCAAATTGGCCTGAAAGTAGGTCCGCTGGGCGGTCAGGAAGTCGAGAAAGTCCAGCTCCCCCGCGCTATACGCCTGCGACGCCGCGTCGAGCGTCTGTTGGGCCCGGCCAAGAATTTCATGGCGAATTGTCTCCGTGCGGGCCCGAGCTGTTTCGTAGGCCTGGTACTCTGCCGCCAGGTCGCGCTGCAGCCGAAGTTCAATCACCTCCAGTCGTCGCCGCGCCGCCGCTAGGTCGCCATAAGCACGGGCCACGCCGCCCTGATTGCGATTCCACAACGGGATCGGCAGCGTCACCTGCGCGCTGGCGATCGAGTCCTCCGTCGCCGCGTCGTACTGCACCGACGCCTGCGCGGTCACATCCGGAATCGGCTCGACACGCGCCCGTGAAAGTGCGAACCGCGCCTTCTCGATTTCCGCTAGCGCCGCCGCCACCTCGGGACTGTCGCACCAAAGCTGCCCGAGCGTCTCGTCCCACGAGAGCGCCCAGGCAAGCGCATCGACGTCGGCCACCAGCGGCTGCACGGGCAAATCGGGCTGACCCACGACCGCCGCCAGTCGACGCCACGCCCCGCGGTGATTGCTCTCGGCCTGCGCCAGGTCGATGCCAGCCCGCTGGCTTTCGATTTCCGCCTGCAACAAGTCGGTGCGTCGACCTTCCTGGGCTTCCAGAAGTGCACGCGCGGTCGCCACCGATTGAGCGCCGACCGTCTGCAAGCTGCGGCTTAACTCGACCCGCCGCTCCGCGAGGTACGCGTTGTAGAATGCAATTCGCACGTCGGTCAGCACCCGCTGCTGCTGCGCGGCGAAGTGCTGTTCCAGCCGCATCACCTCGCGGCTCTCAACGGCTCGATTCAGACCCAACTTGTTGCCGCGGATGAATTCCTGTCCCACGACCAGTCCTTGCTGGCCGGCATCGCCTTCATTGCCAATCTCGCCGCCGAGATACCCAATCGTGGGATTCGGCGGCAGCCCGACTTGGAATTGCTGCCCCCGAGCGGCGCGAACGCGCGCCGCCGCCTCGCCAAGGGCGGGATTGCACGCCAACGCAATCTGTTCGACGTCTTCGAGCTGAAGTCCAAGGGCGTCGGGCTCGACGGCTGGCAATGCCTCAGGCGGCCGTTGGGCGACGTACTCCGCGGCCGGGAGCAGCAGCGTCAGCTCCTCACCAGTCGTGCACTCGGCCGCGATGGCGCACAACAAAGCGCCGATTACAGCCGAGAACTTACGCATGGCTGTGCATTCCTGGACGGGAAACTGTGCCGCTGGCGCGGAGTCTCTTGGCAGGATCGGTCGTGCGGGCTCCCGCGCGACACTGTTTACCTCACAATCGGCAGAGTTTGCCACGTGGCCGTCGGCTGTTGGCTATTAGCCTTTGGCCAGAGGGCAATCGGATCGGATCCAATTCTGGCCGAGAGCCGACAGGCGAAAGCCGATAGCCATCATGCGAAGCTTTAACGCCTGCGGGAAGCTTTCTCAATTGTCCGTGCGTAACGGTTCGATGCCACGTGACGTGCAGCCGGCGCGTCGCTGCCAGCAGTGCTGGCGGCGAGAGCGCCGCCGGCAGCACATCGGGGGGACGTCTTGTCGATGCCGTCACGCAGTTCTCGCCCGTCGCCGCTTCGAGCGTTGGCGCACCGGGCCGCGGCGATGTTCGTCGTTGGCGCCGCCGCAGCGTATTGGCTCGCGCCGACGGAGCGCCCCGACGCCAGGCCGTCGCCGGCGCTGCTGGAGGTGCACGTCGACGAGCGTTCTCAATCGATGAATGAGCAGGTGCAGGAACTGCTTGCCCAGGGCGGCTGCCCGGGTTGGATCGCGCTGGCAAGTGAACCGGAACTACTTGACGCCACGGTGACGCCGGCGGCCGCGCTGATCCCATTGCCGCCGGTTGACGACGGCGAATTGGTCAGCGAAGCGGAGGACCTTCTGTTCACGTCGCCGGAAGTGGGCGGGTCAACCGCGTCGGCGCCGGAACCAACAGTCTCCGAATCCCCGGTCGTCGAGCCAGCGGCCCCACCGAAAACCGACGATGCGGAGGAACTCATCGATGAACGGGATGACCTCCTGACGCCAGCCATTCCTCGGGCCGAGCCGCCGCCCGCGGTCTCACCGCCTCATGAACTGCCCACCCGCGAAATGCCGCGAGCGGAAACTCCGACGACGGAGCCGCTCCCCGAGCCGCGGGGTTCGACAGCGGAGGACTTGCTCCGGGATCACGGCGATTTGCTCGTTCCCAGCGTGCCACCTCGTCTTCCCGCGCCGCCGGTTGCGAAACCGCCGGCGGCGCCCACCGGGGGGGGCGAAGCGAAGACGCCAGCGAATGGCGACTCCCGCTGCGAGTTTGTGGCGAAGTCGTTGTACCCCTCCGCCGCGGAGTGCAGGACGTGTCACGAAAAGATCTACGACGAATGGAGCTCCTCAAGCCACGCCTATTCGTTCGTGTCGCCGATGTTCCACAAGTTCGAGCAGAAGATCAACGACATCACCTCGGGAACCATCGGCTACTTCTGTTACCGCTGCCACACGCCCGTGGGGACGAGCTTGGGGCTGTCGCGCGCGGCGCCGATCTGGAACGCCCCGCTCGTGGCCCGCGAAGGCGTCACCTGCGTGGCCTGCCACCGCATCGACGAGATGTACGGCAAGACCAACGGCGAGCGGCGCATCGAGCCCGGCGACATCTTCGCCCCGGTGAGCGGCACGATCGGTGGCGGCGGCGTTGCGGAAGTCGCCGCCCGCAAGAGCGAGTTGAAGGTTCACACGTCGCCGCATGAAACCGGCCCCGGCCAGGACATGCACGCCGTCGGCGTCTGCTTCCCGCAGCTCGGTCAGGCCGAGTTCTGCACCTCATGCCACCAGGTGGCGGTGTACCCCGGCATCAAGCTCGAGGTGGTGTGGGAGCAGTACCGCGCCTCCCCCGCGTGCAAGAAGGGGATCTCGTGCCAGGATTGCCACATGGGCCGCATCCCCGGCGTGCCAAGCGGTTACGAGTCCGGCCCCGCCGCGCTCATCAACAACAAGGCGGTCAACGCAAATCGCAAGCATTCAAATCACGCCTTCTACGGTCCCGGCTACTCGATCGCCCACCCTGGCGTGTTTCCCTTCAACCCGAAGGCCGAGCGATGGAGCGTCGAGGCGTGGCTGCTGTTCGATTGGCGCGCCGGCTGGGGAACGGACGCGTTCGAGGACGCCGTCGCCGACGGCAAGATTCGCGTCTCCTTCCCCGGTGTGTGGAAGGAATCCGACGACCGCTGCGACGCCCGCGACATCATCGACGACAATCTCAAGAAAAAGACGGCGAAGGATCGCCTCCGCGCCGCCGTCTTGGAAAACGGCTCGCACGTCGACGGCCCGTTCTTCGACGGCCCGCAGCGCGTGGGGCAAGAATTGAAATTCTCGTATGTTGTGATCAACACGAACGAGGGACACAATCTGCCCACCGCGTCGCTCGGCGCTCAGCCGCAGCTATGGGCCAATGTCGTGCTGATCGGCCCCCGCGGCGATCGTCTGTGGGAGAGTGGGTATCTCGACTCGCTGGGCGACTTGGCCGACATCCACTCCGAGGACGTGCGGAACAAACAACTGGCGTTCGATTGGCAGCTCTTCAATCTCCAGACAATGTTCCTGATCACCGGCGCCAAGGGGACGGATCGCGAATTCTTCCTGCCGGTGAACATCGACATTGACCCGCTGCCGTTCATCCGCCCGGCGCCGCAGCCGATCTCGGTGCTCAACCACCCGCCGTTCATCCGCATGGAAGCGCGGTCGCTGGCGCCATTGGGGTCGCGTCGCGTGCCCTACAAAGTGCCCGGCCATTTGCTGTGCGCGCCAGGTCGCTACCGCCTCTCGTTCCGCATGCGGAGTCGCACCGAGCCGCTCTACTTCATGCGGTTCTGCGAATCGACGGTCGAGATGCAGCGGGCGATGCTCGAGGGGACGCTCGACTTGCACGAGTCGAGCGTCGAGTTCGACGTGCGATGAGAATGGGCCCGCCAGTGACGCCAGTGGATGCGAATCGGAACAAAGCACGACGCAGAGCGGCGGAGCGCCAACTGCGCATCCGACGGATCATCGCGTGCGCCTTCGCGACCATCGCCGTCACATTCCAGTTAGCCGCGTCGCTCGCGACGCGCTCCGTCGCCGCACCGCTCGCGTCACAAGCGACGGGGCAACACGACCTCTTCTCCCCCCCACCGAGCTCAAACTTCCAGCGCTCGCTGGGCCGATATGGCCCCGGCGCCCCCGTCGCTCCCGGCACAGTCTCCGCCCACGCCCCGCAATGGGACCTCGTCCCAACGCCCGACCCCAAACTTGCCCCGCCCGTCGACCCCGCCCAGCACGACTGCCTGAGCGTCGACGCCCCCTTCAACGAGCTCGACTTCTCGCCCGACCCCTGGCTCGCCCACACCCAGTGGGACGGTTGCGGCGACCTCGGCGTCTACGGCGACAAGCACCTCAACTGCACACAACGCCCGTGGCTCGAATGCTTCACGCCGTTGTACGAAAACGGCCCCTGGCCGCCCTCGTACTTCTGGCTCGGCGCCACGAACCCCGTCCGGCCCAAATTCTACGTGTACGGCGACTTCCGCACCGCGGTGGCGAACAACAACAACGTTGGCAACGCCCAAACTATCTGGGCCAACCGGCTGAATCTCGACTTCGACTTCTGGCTGACCGCCACCGAGCGATTCCACGCGTTCTGGGGACCGCTCGACGAGGGGCAGCAGTTTTCGAGCCTGATCTTCGACGCTGACCGCGTCGACGCCGACGAGCACCTTGACGGATGGGACGAGAACACCGACACGATGTACGTCGAAGGCGACCTCGGGTATCTCTGGGGCGGACTCACCGGGCAGTCGGCGCCGTTTGACCTGCCGTTTGCCGCTGGGCTCATTCCCCTGGTGTTTCAGAACGGCATCTGGCTGGAAGACGCGTTCGTCGGCGCCGCAGCGACAATTCCGGCGAGGAATTCGCCCGATCTCGACATCGCCAACTTCGACACGACCTTCTTCGTGGGCGTCGAGGAGCTGACGACGCGCGCGTTTGACGGCGACGACAACGCCAACTTCGCCGGCGTCACGACGTTCATCGAACGCCGCAACGCGTACATCGAGCTCGGTTGGGCCTACGTCGACGATCCCGACAACAACCGGCGCGGATACCACAACATCGGCGCCTCGTACACCCGCCGATACCTCAACCTCGTGTCGAATTCCATGCGGGCGATCGTTAACGCCGGCCAGACCGGCCCGCAAGACCAGCGCACCGCCGACGGCGTGCTCGTTCTCATGGAGAACAGCCTCATCTCGCGTGCGCCGTACAACGTGATCCCGTACTTAAATCTGTTCGCAGGATTCGACCGGCCGCAGCCGCTGGGCCGGCTGCAGGGGCCGCTCAAGAACACGGGCATCAACTTCGAGAGCGACCTGCTCACCGGGTATCCCTTTCTCGATGACACGGCGAACAACACTTGGGGCGGAGCGCTCGGCGTCGATCTCCTAGGCGGACAGTTCGACCGCCAGTTCATCCTCGAGGCCGCGATGGTCCAGGCGTTCGACGACCCCGCCACGCGCATCGCCCGCGGCGACCAGTACGCCCTCGGCGCGCGCTATCAGCGCAAACTTAATAACGCCCTCATCCTGCGCGCCGACGCCATGCACGGCTGGCTCGAAAACAGCGACGACGTCGACGGAGTCCGCGTCGAACTGCGGCACAAGTTCTAAGATTGCCCCGTGGTCCGTCGTCAGTTGTCCGTGGCAGGGAAGACTTTCGCCGTCGTTTGCAACGGACGATGGACCACGGACAACGGACTCCCTTCTGCATGATACTGATGACACTGCGTGCACGCATTACCTGCGGAACTTGCCCCATGACACGCCACGCACGACGCCTTGGTCATTGGCTCAAAGTCGGCGATGAACTGCCGCGGGTCGTCGCTGGCGTAGGGCTTCGCCGCGATGGCAGACACGCTCGCCCGATGGCACGCCGTGCAGTCGCGCAATTGAGCTTGCAGTATATGAGACTCGTGCGAAAACCGCGTTAGGCCGAACGACTCGGTCGCACCGCTGAACGCACGCCATTGAATCACGAGTCGCCCCGCAGCGTCGCGTTCCACGCTGTGGCAACTGCCGCACTGGCCGGGAGCCGTCGGCTGGAGCGCGGCGCGTAGCAACGGCTCGGCGACTCCTGCGTGGGGACCAGTCGCAGCTTCGGCGAGCACATCGAGCCACGCCTTCAGCCATGGATCAGCGTGCCCGGTGGGTTGGTAACTCAGCGACAACTTCGCATCGTCGCGGAACCATCCGCCACTCGGCACGGCGGTTTGCTCCTGCGCGGCGCCCGGCTGTGCCTCCCCGAACCAGCGATCGCGATACGCCGCCGCCGCTTCGGGCGGCAACCGCCCGGCGAGCGCCGCGAGCTCCTCCGCCGTCAAATCGCGCCCCAACACGGCGCCAAGCCGCTCGCCAAGCGCCGCCTGCCCGCGCGTCGCCAAGTCGTCAACGAGCTCCCGCAAAGCTTGGGCCACATCGGCCGCCCCGGCGAGTTCGGCGTCCTCCTCAATGTCGAGGTCAAAGAAATCAAACCCCGCCCCCAACGTGCGAAGCGCCCCCGCCGCTTGCGGCTTAGCGCTCATCAGCAACACCGCCGCCGCCGACAGACTCCCATCAAAATCCCCGTCCGCCTCAGCCGGCCAACTCCCCATCGCATGCCCCGCACCTGCCAGCGTCGCCGCATCCAGCGTCGGCAGCGCCACCAGCGGCATGCCGTCGGCAAGACTCACCGCGAGCGCCTTGTCGTGGCAGGCCGCGCAAGTCGCTTCATAACTTCGGGTGAGTTGCCGAGCGCCGGTCGCGTCGCTTTCGTGGCATGCCGCGCAGGTGAATTCACGCTTCGCCGCCGGATGGTGCTTGAACTGGTGCGACGCATGGTCAAACGCGATCCTCGTCCGCCGCTGGTACGGCCACAGGCCGAATTCGGGATGCCCGTCGGCGAAGCTGTGATACCGCTCGCGGTGACACGCCTGGCACGCGGCGTCGGTAATCGCCGCCAAGTCGTGCTCCCGGCCGTGGTGCTCGCGATGGCACGCCGCGCAGGCGATTGGTTCCGTCGCATCGCGGCGCCCGGTGCCGGCCGCGTCCGCGGGCAAAAGCATCGCTTGCGGCACGTTGTGAGCGACCGTGGCCAGTGCCGGCGGGATCGTCCGCTCATGGCATTTCATGCACAGCGAAGTTTGCGAAACGGCGGCCGCGTGCGTCGCGGTCATACCCAGCCACGCGCCCGCCGAATCGTCGGCCGTTGCGTGGCATTGGGCGCACCGAAGAGACGCGTTCGGCCCGTCGACCAAGTGGGCATGGTGGACCGACAACGGCCCCGGTGCGATCAACTCGTTCCGCCACGAACCGCTCATCGCCATACACGCGGCGCCGAGCGTTGCTATGAGGCACCCGGCGACGAACCGGCCGCGCCGCGACCGCAGCGCCCGCACGGGCGTGCAGCGATACGTTACGGCACACGCACCGTCGGGCCCCGGTCCCCCCACGCATGGCCCGCCGCGCTGCGGGGAGCGATTGCACAACCACCGCTGGCCTTCGCGGAGGGGATGGCAAGCCGCCGCCGCGGGACAACAGCCGCGTCCGTCCGGTCCCAACGGGCACGGCGGGCCCTGATCCGCCAAGCCACACTGCCAGGGTTGCTGCGGACGCGGGTAACTCTCGTAACTCGCGCTGTCTCGCGGCGGTCTCATGGGCCGCCTCCGGTAAACACATGCGCCAGCCACGCGTGCAGCACCGCTGTCGCCAGCAGCGGGTAGGTCAGCGCGAGATGCACAAACAACCAGGCCCGCAGCCGCCACTGCAGCGCTTCGTGGTAGTCGAGTTCGTCCCGGCTGCGGACCAGTGCGAACAAGTCCTCAGCGGTTTTCCGCTCGGCGTCGGAGAGGTACCGCGTCGCCTCGGTCAGCTCGGCCAGCAGTTCCTTGCGGAGCCGCGTCGTCGGCCACAGACGGAATCGCCAGCCGCGATGCGTCGAGAAAAAGTCGTGGAGCCGGGCGCTGTAGAACTCGCCGAGCGTCGTGGCGCCGGCCGAGCGCACGCCGACGAGCACGGCCGCCTGAGCCCGGTCGCGCATCGCACCGCGCAGCGCGGCAATTCGCTCGTAAATCACCTCATCGCCGACGCGACTAAGCCGCCGCGGCAGGACGCGCGTCCAGTAGAGGCCAACGAGCCCGCTGGCGAACGTCGCCGTGTACAAGCCGGCCAGCGTTGTCTCCAGGACGCCATTCGGCCGATCGAGCCCAGCGTGCATTGCGAACAATCCCGCCGTCGCCAGGCCAGCGTAGATGTGGACCTGCAACCAAGCCGCCGCCGATCCCAGCGGCGGCGCCGGCAGCTTCTTGCGAATCCCGAACGCCGCCAACAGCGCGAGGGCGCCCAGCAGCAGCCAACCCGTGAAAAAACTCGACGACCGCAGGCTATTCTCCAACCGCGCGGCCCACCACCACGCGCCGCCGAGCGCCGCGAGCATCACGGCGGAGTTCACCGCACGGCGGCGGGCGAAGAAACTCATGGCGCTGGTGCACGAGGCATTGGGTGGCATGGCCTCGGAAGTCTGCCGACGTGGCCATGGTCCGCGCGAATCCAGACATGCCCACGCGGACGGGAGCATGCCACCCGATGTGGGGCCCGCTAGCGTAGCGATTTGCCCCGTCGCGGCGAAGGCGAGTGCGGCGCCAGCAGCGACCTACCGATTCACCCACTCGGCCACGTCGCCCAAATTCCCAAGATCGATGCGAATCAGCGCATCATGCGGACACGCCCGCTGGCACGCGGGGCCGCCGGCCAGGTCGACGCACAGGTCGCACTTGGTCGCCTTGGTGATCGGCTGCCGCGTCGCCGTGTCGATGAGCACTGCCCCGCGGCGGTCGCGAATCTCCACCATCTGGATGTTGTCGTAGGGGCAACTCTGGGCGCACATGCTGCAGCCGATGCACGTCTGGTCGTTGATCCGCACAACGCCAGTCGCCGCGTCCCGCCCGATAGCGCCGGTGGGACAGCCGATCATGCACACCGGGTCGACGCAGTGCATGCACGCCTGGGCCGCCATGAACGACCCGTGCCGCGGGCCCTGGCGAACGAACCGCGGATTGTTGTCGTGGGTCGCGGCACAGGCCCGGACGCAGTCGTCGCACCGCGTGCAGCGGTCGAGATCGATCACCATCGCCTGCCGGCCGTTGATCAGCCGGCGATCGACGAGGAACTCCAGCAAGCCTTGATCGACGAGGCCTTGCGGCGCAAATTGCGGTTCGGAGCCAAACTCAGGATCGTCGCTCGCATCGTCGAGCGCCGCGAACGATGCCCCATGCTCCTTCGCCAACGCCACCAGCGCCTCGGGCGACGCGAGCGGGTAGACAAGTTGCTCGAGCGCACGCTGCGGAATCCGCAGCACGTCGACGTAGCCGAGCGCCCGCAGTGAGAACTGCCACGGCAGCGGCTTCCCGGCCGCGGCGGATTCGATCGACTCTGCGAGCCCAAACACTTGCCCCCGGCCTAGATAGGCCGCTGTGCGATGGCCGTGGCCATAGCGGCGGCTTTGCCGGGCGAAACCCGACCGCACGAGGATCACTCCGTCGCACAGGGCGCCTTCCTCGACGATGAGCGGTTCGTCGACAATGGCGTCGCCGGGGCGGCGCCGCACGGCCGACTCGTACGCAGCGTGCCAGTCGAACTCGCCGTGACTTTCAAACGTCGTCGCCTCGGCCACCGCGGCGAGCCGCTCGGGCGGCAGTTCGGCCAGCAGCGGCGTCTCGCGCAAGTGAACCCGCAAGCTGTTCTCGCGATAGAGCCGCTCGACGTGGCGTCGCAGCGCGTCAGTGCGGCGCATCAGGTCCCGCAGCCCCTGCCAGCGGATTTCCACGAGCGTCGCGTCGCCTTCGGCAAACACCGTCGCTGTGCGCGGGCTGCGGGTGAGCGCCGCCAGCTCGCCGAAAATCTCACCGGGTAACAAGGCGACCGTCCTGGATTCGTCCAACACGCGCGGCACGTCTTGCAGGAACACCCTCGGTCGATCGGCCGCACCGCGCTGTCCCGTGATGTGGCCGGCTGCCTTGCGCGGCGCGAACGAACGGCGCACTTCGGGCAGTCGCGGTCGCCGCACGACGCGCCACAACGTGGCCAACCAGCCGAGCTTCCGCGGCGGCTCACGCCCCAGCGCCTCATCGTTCAGACCTGACAAGACGACCCGCACGCGGCCCCGGAGAATGAGAAACGCGCTGCTGCCGTAGTCCCCTTCGCGGACCACGATGTCGCCGCCCGCGTACCGCTGAATGCGGACGTCGTTCCGCAGAATGTCGCGCAGCGGCAGCGACGGGGGGAACCGCCCAGGGTCCATGTCGCAGAACGGCTCAATCTCGAGCAGCCGGTCGACGTCGGCCTCCCGCATCTCGGGGCCGAACGGCTCATCCCAGCGCTGGGGCCGGGCGACGGCGACTTCCGTGTCGACCATAGAGGGTCCTACTTGAACTGCGTCGGCAGCAGCGGATCAATGGCGCCAAGCGCCGCCCCGTCCGCCGTCTGGGCGAACTCGAACGCCGCCTGCGAGATCGACTCGGCCGCTGCTAGCAGCGTCTCGCGATTATTCAGCCTGAGCCGAGCGCCCAGCGCCGCGTCCATCGCCTGTTTAACGTGCGGATTGTCGACCAATTGCGAAATCTCGTACAGGCGTCTTTTCTGCCGCGCGGCGCGCTGGGCGGCCGCCACGCCGAAGGTAGATTTTTCCGTCGCCGCGGCCGTGGCCCGCAGGCTTGCCTCCAGGTCCGCCAGCACGCCGACGACGTACATGACGCGGAGCCGCTCGGGGCTCGACGGGGCGTTGGCCGACCCGCCGCTGCGAACAAAGTTGTGCCGCACCATGCCCTGCGACCACGCGACGAGCTCGAAGTCGGGCGTGCCTGCCGCGTGCCCGCCGACGTTCACCAATCGCTCGTCCGGCGAGGTGTGACACGCCAGGCACTGCCGCGCCACGAGGTACAAGTTGGCCGGGTTGTTCATTCCCGCGGCGACGCTCCGCTCGACGCGCTCGCGGCGATGCTCCGCCGGCTCGGTGGCGTGCGTGAGCCCGGGCCCGCCGTAGTCGGCGTGCATTTCAATCCAGTCGCGCGCCGCCCCGTGGCACGACTCGCACGACACGCCCGCCACGACGCGATCGCGGCTGCCGACCGTCTGCGTTGTGAAGTGACACTTCGTGCACTGGTCGTTCCGTTTCACGCTCCGCAGGCCGAGCTTCGCGGCGATTTCCTTCGCCGCGGGCTTGCGGTGTAGCGTGTCGAACGTGGCATAGTGCGGCGTCTGCTGCCACTGCTGCACTTCGGCGGCGTGGCACTTCATACAGGAGTCGGGGCCGAGCACCTTCGCCGGATCGCAGCGGACGAAGCCCAGGTCGGCGTCGGACGTCGACTCGCTTTGCGCACGCGCGAGCACCAAGGCGCTTCCTGCGAAAAGCAGGAGGGCCGATGCAATTGGCGGCGACAGAAGTCGGAATCGCGGCGACATAGGGCGGCGGAAGGGTCCACAAGTCTAGGTTGCGGACAGCCGCACGGGGGCGAGTCGTCCGTGCGGGGCCGCACTGCGACTTTAGACGTTCTATGGAGAAATCCCCGGGAAAACCGCCCCTTACCCCTGACATGACTTTAGACGATCTATGGATCACGCCTCGACGACGACGTCCCCCTGCGGCCGCGCGATGCACGCCAGGCACTCCCCCTCGACAAGCTGCACTCCCGGCGGCTTGGCGTGAACCACGCGCCCCGCCGCGATCATCACCCGGCACTGCCCACAACTCCCCGCGCGGCAACCGGACTCCAGCGGCACGCCGTTCTGCTCGGCCAGCTCCAGCAACGACGATTCGGCGCCGCTCCAGCGAACGGCCCGGCCCGAGCGTGAAAACTGCACCTCGCACGGCGCCGTCGCGCCCGCGCCGCCGAGGCCCTTCACCGTGGCCGGGCCGAACGCTTCATAGCGGATGTGCTCGGCGGGAACGCCCCATGCGGCCAGCGCCGGCACGAGCGACTGCATCATCCCGGCCGGGCCGCACACGTAGTAGCGAAAGTTGCTCGACGGCAGCACGCGCCGCAGCCGGGCTACGTCGACGCGGCCGCGGTGGTCGTAGTCCCGCTCGTGTCGATCGGACTCCAACGGTCGGGAGTAGCTCACGTCGACGTGCAGATTCCGCACGTCGGCCTTGAACTCCGCAAGTCTCGCACGGAACGGATGCTCCCGACTGTTGCGGAAGCCGGCTAGCAGGTAAATCTGCCGGCGATCCCGGGCATGAACCAGCGCCGCGGCCATGCTCATGAGGGGCGTGACGCCGATGCCGCCGCCGACCAGCACAATCGGCAACTCGTCGGTCGGATCGAGAAAAAAGGCGCCCTGCGGGGCCTCGACGTG
>JBIOVA010000193.1:0-7568 GCA_044867485.1 Lacipirellulaceae bacterium | reverse complement strand
CCCTTCAAGGGAGGGGGATTTAAGTCAGTCGGCGTAGCCTTGGGGGTGGGCTTTGTGCCACTGCCAGGCGCTGGCGACGATGGGCTCGATGCCGATAAATTTGGGCGTCCAGTTGAGCGTCTGTCGGGCCAGGCTCGCATCGGCGACGAGGGCCGGCGGGTCGCCTTCGCGGCGGTCGACGATGCGGGTCGGAATCTTGTGGCCGGTGGCCTTGCGGCACGCTTCGACGACTTCCCTCACGCTGGCGCCGGCGCCGGTGCCGAGATTGAGCTTGAGCGCGACGCCCGGCTCCAACCGCTCCAAGGCCGCAATGTGGGCCCGGCCCAGATCGTCGACGTGGATGTAGTCGCGGATGCACGTGCCGTCGGGCGTCGGGTAGTCGTTGCCAAAGACGAGCACCTCGTCGCGCTGGCCGAGGGCCACTTGCAGCACGAGCGGAATGAGATGCGTTTCAGGATCGTGATCCTCGCCGATCGTGCCATCCTCGGCGGCGCCGGACGCGTTGAAGTATCGCAGCGCCGCGTAGCCAAAGCCGTAGGCGTGGGCGTAGTCGGCCAGGGCGTGCTCGATCACCAGCTTAGTGTAGCCGTAGGGGTTGATGGGGGCCTGCTTCTCGGCTTCGGTGATGGGGACGATCTCCGGCACGCCGTAGGTGGCGCAGGTGCTGGAGAAGACGATCCGCTTGACTCCGGCGGCCCGCATGGCGTCGAGCAACGAGATCGTGCCGATGATGTTGTTCTGGTAGTACTTGGCGGGCTCGGTGACGCTCTCGCCGACGTAGCAATACGCGGCGAAATGCATGACCGCGTCGATTTTGCGATCGTGGAACGCGGCGGACA
This sequence comes from Lacipirellulaceae bacterium, assembly GCA_044867485.1. Classification (GTDB taxonomy): domain Bacteria; phylum Planctomycetota; class Planctomycetia; order Pirellulales; family Lacipirellulaceae; genus Lacipirellula. The sequence goes on along the minus strand of JBIOVA010000193.1, from coordinate 6,729 downwards.
GGCGGGTGCCGTCGTGGAGATCGCCCTCGATGAGGCGGCCCTTGGGGATGGCAGCGCGGTGGCCGTAGACGAGGTTGTCGTAGACCCAGGGCTCGTGACCCGACTGCTGAAGCAGTCGCGCCGCGTGGGAACCGACGTAACCGGCTCCGCCGGTGAGGAGGACGTTCATCGTGGCGGCGAACTCACCGGCGAGCCCATTGGCGGCGCGTCCCCCTCCCCTAACCCCTCCCCGCCGAGGGGAGGGGGACGGAGGAGTTCGTACTAACCGCTAAAGTAGACGTAGGCCGCGATGATCAGGGCGATGACGACCAACGACGCGAACACGTCGAGGGCGCCCCAGCTCTCGCGGGTGCTGCGCTTATCTTCCTCGCTGACGGCCCCGTAGGTCAACCCATTGATCCTCGCGTAGTCAGGCGGGGCGGTGATCATGCTCACCACGACCATGACCACGGCACTAATGATGAAGATCAGCAGGCTGAAGTATTGGAAGTACATGTTGTTGACGATGTACTGGAAGGACCCGGCAGGGTAACCGTTCTCGTACCCCTTCATGCCGAGCGTGACGGGCGTGTCCACGGCCAGCTTCAGCAGGCCAAGTAGGAATCCAATCACGAGCGCTGAAAAGCACCCGGCCGCGTTGAGGCGTTTGAAAAAGACCCCCCCGAAGAACACGACGAAGATCGGCGGGGCGAGGTATGCCTGAATGCCTTGCAGATAGCCATAGAGTCCGCCGGCGTTGCTGATGACGGGAATCCACGCCAGACCAATGAGGACCATCACAGTCGTGGCGACGCGGCCAATCCACACGAGCCGGGCCTGCGAAGCGCCGGGATTGGCCTTCTGGTACAGATCGATCGTGAACAGCGTCGAGCAAGCGTTGAAGACCCCGGCGAGCGAGCTCATGAGGGCCGACAGCAGGCCGGCGACGACGATGCCGCGGATGCCGGCCGGGAGCACGTGCTTGACCATCAACGGGAACGCCGCCTGGGCCTGGTCGCGGATGACCTCGCCGTTGCCGTCGAGCATTGGCACAAGGGCTTCGACCTTGCCGCTCTTGGCCAAGGCGAAGCAGATGAGGCCCGGAATGATGAAGATAAACACGGGGAGCAGCTTGAGGAACGCGGCGAAGATGCTGCCGCGGCGAGCTTGCGTTTCGTCGCGGGCGCCGAGGGTGCGCTGAACGATATACTGGTCCGTGCACCAGTACCACAGGCCGATGACCGGGGCGCAGAACAGCATGCCGACCCAAGGGTAGACGCCGTTGTCGAAGTACCACGCGGCGCGGGTGGCTTCCTTCACTGGCTCCCAGGTCGCTGCGACGCCTTTGGGCATCATCGGCTGCCAGAGATTGAACATCTCCGGGCCGCAGATTTCGCGAAGCTGCTGCCAGCCCCCGAGGGCGTCGAGGCCATAGACCGTCACGAGCACGGAACCGAGAATCAGCACGAGGGTCTGGATCGCTTCGGTGTACGCCACGGCGCGGAAGCCGCCGAGGACGGTGTACAGGCCGGTCATGAGAATCACCAGGATTGAGCCGATCCAAAAGCTGTCGACGACCGTCTCGCCGACTGTGAACTGCATGTCGGGCAACAGCGTGCGAAAGACGATGCCGCCGGCAAAGATTCCGACGGCGATCTTGGTCAGCACGTACGCGATCAGCGAGATGATCGAGAGCACGTATCGCGACGAAACCGAGAATCGGCGCTCGAGGAACTCAGGCATCGTGTAGACCATCGACCGCATGTAGAACGGCACGAGCACCCAAGCCAGGACAAGCAAACACCAGGCGTGCAACTCGTAGTGGGCGAAAATGACGCCGTCGGTAGCCCCTGTGCCGGCCAGGCCCACAAGATGCTCAGAGCCGATGTTGGAGGCGAAAATCGAGGCGCCGACGATGAACCAGCCCAGATGGCGGCCAGCAAGAAAGTAGTCGTCGGCAGTTTCCTTGCTCTGGCGAATGACCCACCAGGCGAGCGCCAGCAGGCCGAGGAAGTAGCCGCCGACCACGACCCAATCGAGCGTTTCCATGCACGAAGCCTTTCGTACCAGAGAAGAGTGCCGCCGCAGGGGCGCGAAGAGGCGGCAGTCCCACTTGGATGCCGCTGCCGTCGATCGCCCCCGAGCCTTTTAATGATCAATTGCGAGTGGAGAAGACGCCAGCGTCGTTCCAGCGTAAAACATTTCTGAAATCGCGCAAACGGGTGTTTGCGTCGATCACCACAAGTTCGACGCCCCACATCTCCGCCAGGTCCTCGAAGTGGGCGGTCGTCAGGGCCTGGCTGAACGTGGGGTGGTGCGAGCCGCCGGCGTGAATCCAAGCGGCGGCCGAGGTCTTCAGGTCGGGCCGCGGCTGCCACACCGCACGAGCCACAGGCAGCTTTTTGAGCGGCTCGGGCGGAGCGACGACTTCCACTTCGTTGAGCACCATCCGGAAGCGGTCGCCGAGGTCAACAATCGTCACGTTGATTGCGGGGCCCGTCGGAGCGTCGAAGACCAGCCGCACTGGGTCCTCCTTGCCGCCAATGCCCAGCGGGTGGATTTCGCAGGAGGGTTTGGCTGCGGCAATCGACGGGCAGATTTCCAGCATGTGGGCCCCGAGAACCTGGGCGGCGCCCTGCCGGAGGTGGTAGGTGTAGTCCTCCATAAACGTCGTGCCGCCGGGCAGGCCCGCGGCCATGACCTTCGCGGCTCGCGTGAGAGCCGCGGCCTTCCAATCGCCCTCCGCGCCGAAGCCGTAGCCGTCGGCCATCAACCGTTGCGAGGCGATGCCGGGGAGCTGCTTGAGGCCGTGGAGGTTTTCGAAGGTGTCGGTATAGCCGACGAAGCCGCCTTGCTCGAGAAAGCGGCGGACGCCCAGCTCGATGCGGGCGGCGTCTCGCAGCGACTGCCGGCGGGCGCCGCCAGGACGCAAGTCGGCGGCCATCGCGTACTGGTCGTCGTAGCGGCTACACAATTCATCGACTTCGCCGTCGGCGGCGCCGTCGACGAACTTCACTACGTCGCCGAGTCCGTAGCCGTTAACCGCGTAGCCCAGGCGGATTTGGGCGGCGACCTTGTCGCCCTCGGTGACGGCCACTTCGCGCATGTTGTCGCCGATGCGGGCGATCTTGGCGGTGAGCGCGTCGTGTCGGGCGGCGGCAGCGCGGCACCAGACGCCGATTTCGCTGCGCGCGTCCTCATCCTGCCAGTGGCCAACGACCACCTTGCGCGGCATGCGGAGCCGCGCGCCGATGAAGCCGAACTCGCGGTCGCCGTGGGCCGACTGGTTCATGTTCATGAAATCCATGTCGATCGTCGACCATGGCAAGTCGCAATTGAACTGCGTGTGCAAGTGGAACAATGGTTTCTGTAGCATCCGCAGACCGGCGATCCACATCTTCGACGGCGAAAACGTGTGCATCCACGCCACAAGGCCGATGCAGTTGGGGGCGGAATTCGCCTCGAGGATCACGTCGCGGATTTGCTCGGGCGTCGTGAGCACCGGTTTAAAGACGACGCGCACGGGGATCGGCCTGGCAGCGTCGAGAGCCTTGGCGATCTCCTGCGAGTGAAGGCCCACTTCGCGGAGCGTGTCGGGGCCGTAAAGGTGCTGGCTTCCCGTGAGGAACCAAACTTCGAAGTTTTTGAGGTTGATCGCAGGCATGGATCGCGCGTTCTCGCGATGGGTGGACAATGCGGGAGAGGCGGGCGGCTATGTTTGATAGATGCTTCTGGAGGCGGAGGTTGCTTTACGACTGGCCGTAGTATGCATCCTTTCCGTGCTTGCGGAAATAATGCTTGTCGAGGAGGTAGGATTCGACGGATCCAATCGCGGGGGCCAGGGCAAGCGTATCGATCGCCATGCTCGCCACCGCTTCGAGGGCAACCGCGTTTTTGACCGACTCGGCGGCGTCTTTGCCCCACGCAAAGGGCGCGTGGCTGGCCACGAGCACGCCGGGGATGGCGAGCGGATCGAGTTTGGCGAACCGCTCGGCGATCACTAACCCGGTGTTCAGTTCGTAGGCGTCGTTAATTTCCTGTTCGGTGAGCGGCCGCGTGACGGGCACGGGCCCGTAAAAGTGGTCGGCGTGGGTGGTGCCCAAGCAGGGGATTTCGCGCCGCGCCTGGGCGAACGCCGTAGCTCGTGGGCTATGCGTGTGCGTGATGCCCCCAACGCCCTGAAATCTCTGGTAGAGATGGCGGTGCGTCGGCGTGTCGGACGACGGCTTGAGCTGGCCGTCGACGGCGGCGCCCGTTTCGAGGCTCACGACCACCATGTGCTCGGGTCGCATGGCGTTGTAGGCTACGCCGCTGGGCTTGATGACAAAATGGAGGCAGTCGGGGGCGAGACCGCTCACATTGCCCCAAGTGAGCGTGACCAGCCCGTGCGCGACCAGGTCGAGATTGGCCTGGCACACGTGTTGTTTGAGGTCGTCGAGCACAGCGGCGGCGATCACTTTCCCTTGCGGGTTTCGTTGCGGAGGGCGATCAGCTCCTTCATCACGCGCGACAGGGAGCCGCTCCAACCGGTATTGCCGAATGCGTCGTGGAGCTGGCGGTAAAGCGGATAGAGCCGGGCGTAAACCGCGGCGTTTTGCGGCTTGGGCTCGTAGACTGTTGGCTTGACGGCGGTCATCTTCGCCTGGGCGGCTTCGACGGTGGGGTGAGCCCCCGCGGCGACGGCGCCGAAAATGGCCGCGCCCAGCGCGCAGGTTTGCGCCGAGCGGCTGATCTTCATCGGCCGGTTGCACACGTCGGCGTACACCTGCATGACGAACGGGTTCTTCTCGGCGATGCCGCCGCAGTTGATCACCTGCTCGACCTTGACGCCGTACTCCTCGAAGCGGTTGATAATCGCGAGGGCGCCGAAGGCCGTGGCTTCGACCAGGGCCCGATAGATCTCGGCCGCGGTCGTGTGGAGCGTTTGACCGACGAGCAGGCCCGTGAGCAGCGGGTCGACGAGGATCGTGCGGTTGCCGTTGTTCCAGTCGAGGGCCAGCAGGCCCGATTCGCCGGGCTTGAGTTTGGCGGCGGCCTCGGTGAGCTTCGTGTGAGCCTCGGCGCCCGTACCGTACTCGGCGGGCGTGAGGTTCTTGACGAACCAGTTGAAGATGTCGCCGACGGCGGACTGCCCGGCTTCGAGCCCGTAGTAGCCGGGCATGATCGACTCGGGGACGATGCCGCACAGTCCCGGCACGTCGGGCAGTTTGTGCGCGAGCGGCGCGGGCATGCAATCGCACGTGCTGGTGCCGATGATCTTCACCAGCGTTCCGGGGCCGCAGCCCGAACCGACGGCGCCCATGTGGGCGTCGAAGGCGCCGACTGCCACGGGGATACCGGCGGGCAGGCCGACCTTCTCGGCAACTTCCGCGGTGAGCTTGCCCGCGACGTGGTTCGAAGGGACGGCTTTGGTCGTGTAGCGGAAGCGCGACAGGCCGGGTTCGAGCGAGTCGAGGAACTTGGCACTGGGCAGGCCGTCCCAGTCGACGTGGTACATGGCCTTGTGGCCGGCAGCGCAGATTCCGCGGGCCAGTGTCGCGGGATCCAAATTGCCTGTGATGTATGCGGGAACATAATCGGCGAGTTCGACCCACGACGCGGCGGCTTTGGCCACATGCGGCGCCGCGCGGAGACAGTGGAGAATCTTCGACCAGTACCACTCGGACGAATACGTGCCGCCGCACTTGGCGAGATAGGGGTAGCCGCCCTCGGTGGCCTTGCGGGTGATTTCATCGGCCTCGGCATGGGAGGTGTGGTCCTTCCACAGCCATGCCTGGGCAGCTAGCTCGCTTTTGAATTGGTCGAGCAAGGCGAGCGCCGTACCTCGTGCATCGACTGGTATCGGCGTCGAGCCGGTCGTGTCGACGCCGATGCCGACGACGCGCTGCGGGTCGAAGCCGCTTGTGTCGCGCGCCTGGGCGACCGCGGCGCTCACGCTGGCATAGAAGCCGTCGATGTAATCCGCGGGACTTTGGCGGGCGAGGTTCGGGTCGGACGGGTCGAGCATCACGCCAGCGTCGCCGTGGCGATAATCCCACACGGCTGTGGCCACTTCGACGCCGTTGGAAATGTCGACCACCAGCGCGCGCACGCTGTTGGTGCCGTAGTCGACGCCGATTGCGAATTGAGCGGCCATGTCCGTCGGCTCGTCCCGGTCGAGCGATGAGGTCAGAGTGAAACTCCAATCGCAGCCTAACAAGGCGTCAGGTGCGTGAGAAGTCGCCGCGATCTTAGGAATTGCGCAAAGGATTTTACAGATTTTGCGGGCCGCTTTGGAGGCCATTTGTCGATTCGGGCACGTGGTTGCACGAATCGGCGAAACTGGCTCCGCGGGATTGCACGCCGCGAGTGTAGAGCACGTCACGGGCGAATGGCGCTGGGATGCACCGGGGGCGTGGGCGGCGTGCGACATGCGCGGTCGCACAAGCTGGGCAGAACAGGGCGGCGCGCGACTGACGATTGACAATGCGGCGGGTAAACTGAAGAGCGGCGGTCGTTTGGGGATTCCCTCGCGCCGGGGCTTTTATGCCATTGAGGTTGTATTGCCGCTGGGTGGTGGGCGCCGCGATGATTGTCGCGGCGTTGTGCAGAGACGTGCGCGCTCAGCCGCCAGCGGCGGTCGCGGCTCCGGTGAGTTTCGCGCGTTTGGTGAAGCCGCTGTTGGCGCGGCGGTGCTTTGCGTGCCACGGTCCGACGGCCCGCGAAGGGGGCCTGCGGCTGGATGTGCCGGAAGGGGCCGTGGCCGAGTTG
>JBIOVA010000192.1:0-6029 GCA_044867485.1 Lacipirellulaceae bacterium | reverse complement strand
CGGGAATCTTGTAGGTCGTAGGGGAGTGGGAGAGCAGCTCGCCTTTGGCGTTGTAGCTGAGCGCTTCGGCGGTGACCCAGCCGAGGCCCTGGATGAAGCCGCCGATGATCTGGCCGCGGTCGACGCCGGGGTTGATCGAGCGGCCGATGTCGATGAGCAGGTCGGCGCGGCGCACCGTAAGTTCGCCGGTGAAGCGGTCAATCTCCACCTCGCACACGGCGGCGCCTTGCGTGTAGTAGAAGAACGGCGTGCCGCGGCCGGTTTCGCGGTTGAAGTCGATGCCGGGGGTGGCGAAGAAGCCGCGGGCGCCCATGTCGACCCGTTCGCGGCGGGCCTCGGCGCATAACGGGCCGAAGGCGATGCGGACTTCGGGGCGGCGGGTGTCGTAGACGGCGTTGTCGGCGAAGCGGACGTGGCGGGGCGAGGCGACGAGGCCTTCGGCGGGGTCCGCGAGGCGCTCGGCGGCGAACTTCTTGAGCCGGCGTTTGATCTGTTGGCAGGCGCGGATAGCGGCGGCGCCGTTGAGGTCGGTGCTCGCCGATGCGGCGGTCGCGCTCGTGTTGTTGTTCTTTTCCGTCGAGGTTGGCATCAACCGGACGCGGTCCGGGTCGAGGCCGAATTCGTCGGCGACGAGCTGGCGGATTTTCGTGTTGAGACCCTGACCCATCTCCGTGCCGCCGGTGGAGACCTGGACGGTGCCGTCGGTGAAGACATTCACGAGGGCGTTTGCTTGATTCAGAAACTTGGTCGTGAAGCTGATGCCGAACTTCATCGCGGTCAGGGCGAGGCCGCGAAGATGCAAACAGTTGGACGCGTTGAACCTGGCGACTTCGTCGCGTCGGCGGCGGTATTGAGAGCTCGCGGCGAGCGTGGCGAGGATTTCGGGGAGGTGGTTTTTTTCGACGATCTGACCGTAGGGGGTGACGTTGCGGGGAGCAGCTTCGCGGACCGGGGGGACGAGCCCCCCGGCTCGCGGGGGCGAAGCGCCCCCGTACACGTTGCGCAAGCGCACGTCGTAGGCGTCGATCTTCAAGTGCTGGGCGATCGATTCCAGCACGTTTTCGACGGCGGCCATCGCTTGTGGGCCGCCGAAGCCGCGGAAGGCCGTATTCGAGGGCAGGTTGGTGAAGCACAAACGGCCGAGGAAGTCGGCGTGCGGAATGTCGTACGCGTTGTCGCTGTGCAGAAGCGTGCGCTCCATGATCGACGGCGAGAGGTCGAGCGAGCAGCCGGCGTTCGAGAAGTACTCGAACCGCAGGGCGCGGATGCGGCCGTCGTCGTCGAAGCCCACGTCCCACCGGGTGAGATAGGGGTGCCGTTTGCCGGTGACGCGCATGTCCGTGTCTTTGTCGTAGACGACGCGGGCCGGGCGGCGCGTGCGGTGGGCGACGAGCGCGGCCATCATCGCGGGGATCGACGCCTGGGTCTCCTTGCCGCCGAAGCCGCCGCCCATGCGTTTGCAGATGCAGACGACCTCGTGGGCGCCGATGCCGAGCATCTCGGCGACGACCGACTGGATTTCGCTGGGGTTCTGCGTCGAGCTGTGGACGACCATCTGGCCGTCCTCGCCGGGGTAGGCGATCGCGGCTTGCGATTCGAGATAGAACTGCTCCTGGCCGCCGGTGTGGAATGTGCCGCTGAGGCGGTGTGGGGCGGCGGCCAACTCGGCCTCGCAGTCGCCGCTGGCGATGTGGCGCTGGGCGGGGAAGAATCGCTTGCGGCGGATCGATTCTTCGAGATCGAGGAGCGGCTCCCGTTCGGTGACGTCGAGTTGGATGGCCGCTAAACCGCAAGCGAGAGCTTCGCGCGATTCGGCGGCGACGAGCGCTACGGGTTGGCCGACGTAGAGGAGGTCGCGGTCGGCGAGGAAGGGTTCGTCTTTGGCGAGCAGGCCGAACAGGTTGTGGCCCGGGACGTCGGCGACGGTGTAGACGCCGGCGACGTCGCGAAGAGCTAAAGCTGCGGAGGCGTCGACGTGGTTCAGGACGCCGGCAGCGACGGGGGAGCCGACGAAGCCGACGACCAGCTCGCCGGCCATGGCGGGCAAGTCGTCGACGTACCACGCCTGTCCGGTCACATGGCCGACGGCGGAGTCGTGCGGGATAGGTTTGCCGACGCTGGGCATGAAATGATTCCAGGCCAAACGGAAAGGCACTCTTGAACTGACGGGATAACAGGATTTGCGGGTTCGACAGGATCAGGATCAGCCAAGGCAAAGGTGCGGCGTCGATCGCAATTTCATCTTCGTAATCATCCTGTCGATCCTGCCCATCCTGTCGATCCTGCCCATCCTGTTATCCTGTCAATTCCGTTTAGCGAACTATGTGGGTGCGAGCTCAATCTGGGTTTGGTAATAAAACTTGAGGAACACGTTGCGGGCGAGTTGGCGGCGGTAGTCGGCGGCGCCGCGTACGTCGCTGATCGGCGTCATTTCGTCGGCGGCGAGGTTGCCGGCGGTGCGCATTGATTCTTCGGTGAGTGATTGGCCGATGAGATACTGCTCGGCTTGGCGCGCTCGGACGACCGTGGGGCCGACGCCGCCGAGGGCGATGGCGGCGCGCTGGATTGTATCCGCGCTAAGCCGCAAGCGGAGGGCGGCGGCGAAGGTGGAGATGTCGAGGTCGCGTCGGCGGGAGATTTTGTAGAGCCGCAGTTGGTCGTCGGCGGCGGGAAGCGGGATGCGCACGTCCGCGATGAGCTCGCCGGGGCGGAGATCGAGCTGTTTGTAGCCGCGGTAGAAGTCGTTGATGTTCACTTCGCGCTGGCCGGCGGCGGTGGCGAGTGTGAGCGTGGCATCCATGACGTAGAGGAAAGGGAGCGAGTCCGCGATGGGCGACGCGTTGGCGATGTTGCCGCCGATCGTGCCGACATGTCGAATTTGCGGGGCGCCGAAGACGGCGAGGATGCGGGCGAATTCGGGAACAAGCTCCTCGTAGACCGCGAGCAGCGACGACCACGAGGCTCGGGCGCCGGCGACGACTGCGCCGTTGTCAACGCGCACGAAGTCGAGTTCCGCGACGCGGTTGAGGTCGAGAATGGTCGCCGGCAGCCGGCCCGTTTTGTTGGCGCGGACGCCCACATCCGTGGCGCCGGCGAAAATTGCCGCGTCAGGGTGAGCGGCGAGAAAGGCCAGCGCACCGGACAACGTCGCGGGGCAGACCGCTCGATGAGGCGGAGCCTCGAGCACGATCGCGGTGGACGCGTACGGGGCCAAATCGGCGAGAATCGCGTCAGCGAGATAAATGTCATTAAGCCGTTGCCGCTGGCCGGCGCAGGAATTCTCGGCGGCGTCCAAGATCGGCACGTAGCCCGTGCAGCGGCACAGGTTGCCGGTCAGGCCGTGGCGCCAGTCGGACTCGTCGAGCGATTCGCCCGCCTCAAGCAAGCCCGTCATCGCCATCACGAAACCAGGCGTGCAGAAGCCGCACTGCGAGCCGTGGCAGTCGACCATCGCTCGTTGCACGCAGTTCAGCTGGCCGTCGGGGCGGAGGCCCTCGACGGTGACGATGTGGGCGCCGTCGAATTGGAAGACGAAGGCGATGCAGGAATCAATGGGGCGATAGGTGATGCGTGGTTGATTTCCGTTCAACGAACTTGCGGCTTCGGGAATCCCTCCCCTAGCCCCTCCCTGCAAGGGAGGGGGAGTAAGGCGGCCGACGAGCACCGTGCACGCGCCGCAGTCGCCTTCGCTACAGACGATTTTTGTGCCAATCAGCCCGCAGCGGCGGCGCAAGAAGTCGGAGAGCGACAGCAGCGCATCGCCGCCGCGGACAACCTGGCGAGCGCCGTTAAGGTAGAAGACCACATGGTCGCGCATGGCGCTAGCGGGCCTCGCATGCGGGCGCTTGCGATTGGGCGCAAACGCCTACTGGGATTATACTTCGCAAGGGCCGCCCGAGTCTGCCGATTATCCGCGGGATGAGTGTTGTGGTCAAGCAAACCCCGATCGCCGATGCGACGGCCGCTATCACCGAGGGGCGCATCGACGAGTTGGCGGCGGAGGTTCTCGCACGGTGCGACGCCCTGGCCCGTTGCAGCGAGGATCCCCAGCGAATCCATCGCACGTTCTGCTCGCCGGCGATGGGCTACGCGCAGCGATTGGTCAGCGAGTGGATGCAGTCGGCGGGGATGACGACGCGCGTCGACGCGGCGGCGAATCTTATCGGGCGATTGGAGCGGGTCGGGCCGCATGCGTCGCGGCGCGTGCTCGTGGGTTCGCACCTCGACACGGTGATCGACGCCGGGCGGTACGACGGCATTTTGGGCGTGATGCTTGGGATCGCGGCGGCGACGGCGCTGCGGGAGACGGGCGCCGCTTTGCCGTGGGCGCTGGAGGTGATCGGGTTCTCCGACGAGGAAGGCGTGCGGTACGGCGTACCGTTTCTGGGGAGCCGTGCGTTGGCTGGGACGCTCGATGCGGAGCTGCTGCGGCTGGGAGACGCCGAGGGGATTTCGATGTCGCAGGCGCTGCGGGACTTTGGCGTCGACCCGCTGGAGATTCCGCGGTGTGCCGCGGGGGACGATGTGGCGGCCTACTTGGAGGCCCATATCGAACAGGGTCCGCTGTTGGAAATGCTCGGCGCACCGCTGGCGGCGGTGACGGCGATCGCCGGGCAGTCGCGGCTGTCGATCGAGTGGACGGGCGACGGCGGCCACGCGGGGACGGCGCCGATGCAGGGCCGCAATGACGCGTTCACCGCCGCGTGCCGGTGGTCGCTCGCGGTCGAGCGGCTTGGGCTCGAGACGCCGGGGCTGGTGGCGACGGTGGGGCGGGTCGACGTCGATCCCAACGTGCCCAATTGTATTCCGCGCCGCGTGCGGGCGTCGCTCGACGTACGGCACCATGAAGACGCGGTTCGAACCAAGGCTGTGGGGCAGCTGATCGAGTTGGCGGAGGCGGCGGCGCGCGACTCGCGTCTGGCGGTGCGCGTCGAGTATGATCATCAGCACGCGGCCGTGGCGATGGACGCCGATCTGGCGGAGCGGCTGGCCGGCTCCATCACGACGACTGGATTCGAGCCGCAGCGGATGGTCAGCGGCGCCGGACACGACGCTGGCGTGATGGCGACTGTGGCGCCGACGGCGCTATTGTTCGTCCGCAGCCCCGGCGGCGTGAGCCATCACCCCGACGAGGCGGTGACGCGCGGCGACGTGGCGGCGGCACTACGGGTGATGGTGGATTTCATTCAACGCCTGGGGGCGTGAGCACTGGTTGTGCGGAGGACGGTATTCGCGTGGACCCACTTGGCACAACTCGCAGCCGCGTGGCCGCCGACCATGCGCTGATCACACCGGACACGCACGTGTGGGCGCCGCTCCCCGGGTGGCGCGGCGCGACGGCGGCAATTCATATTTCACCAGTGCTGGGGGCGCGATTCACGCAGGCGACTGTTGTGCTGGAGGCGGAGGGCGTCGGCGGCGCGGCGGCGCCGGGCATCGAGCGGGTCGTGTTTCCGCTCGAGGGTCGGCTGCGATTGACCGTGGCAGACGCCAGCCCGCATGTGCTCGAGCCTGGCGACTTCGCGTATCTGCCGGCGGATCGCGTGCACGAATTGGCTGCGACGGCGCCGAGCCGAATCGTTTTGTTCGAGAAGCATTACGTGGAGCTCGACGGCGTCGCGGCGCCATTGCCGATCGTCGGCCGGGTGGCTGACGCCGAGGGAGCGCCTTTCATGGGCGACGAGGATGCGAGGCTGCAAACGCTGTTGCCGACCGACGAGCGGTTCGACATGGCGGTGAACGTGTTCACCTACCAACCGGGCGCCGCGTTGCCGCAAGTAGAGATTCACGTCATGGAGCACGGACTGGTGATGCTCGCCGGCGCCGGCGTGTATCGGCTTGGCGACGCGTGGTATCCGGTGCAAGCCGGCGACGCCATCTGGATGCGATCGTACTGTCCGCAGTGGTTTGTGGCGATGGGCAAGGAGCCGGCGAGGTATTTGTATTACAAGGACGTCAACCGCGACGCGCTGGCGTGAGCGGCATTCGAGGTTAGCCGCGACGCGAAGGTCTTCCGTAGCGGAGCGCTC
>JBIOVA010000191.1:0-14668 GCA_044867485.1 Lacipirellulaceae bacterium | reverse complement strand
GCCGCCAAGGCCACCGCCCGAGGAGATTTACTGGTGAGCGCCACGACTGCTTTACGCAGCGGCGGCGAACAATTGTTTAGCTAGCAAGGCACGTTTTCTACAGAGCCACTCCCGTCCCCTTTTCTTCCCGTGACAAGACCAACCCTTGTTCGGCCATTGGTTGGTGAGCTTCGGTTCGTCTTTTCAGACTGCCTTGTCACCAACGCCATCGGCTTTTTCATTCATCCCCCAGTTCATAACGTGAGTTCGCCTAATGAAGACTATCCAACTTCCGGCGGCACTGCTTGTCGCCCTCATTCCCTTCCACCTCGCCAGCGCCGGTCAACTCAACTTACCGGTGCAGAAGCTCCTTCCCCCCTACCCGGAAGCGTCCGATCTCTGGTTCGGCAACGACGTTGATGTCGACGGTCCCCATCTCGTCATCAGCAGCCCGACCTCGGCCAATCGCGGCGGCAAAGCCTATCTCTACGAACTCGGCGCGACCGGCTGGGAGTACCAAACGGGCCTCGCTTCTCCATCGCTCCATGACTCCGACTACTTCTACTTCGGCCGCAACGCCGCCATCTCCGCGGCGAGCGGCGCCGCGCCCGCAAGGGTCATGGTCTCCAGCGACGGCGGCGGACGACTCTTCGAAAAGTCAGGCGCCAATTGGAACGAAGTCGCCCTCTTTCCCGGCTATGGCGACGTCAACGGCGACATCGCGGTTTCCACAATCGCCGGACCGTCGGCGCGCATCTCCCGCTTCCAGGGCGGCCAGTGGAGCGCCGGAGCGACCCTTTCGCCAATCTTCCCGGACAACTACAACCTTGGCGGAGGGTTCGGCGAAGAAATCGTGATCGACGGCGACCACGTCTTCGTTTCCGCACACGCGCAAGATCACTCCGAGTCGACGATTAACAGCGGCGCCGTGTTCGTCTACCAACAAGCCGGCGGCCACCTCATCAGCGCGAAAACGCTGGCCCCGCCCGATCCAACCTGGCGCGGCCAGTTCGGCTACAGCATCGACGCCCACAACGGCACGCTGCTTGTAGGTCGTCCCGGCGGCAGCCCCTCCGCCACCGGGCCCGTTCAAGGGATCACCTACGTCTACGAGAACCTTAGCGGCGATTGGGTCGAAACCGCCCGCCTGCAAGCTTCCGATGGATTTCCCAGCGATTCATTCGGAGCCAGAGTGGCACTCTCCAGCAACGTCGCCGCCGTCTCCAGTTGGAGCGCCGTCGATGGAGGAAGAGTTTATCTCTTTTTCCGCGACCTCTCTGGCTGGCACGAACTCGGCTGGCTCAAGACTGGCGCTCCCTTCCCCGAAGATCAGTTCGGCGTCTCGCTACAACTCGACGGCCGCCATCTCGTAATCGGCGCCCGAATCGACGACCAGCTCGGCGCGAATGCCGGAGCTGTCTACGTCTATGCCATTCCAGAACCAGCCGCATGGGCCCTCTCCGTAGTGGGAGTCGCCATGATTGTTCCCAGCCTCGGCCAGCGACGCCGATTCATTGCTGCATGACGACCGGGCGCCCCGTCGACGCGCAGCGTCGTCCTTACAATCTTTGACGCGGCTATAATAAGAAGCCAGAAAGAGTAAGGGGACGCAGCTCAATACGCTCCGACTCCTCGCGCGGCCAAATTTACCGCTTGATTTTCACGCCGCCCAGGGATAGTATACAGGCGTTCCCATCGACTCCAGCGTTGAACCGAGAATTAATCTGTGGGAGGCGTCTGGAGACGCCGATTCCGCGCACCGCAACGAGGCCAACTCGGCCGATGAGGCCAAGCGGCCAGAGCGCGCCGCCCACGAGATGCCGTCCGTGCTTCCTCAGATCCCCCAAATGGGGGAATTATGTCGCCAAAAATGAGCGCTGCGTCGAGACTCGATGCGGCAGGGTCTCCGACGCCGCGGCGCCAGGCGCCAAGGACGCGTCGCTGCCGATGTTGCGCCAGGCCGGGGCCAATTGTCGACGAGGGACTGACTTCGTATCATCTCTAGCCACGCCACAGATGGGCCGGAGCATCCCGCAGCGTTCGATTCGCGGCCGCGCAGGCCTCAAGGAGTATCGCCCCCGCATGAAGACCAAAGGAGAAGCGTTTGCCGGCCTGTCGGTGGCGCTGACCACGCCGTTCAAGAATGGCGACGTCGACTACGACGCATTCCGCCAGCAGATCGAGTTCCAGATCGCGGCCGGCACGAAGTGCATCTGCCCGGTGGGCACTACCGGCGAGTCGCCCACGCTGTCGCACCCTGAGCACGAGCGGGTGATCGCTTTCGTCTGCGAGACCGCCAACCGGCGGATCAAGGTGATGCCCGGCGTCGGCTCGAACAGTACGGCCGAGGCGCTGCGGCTCACCAAGGTGGCCGAGGCCGCGGGGGCCGACGCGGCGCTGCAGGTGGCGCCGTACTACAACAAGCCCACGCAGGAGGGCTTCTACCAGCACTTCAAGCGGATCGCCGAGGAGTCCGGCCTGCCGCAGTGCATCTACAACATTCCGGGGCGGTGCGCCAAGAACGTCGAGCCCGAGACGATCGCGCGGCTCGCGGAGTTGGACAATGTGACGATGGTCAAGGAGGCGACCGGCTCGCTCGACCAGGCGTCGTCCATCATCACGGCAACGAACCTCACCGTGCTCAGCGGCGACGACAGCCTGACGCTGCCGCTGATGGCCGTGGGCGCCCGGGGCGTCATCTCGGTGGTCGGCAACGTCGTGCCCAAGGATATGATCGCGCTGATCGAAGCGGCCGACCGCAACGACCTGGCCGCGGCCCAGGAGTGGCATCGCAAGCTGTTCAAGCTATGCCGCGACATGCTGGGACTGTCCACCAATCCGATCCCCATCAAGGCGGCCATGAAGATGCTCGGCCGCGACACCGGCGAGCTGCGGCTGCCGATGACGCCGCTGGATGCGGGACAGGAAACGGCGCTGCGTAAGACGCTGGTGGGCTACGGATTGCTGTGACGGCGGGAAGTTTCGCCCCCACGTAGGGCAGTTTCTCCGAAACTGCCAACCGAGTTTCGGAGAAACTCGGCTACGGGAGTTGTCGTCACGTCGGCGCCACGGTTGTCGGGCCCAGCGACGACGATCTCGTGTTCGGCCCACCGTCGGTCGCCTCGCAGGCGCGCCGTGAGATCCTCCGCAGCCTCCTGCCCGGCCGTCACGGCGAACACCGTCGGCCCCCACGACGACTGGCCGACGCCGCGAACGCCGCTTGCACGGAGGGCGGCGACGCACTCCGCGATCTCCGCCGACGCGTACGGTCCGCCCTGCACGACGGCGAACAGCTCGCCTGACAGGCGGCCGTATTCGTAAACGGCGTCGCCAAACTCATCAACGGCGGCGGACCGCGCCGCGGGCAGAATCCTGTCCTCGGCCAGCGTCTCCAGCCGCCGCGTCGCCGTGGTCGGAGCTGCTGGTAGTCTTTTAAACGCCTCATGCTCCGTCATCCCGCTTAGTCCCTCGCCGCGCGGCGGTGCCACGAGTACGATGCGCCACGACTCCGGAATTGGAACACGCTGCGTCAGCTCTGAAATTGCATCCTCGCCGACGCGGCCTCGCTCCCAAATCAGCCCGCCATGGACGAAACCGTGACTTCCGACGGCGCTGCGAGCGCCGCGGCCCGCGGCCTGGGCCAGTTCCGCGGCGCTCGCCGGCGGCAGTCCGATCAACGCGCGGACGCCGGCCGCGATCGCCAACGCGAGCTGCGTGCCGCCTCCCAAGCCGCGATGTGACGGCACATGCGACGACACGCGAATCCACAGCGCCGCCGGCTTCTCAGCGACCGGGAGCGCGACCAGAGCCTGCTCGGCGAACGCCGCCGCGCGCTTTGCGGTGGGGCCGGAGACTTGCCACTCCGTCGCGGCTGCCAGCTCCAGCTCGACGCGCGGCTGATCGATCATCATCCCCAGGCCGCCAAAGCTGCGGCCTTCGTGCTCGTGGAGCCGCAACAATCCGAAGTGCAGGCGGCTGGGCGTCGAGACGCGGACGGCGGTCATCGCGTGTACGCCGCGGCGAGGCGCTCCTGGACGTAGTCGCGAAGCAGGTAGAAAGCCCGCACTTCTGCGGCGGCGCCGGTTTTTGCCACTAGGACGGCCAATCGCTCGAACTCGGCGAGTGTGTGCTCGGCGTCGAGCAAGTGGACGCGCGTCGCGAGGATCGCCGCCTCGATCACCGCGTGCTTCGCCCGGTTGAACCCGACGAACTCGCGGAGCACGCCGCGGTCGACGATGCGGGCGACCATGCTCGTGCGATCCGTCGACTCGTCCAGCGATTCGACCTCGAACGCATACCACCGGCACGCGTCGACGAGGATCGCCCCGGCGATTCGTTCCGCGGGGACGACCGCCGGCGGCCCTTCGAGCCGGTCGATGGCCGCGCGGGCGACGAGCTCCACGTCGTCGGTGACGTGAAACACCCCAACGCCCGTGCGACGTAAGTTCTGATAGGTCGCGGAAGTGCGAAATGGCCGCAGCCAAAGTCGTTCGAGCTGATCGTCGACGATGGGCCCCATTGGCGCGACGTGCACGGCGCCGTCTGCGTCGAGCGTGGTCACGACGCCTTCGAGAATGCGACCGTCGGCGCCAATCGTTGGCGCGGCGGCAGCGGGCATCGATGCAATAACGTGCGGCGGCTGCGGTTGGGCGGGCATCGTTCGAGGGGGCGTCAAAATGTCACCGGTTGCTCGGGCGGCGCGTAAGTGGGCGCATTTGGGGTCGGAAGTTCGTTGGTCGCCAATTGATCGGGATCCGCCGCAACGCGGCAGCCGGCCAATCGAAGGAAGTTGGCCAGTAGCAAATAGCCGTGCTCCGTCAGCGCGGCCTCAGGGTGAAATTGCAAGCCGAACATCGGGCGGCTGGCATGCTCCAGAGCCATCACGCACCCGTCGTCGGCGCGCGCGGTGACATGAACGTCCGCCGGCAGCGAACGCTCGTCGACCGTGAGCGAATGGTAGCGGCATGCACGGAACGGCGACGGCACGTCCGCGAACAACGATGTTCCGTAGTGTTCGACCCACGACGTGCGCCCATGCCGTGGCGCGGCGGCGCGGACGACGCGCGCCCCCAGCGCCGCCGCGATGGCCTGATGCCCGAGGCATACGCCCAGGATCGGCAACTCGCCGCCCAGCTCGCGAACGACGGCGACGGAGCATCCCGCCTCGCTCGGCGTACAGGGCCCCGGCGACAGCACAACCGCGTGCGGCGCTATGCGCCGAATCTGCGCCGGCGTCACCGCGTCGTTGCGCACCACGACCGTCTCCTGACCGAGCCGCTCAAAGTAGCGGGCCAGGTTGTGGACGAAGCTGTCGTAGTTGTCGATCAACAGAATCATGCGGTTGGGAAAGCCCTCCGTTCCCCTCCTCTTGATGGGGAGGGGGTGCTGCAGCGTGTACCCGCTCCACCCCTCCCCAGCCCTCCCAACAAGGGGGAGGGAGCCGGATGGGATTTGTTTAATGGATCGCCCGCAGCATTCCGCGGGCTTTGTGCCAGGTTTCGCGATACTCGTCGTCGGGATCGGATTGGGCGACGATGCCGCCGCCCACGGGGAATTGCCACCAGCCGTGGGCGGCGGTGATCGTTCTTATCAGGATACTCGCGTCCATCGCCCCGTTGAAGCCGATATACGCCAGCGAGCCGCAGTAGGGGCCGCGGGCTGTGGGCTCCAACTCGGCGATGATTTCCATCGCCCGCACCTTGGGAGCCCCGGTGATCGACCCGCCGGGGAAGCTGGCCCGCAACAGGTCGAGTGGCGTGCGACCAGATTTCAATTCGCCGCGGACGACCGACACTAGGTGCTTCACATAGGCGTACGTCTCGAGGCGGCAAAGCTGATGGACGCGGATTGAGTCGGCCCGGCACGCGCGCGACAGATCGTTGCGCATCAAATCGACGATCATCACATTCTCGGCTCGATCCTTCTCGCTGTCGCGCAGCTCGTCGCCGGCGTACAGGTCAGCCTCGGGCAAGTGCGAGCGGCCGCGCGTACCCTTAATCGGGCGCGTTTCGACCTGGCCGTCGCGAACCGTGAGGAAACACTCGGGGGACGCGCTGGCGATCTGGCTGTCCCCGAGGTCGAGATAGCCGGCGTACGGCGCTGGATTGCGCTCGCGGAGGCGTAGGTAAAGGTCGACGGTCGGCGCTGTGGCGCGGCAGAGCAGGCGTTGGGCCAGATTCACTTGGAACAGGTCGCCGGCGTGAATGTACTCGACGGCGCGGAGGATCATCGCGCGGTACGCGTCGGGCGACAGGTTGCTTGTGACGCCAGAGTAGGGGACGGGGAATTGCGGGGCGAGATTGGCAGCCGATTTCGGTTCAATCGCTAAGCCGCAAGCGACGGGACGGCCCTTGAGGTGGGCGTGAAACTCGGCGGCGCGCTGCGCGGCACGGTCGCGGCGGGCAGCTAGGTCAATTTCGGGGAAGCCCTGCGAGATGATCCATGCATGGTCGGTTTTGTGGTCGAACGCCAGCACCACATCGTAAGCGCCCACGGCGAGGACCGGCGTCGGCAGATCGTCGTGTCGCGCCGTGGGAATGCGTTCCAGCGTGCGGCCCAGCTCGTAGCCGAACAGTCCCGCGACGCCGCCCTGAAATGGCGGCAGGTCATCGCGGTGCATAGCGGAGTACGGCCGCAGCAACTCGGCCACTTTGCTTAGCGGATCGATGTCGGATGCCGCGCATTCGATCCACGCAAACGGGTCGGCGGCGACGAAAGAATACCGGCCCAGTCTCTCGTCGCGGGCGGCGCTGTCGAAGAACACCACGTGCGGCAGGCTTGCCAGGCGCGTCAACGCGTCGACGGCAGAGAGCCCGTCGGGCAGCCGTTCGACCAGCGGCAACGTCTCGTCGCTCATGCCCCGCCGTCCCCTCGGCGCCGCAGGTAGTGCCGCGACTCGGGTCGCGTGGCGAGTCCCCAGTCGAGCGCCTCATCCTGCTGATACGTCTTGCCGAGCGTGAGCGCCGTGGCCGCCTTGCACATTTCGTAGCCCAGGTAGAAGGCGTGGCCGGCGTCGAGATTCTTCGGCAGGGCGCCGTCGGGACCACTGTGGCGGAGCTGTTCCATGAGAACGAACGGATCGGCGTCGTGGAGGTGCAGGCCGGCGCTCACGAGGTGCACCTCGCCGCCTGTCGCGTAGACGCGGTAGTTGTGGTCGCGAATCTGGCGCGCCAACTCGGCCAGCGACTCTGGCGGCGTTTCGTCGACTTGCGCGTCGCGAAGCATAACCAAACGCGAATCGAGGCGCTTCGGCAACACCCGCTGCGTCACGGCGTGGTGCATCAGCCGGCGAGCGACGTCGCATTCGCGCACGCTCGTGCGGGCCCAGTTGATTACCTGCGTGGTGAGCACGCTGCGGATCGCCAGCTCCTGGCAGAAGCCCAGCAGCAACGCGTTGACGCCCGCCGAGTCGACGTCGGTCAGCTCGCTGAGATTGCCAACGCCCATCATCATCTCGGCGTCGGGATATCGCCGCCGCACGTCAAGATACCGCCCCAGGCTGACGGCGAAGCCGAAGCCGATCGGCTCGAGGATGGGGTCGATCCGCAGGGGCACGCCGGCGCGGGCGAGCTGATCGACGGTTTCGTCGAGGCCTTCGAGCGTCGCCGGCACATCGGGAGTGACGACCGCCTCCACGCCCCAGTGCGTCGCGGCGTTGCGGTTTGTACTGTTGACGCTGAGCACCAGCTCGGCGCCCGCGGCCACCGCTGGTTCGATCTCGCACACGTCGAGGCTGTCGATCGAAACTCGATGGCCGGCGTCGCGAAGCGCCCGTACGGCGTCGCCCACGCCAGACCACGGGCCGCCGGGGTCGCAGCCCACGTCGATGAGGTCTGCGCCGGCGGCGGCAAGTTGCTCGGCTTCACGGAGGATCTCGGCGAGCGTCAACCGAGGACAGTGGTTGATCTCGGCGATGATCTGAATGTCGTAGGCGCCGTAGTCTTGCGGCGGCGGCGCGCGTCGGAAGAATTCGGGCAGCCGTCGCAGATCGTGGGGGCCGCGTTCGACCACAGCTGGCGTCAGCGCCGCCAGCGGCGCGAGGTCGCCGTCGCAATACCCCGGCACGATGATGTGCGTAGCGTCCGGGGTCGGCCGCCAATGCTTGGCGATCCACGACGGCGTCATAAGCGCAGCCACGGTGATCGGCAGCACGTCGACCGTGTAATCGAAGTCAACGTCGGCCGCGAGCGGGGCGACGACGCTTTTGAGGGCATGCTCCGCCAGTCGGCCGGTCACGAAGTGGATGTGATCGCGTGGCATATAAGGAATCTTCCGTCCCCCTCCCTTTGACGGGGAGGGGCTAGGGGAGAGGCGACGCAGCGTGTCCCCGCTTCACTCCCCCTCCCCGGCCCTCCCCGCAAGGGGGAGGGAGTCGGAGGGAATGAATGGTCAGCGCGCCCGCCGTTCACAGCAATCACCTGCCCGTTGATGAATTCCGCCGCGGCCGAGGCCAGGAACCGTGCGACGCGGGCGACGTCTTCCGGCGTCCCCCATCGCTGCAGCAGCGACTCGTGCTGGGCGCGCTCCTGCCACGCTGCCGAAGCCGTTGCACCCCACGCGGTACGAATCCAACCGGGGGCGATACAATTGACGCGCACTTGCGGGGCCAGCGACTTGGCGAGGCTGCGCGAAAACGCCGCCACGGCGCCCTTCACCGCGGCAAACATCTCGCCGCTGTCGCCGGCCATTCCGGCGTCCGCCTGGTCCCAACCGATGTTGAGGATGACGCCCCGGCCGCGCGGGCGCATTCGCCGGCCGACGGCCCGCGAGAGGACCATCGTTGCCCGCACGTCGACATCCCAAAGCCGCACGAGCTTCTCGCCAAACGGCAAGTTTGCGGCGTTGCCGGTCAGCACGTCGACGCCCGCGTTGTTCACCCACACGTCGACGGGCCACTGGCGCCACAGGCGTTCAACAAGTTCTTCCAGCGTCGCGGCGTCGCCGGCGAGGTCCGTCACATTCGCGTCGGCGCGACGCTTCATCGAGCGGATCGCCTCGCACACGTCCTCCGCCCGTTGCGAGTCGCGCCCGTGGATCACCAGATCCGCGCCGGCGGCAGCCAATTCCAGCGCGATCGCTCGGCCGATGCCGCTGGTGCTGCCGGTTACGACGGCGCGCAGACCGTCCAGTCGGTGGGTGGCGTCGCTCGAACTCACGGTGCTTTGGCTGGCTCGGGGGTACGATTGGGCAAGGGCGGCCCTGCAGTCGGTTGTAGTTTCCGGGGAAGAGGATCGCAACGCCTCACTACGGGTCGTTGCCGCCGTGGGCGCGTCGCGCTACCATGGTTTGCGGCAAGTCAGCGGAGCACGCATTTCATGTCATCGCCGGCCGAGATTCGGGATAATTCACCGCCGCTCGCTGCAGCGGCGGCGGGCGCCCGTTGGGTGTGGTTTCCGTTTGCTTGGATCGCCGCACTCGCGTGCATCTGCCTAGGCTTTTGGCTTTCCGACGTCGACCCGGGGCTAAAGAACTCGGTCCTTCATATCGCCATCATCTTCGGCGTCGTCGGCGCGTCGGCCTGGACGGCGCTGGCCAGCGGACTTCCAAGGGCTTCGCGTTGGGCGTTTTCCCTGGTTCCCATGGGACTGCTCGGGGCGTTCTACCTGCAGCTCGGACCGATCAAGGTGATCAACAACGGCGACGTCGGCATCGTCGGCTGGCGATGGCGATGGGCGGACCCCGACCGCTCGCTCGACGTGCCCGTGGCCTCGGGCGCCGCCCCGCTCGACTGGAGCGAAACGCCGCAGGACTATCCCGCCTTCCTCGGCGGCGGATACTGGGCCGAAGTCAAGGGCGTTGACCTCGAAACGGATTGGAAGGCACGCGCGCCGCGGCTGTTGTGGAAACACGAAATCGGCGCCGGGTGGTCGGGCTTCGCCGTCGTCGGCGACTACGCCGTCACGCAGGAACAGCGCGGCGAGCAGGAGCTTGTCACCTGCTACGGACTGAAGACGGGCAAGATCACATGGACCCACGCCGATCCCGTGCGATGGGACCCTCGCGGCAGCGGATCACTCGGCGGCATCGGGCCGCGGGCCACGCCCACAATTCACGACGGCCGGGTGTTCGCCCACGGCGCCACCGGAATCCTCAACTGTCTCGACGCCCGCACCGGCAAGCTGTTGTGGACGCATGATACCCTTGCCGAACACAACGCCGAGAACGTCATGTGGGGCAAGGCGGGTTCACCGCTTATCGTCGACAATTGGGTCGTCGTGAGCGTCGGTGGCTCCGACGAAGCGTCGCTGGTGGCGTACGACATCGCGACCGGTGACGAAGCGTGGTCCGGTGGCACTCGCCAATCGTCCTACGCAACGCCCGTGCTCGTTGAACTGACCGGCGTGCGGCAGATTCTGTCGGTCAACGAGGAGTACCTCACCGCCCATCGCGCCGACGACGGTACGGTGTTATGGGAACATCCATGGCCCAGCAGCAGCGGATCGAACGCCGCCGCCGCACAGCCGGTTCCACTGGGCGACGATCGCGTGCTGCTCACCAAGGGCTACGGCCTGGGCGGCGAAGTCATTGAGGTGACGCGCAACCGCGACAAGTTTGCGACCGCGACGGTTTGGCGAAGCAAGGCGGTGCTGAAGAACAAATTCGGCAACGTCCTCATCCGCGACGGCTTCGCCTACGGCATGGACGACGTCATGCTGCAATGCGTCGATCTCAAGACCGGCCGGCCAAAGTGGAAGAAGCGCCGCAGCCCCTCGTTCGGGCACGGGCAGATTCTGTTGACCGGCGACGTGATCGTAGTGCTCAGCGAAGAGGGCGAGGCGATCCTTGTCGAGGCGTCGCCAAAGAAGTACCGCGAACTCGCCAGCCTGCCCGCGCTGCAGGGCGTCACCTGGAACAACCCGGCGCTCTCCGGCCCCTATCTGCTGGTGCGTAACGCCGAACAAGCGGCGTGCTTCGAGCTGCCGTTGCGCGCGACCTCCGCGGCTGAACTCGCCACCGCCCCGAGTCATTGACTCGGGGCGGCCGTGGCGTTCGTTACACAATTGTCAAATCATCGGCCCGCGCCGCCGGAACAGTCCCAAGCTCGTGACGGCGACCGCCGCGAGCCCCACGCCCGTCGGCTCTGGCACCGTCAGCAACTCAAATGCCATGTCATACAGGTAGTGCTGTGGTTGGATCGGCATCCAACCTTCGTACTCCCAGATGGTTGGATTGGGCGGCAAGGTGGGCGGCATAAACAAGTGGCCCATCGTGGCCACGTCGAAGCGTTCCAGCGGGCTCGTGTGCCAGCCCCAGTAGTGGCTGAAAGCCTCTTTGCCCGAAGGCGTCGACTGCCATTGGTCGGGGCCGCCTGTTCCATCTGGCACGAGTTCGATCTTGTGGCCGACTTCGGCGACAATCGACAGCCAGTAAATCTCGCCGGGAAGTTGGTGGAAGCCATCCGGTTGGGCGTAATCCGATCGGTGATCGAGATGCCCAGCCCACAGGTCGGCTTCGTATTCGTAGATCGGGTGCATGTCCCAGCCCTGATAGGGCGTCGGTTTCACGCGAATCTTGTCGTACGGCAAAACGTAGGAACCAAGCAAATCGCCGGGTCGACTGTAATCCGTCGTCGGCATCGCGGGGTTGAAACGCGGCCCGGGAATGTCCTTGAAGAACGAAATCAAGTAGCCGTCCTCAACGCCCGGGGCGGGAGGAATCGGCACGGGGGGACCGCCCGCGACATGCTGAACCACCTGGCCTTGAGGCAAATACGAACCCCACCACCGGACAGTGATCACCGGGAGATTGTATTGATCGCGAAAGTCGTCAGCGATCACCCAGTTGGGCGGAGCGGTGGGGCTTTGCATCGAGTGCATCCAGTCGATGTCCGACGGGATGTTCTCGCCCCACAGCAACATGTGCTCGGGCCAGAGGGGATCGATCACGTGGTCGATCGGTTGGCTGTACTTGGGGAACGTCCCGGTGTGATGCGTCCCCGGCTGAGCAATCGCCGGCGACCCGCAAAGTGCGACCAGCGCAAGCGCTAGGCCCGCGCTCACGAGCAAGCGTCTCATGAGTCTGACCCTCCTTTGAGCGGGCCGACTGAGATGCCGCCGCGCAATCGCCGTTCGACCCGCCGCCGGCGAGGCGCAGACTACGAGCGCCTCTTTGCTCTGCTCTCGCCGCCGAAGAGAATCAATCGCCGTGCGGTCCTTCTCCCCCCCAAGGACCCGCCAGCGTCGCCGTTCCCGCAAGGAGCGGGAATTCCCATGCCCCTTCGCGCCATTAGAGTTCCCGATTCACGCGCGTCAACAAGAATCTCCGTTGGCATCCCCCGACAGAGTTAGTCGAAGCAGCAGTCGCTGACGGGGCGGGCCCCCGTTCGGGGGAGATCGTTCTGAGAATAGACGGCGGACCCGCGCTCACCGAGCGGCAGAATCGGCGCCATCCAACCATCCCGAAGGACTCCGGCGGCGAACGACGCCCGGGCCCACCGCCGGAGCCGTCCAAAATCGGTGGCAAATCCGCGCCGTGGCAATCAGGATGAAGCCTTGAGGCCTCTGCGAACCTCGTCAACTGCTTGAGCGGACGAGCGCGACGCCCTCGTCCTGCGGGCAACATGTCATGCGACGACTGCTTCTTTGCGCGGCGATGTGCGCCAGCGTACTTTCCCAGCGTGTGGTTGGCGCCCCGGGCCATATCGAGGTGCAGACGATTGACGGGCGCGTCCTTGGCGGGATGCTCGACGCTCGCACCGATGGTGCGACGCTTTGGTTGCGGCGGGAGCAGGACGCGATTGTATTGACGACATCGGTCGGGTGGAACGATGTGGCAACCGCGACGGTCGACGGCGCGACGCTCTCGGCGGACCAATTGCGCGAGCGACGCGGGGAATTGGCGTCGGAGGGGGCGCCGCTGCCGGCCATCGTGAGGCCAATCGATATGCTAGTCGGCGAGCCGCCGGAAGCGCCGCCGCTGCAGCGAGTGCGGGTTCGCAACTTGGAAGTCCTGGACGCGTGCCTCGTGAATCTCGATCGGGACGTGGAGCCCGATGGCCTCCAGGTGACCATCGCCGCGATTGGCGATGATCGGCGGCCTGTGGCCGTGCGCGGCAGCCTCGCGGCGCGGCTGTTCGGCGAGCGGCAGCCGAACGACAAGCCGATCGACGCGTTTTCGGAACTCGATCGATGGACCCAGCCGGTGAAGCTCGGCGACTTCGTCGACGGAGTGGCGACTTACGAGCTTCGGTTCCGCGGCACGGCGCCGGAGTGGCAGTTCGACCTGTTGCCTGACGCGGTGCTGGACGTGCGGCTCGGCGCCTTTGGCCACGGCAATTATGCGGCGTCGGTCCCGGTCGTGATTCGCCCGTTTAATCCGCTGCGCGACAATTTGCAGCAGCGTCACGACACGCGATTCCTGCCGCGCGAGCTGCACGGCCGATTCCCGTCGAGTACGCCGAAAACGCGCGATGGACGGTGGATCAACTGGGCGTGGTAGGAAAAGCGGAAAACCGAAAGCGAAAAGTCGAGGGCCAGACGCAAACGGACCTTATTCCGCTTTCCGCTTTCTGCTTTCCGCTTTTTTCCCGTCGGCGGTGCGGCGCGCCTTACGGCGACGCTCGGCGCTGCTGGCCGCCTTCGCGCCGGTCGACTTCGCCTTGCGGCGGTCGCTGCCGGCGCGCTTCTCGATGAGGTGCTGCAGTTCGTCAGGGATTTCGATGCGATTTGGCATGGCGGAAACCTCGCTTGGGGCCCTATGGCTGCTGCGGCTCGACGGTTTCGTCGGGCAGCAGCTCCACGTTGTCGCCCCAATGGGAATTGATGCTCGGCAGGTCCATCGTCGAAGGGTCCGGCTCAGTCGGCTCCCACATGTGCTCGTACGGCATATCGGGCGACATCGGAATGACCGGGTGCTTCTTGTGCCAGTGGTCGAACGTGTCCTTGAGGCGCGGCTCGTAAGGTCGCGGATAGCGCTGAATGGCGCCCTGCGTGAGCGGCTCCTCGGCGCGCATGACTTGGAAGTCGTTCCTGGCCGCGAGAATCGGCGAGTACGGCAGCACATGCGGCCGGAGCGTCACGATGATCTCTTTGCGAGAGACGACCACTTGCCGTTTCTGAAACAGGATGCCGATGTACGGCAAATCGCCGAGAATTGGCAGTTTGCTCTGGACGTTTGTGTCTTCCTCCTGGATCAACCCGCCGATCACCATGCCCTGACCGCTGCAGAGCAGGATGTCGGTTTCGACTTCGCTGGTTTTCTCGGACGGCAGCCCTGTGTCCGTGAACGTGCCTGTGGACACCTTGGGTTTGATTCTCATCAGCACCCGCCCGTCGCGGGTCACGCGCGGCGTGACGTCGAGCTCCACGCCGACATCGAGCGTCTGGACGCTTTCGACCGTCGCTGTTTGCGTCGTCGTGGTCGTGCGGTAGGGCAGCTTTTCGCCCACCAGCATCCGCGACGCCTGCCCGCTGACCGCGTGAATCTCCGGCGACGCCAAGGTCTTGGCGTCGGTGGTGTTGAGCAGCAGGTCGACCAAGCCGTCGAGGCCGGTGCCGTCGGCGTTGACGAAGAACGATGGAGTGGCTCCCGTCGTTCCGCCCCCGGAATTGCTAAAACCGGCGGGGTTGGCAAACCCCACCGATCGCAGCGTCACGTCGGCGCTCGACCAACTGATGAGGTCGTTGAAATTGATGCCGTTGCGGCAATCGTCCTTCAGTTCAATCTGCAGGATGTGCGCCTCAATAAACAC
>JBIOVA010000190.1:0-5374 GCA_044867485.1 Lacipirellulaceae bacterium | reverse complement strand
GCGGCGCGGTGCGCGGGCACGTCGCTGGCGACGGCCGGAACGCCGGCGGCCATCGCTTCAAGGAGTGCGTAGGGCGTCGTGCGAGACGGCGTGAGCTGCCAGAACACGTCGGCGTGGGGAAGCAGTTCGGCCAGGTCGCCGCGGTAGCCGGCGAAGCGCACGCAGTCGAGTTCGCTGACCAGCTCCGCGTATCGCTCCAGTCGCGCTCCGTCGGGTCCGTCGCCGAAGACGACGAGTCGCGCTGGAGGATGCAAGACGCGCACCAACTCGTAGCACCAGATCGCTTCGTCGACCTGCTTGTCGCGCAGGAGTGGGCCGGCGAGCGCGATCAAGCGCGAGTCGACCGGCAACCGCAATGCGGCGAGCGCCTGGGAGCGATCGTGCAGCGATGGTGCGGCGGGCGGCGTGCCGGGCGAGATCGCGGTCACCACTGGCGGGCGTCGGCCGGTGAGGCGGGCGTGCTGCGCGGCGCGACGATCCCAAGCGTGGACCATGGCGTCACGCATACGGCGTCGCAGGCCTGCCAGCCGGCCGAGCGCGACGGGGTCGAGCCGCCAGCGGCTGCCGAGCACGTGAACCGCGACGCCGGCGTCGCGCAGCTCCTTCACGACCGCGTCCGTGCCCGTCAACGCGGCGACGGCGACGCCCTGCCCGGCCCTCGCCTGATGCGCGGCCAGGTAGCGCAGCATCCGCGCGCCGCCGTAGCCGTCCAGGCGGCTGATGAGGTGGAGAATCCGCGGAGGGTCGTTCATGGGGCAGTCGTGCGGTCACTCGGCGAAGGGGTGCATTGTAGGCGGCGGTGCGCTCGGTTGCGACCGTGGCGGCCGCCCATCAAAATCAGGGCACGATGGGTACGTGGACCGAGCTCGAGATCGGCGGGCATCCGGCCTATGCGTTTGCGCCGGCGGCGCCGGCGCCGCATGGCGAGACGGTCATGTATCTGCACGGCGTTCACGTGAGTCGGATCGACGAGCGGCCCGCGTTTGCGCGGTTGTTCGACGAGTACGGATTGCGTTGCATCGCGCCGGTCACCGGGCGGAGCTGGTGGACCGATCGCATCTGTGCGGAGTTTGATTCGGAGGTGTCCGCCGAACAGCATGTGCTCAAGCGCGTGCTGCCGTGGCTGGCGGAACATTGGAATGTCGCGCCGCCGCAGATCGCATTGCTCGGCACGAGCATGGGCGGCCAGGGGGCGCTGCGATTGGCGTACAAGCATCCCGACGTATTTCCCATCGCGGCCGCCATCTCGCCGGCAATCGATTATCAATTGAAGATGGAAGAAGGCGACCAGTCGCTGCGGCAAATGTACCGCGACTCCGAGCAGGTGCGGCAGGATACGGCGACATTGCACATCCACCCGCTCAACTGGCCGCGGCACCAATGGTTTTGCTGCGACCCGACGGACGACCGCTGGCACGAGTCGGCGGAGAGGCTGCGATCGAAGCTCTACTCGCTCGGCGTGCCGCACGAGTGCGACCTGGAAACCTCCGGCGGCGGACACGGGTGGGAGTACTATGAGCGGATGGCGGTTCCGGCGCTGCGGTTTATCGTGGAGCGGTTGGAGCGCGAGAGATTGAGGGTGTGAGCGGACCGGTGGCACGAGGAGTCACTTCGCGTCAAACTGGAAGGCCTGACCGCGCGGCGAGATGAGCTTGATCTCGCCGGTGTTCTGGAAATAGATGAAGCCCTCGGCGGTTTGCTCGGAGGGCGGCGCCCCGGGATACGGCTGGTTCGTAATCGTGGCCAACGAGCGGTTGTTGCCGCTGAGCTTGAACATCGTCTTGAGTTGGTCGTAGGTCGCCCCCTCGCCGCGGAGGTTGAAGGCGCCCTTCTCCGGGTGCTCCACTTCGATTTCGACGCCCCCTTCAGCCGACAGTTCGATCGGCCCCATCGGGCGACGGCCGTCCACCGTGGGCGTTTGCATGCGACCGTAGGGGCTCTCGTTCGCTTTCAGACGGTCGCAGGAAATCCAAATCGTATCGGGGCCGGGGCGGCCATCGGGCGTCATCGAGAGGCGCTGGTCCCATTTATCGACGGGGCCATAGATGGTTTTCACGTCGCCGGCGACGGCGATCCAGCGCGCGTGCAGATTGCCTTCGAAGTTGCGAACGAAGTCGATGCTGAGGTGGCGAAGTTGCGGCGGAGCGTTGGGATCGATCGTAGGCTCGGGCGCCCGTTGACCTGGCGCCGTGGGAAGGGCGAGCGCCGCACTTCCCTTCTTTGAGAGGTGCACCGAATCGACGTGCCCGGGGCCATCGCCGCGGATTTCGCCGGTCACCTGATTCACGACGAGCGAGACGACTTCGAGCCGATTGTGGGAGGTGACGGCGCCGGCGGCGTCGCGCTGGTCGAATTCGGCCACGGCGCCTTCCCAGCATTCGAGCTGCGCGACTTCGGGGTCGCGCGCCTCGCCGCCGGCGCCATCGAAGCGGACCGGCGCGGTGAGCACCGCGACGAGCTTGCGCGTGCGGAGCCAGTCGCCGCCGCGATCGACGTGCACGTTGCCGAGAAACGTGATGCGGTCGCGATCCAGCAGCATCGAGTCGCGCCAGGTGATCGCCACGACTTCCGGTCGGGCGAGCGGCTGGCCGCTGGGATCGCGAGTCAGGAGCATTTGCACTTCACCGGGCGAGTTGATCGCCGCTTGGCTCGCGCCGCGATTGACCAGCAGCTCGGGGGCCCGGAGCACTGTGCCGCGGGCGGAGAGCTCGGCGAGGCCGGCGCGGGAATCGCCGCCGCGGATTTCGATCTTCGCATGGGGCGTTTCGGCGTCGGTCACTTGCAGATGCTCGGCGAGAATTTGCAGCGGGGCTTCGCCGTCGCCGCCGAGCGACCGCTCCTGGAAGACCACGCCGCCGTCAACGTGGATGGCGGTCACCTGCGGACGGCGGTCGCGCATGACGGCTTCGAGCTGCAGCACGGAGCCCGCGATGTTGTACGCGCGGCGCGGGCCGGCGGCGGAGTTGCGCGCGAAGAGCGACTGGGCGTTGGAGTTCGGGAAAGGCGCGGCGGGGCCGGGTTGTTCGACGGCGCCGCCGGGCTGCTGATGCGAGACAGCCGCCTGCGGGGGGTTGGTGATTTTCAGTTCGAGTTGGTTGACTTTCCCATTGAGCTCAGCCGACTCGATGCCGACGTGGCCGGTGGCGACGATGCGCTCGGCTTCGACGGCGGCCGGCAGCACGGACGCCGCGGCGGTCGTCGACGCAGGATCATTGGACGTACGCGCGTTCTCGCGCAGGAAGATCTCCAATTGATCGGCCCACAACGTGCCGAGGCCGGCCATCGAGACGCGAGGTCGGCCGTCGAGGATGAGCACGGGTTGGCCGGCGCGGCGAACCAGTTGCATCGAATCGGTCCAACGGACCTCCAGCACTTCGTTGGGCCGGGTCGCATTGGGCGTCGCTTTCAGCCAACCGCCGCCGCCGCGGGCGAACATGCCGCCGATCCGGCTCGTCGAATCCTTGGGCGGCAGCTCGTAGCGGACCACAGGAGCGTGCACTTCGGCGCCGCGGTAGGTGAGCAGCAGGTCGTCGCCCCCTTCGAGCGTCACTTGTCGGGCGATGAGCCCAATGGTGAGGCGGTCGCCCCGTGCGACGGCTCCGTGCGACGGCGCGTTCAGCCGCACGGGCTTGCCCTCGCCGCCGATGGCCTCGACCGTGGCGGGCTCCAGCTTGACCGAGCCGAACAGCGATCCGTCGGCGGGCGTCGGAGTGACGTCGCCGCCCCATTCGCGCATTTCCGCGAAGTACAGCGTGAGCAACTCGGCGACGAGCTCGTCAATCTTGCCGTCGGGCTGGCGCTGGCGGACCTGCACGTTCTCGGAGAACGACGCGACGCGCTTGCCGAAGTCGATGCGAAAGGGGCCGTCGCTGGTGATCTGGGCGGGGGGCGTTGGCGGGGCGCCGGGTTGCCGCGGCGACCCGGTCTGCGGCGCTGGCGTGGGCGTCTGGCCGAAGAGCGTTGTTTGCTTGGGGACGACCAGCGCGGCGACTTCGTGGGTGATTTCCAGCGTCTCGAGCTTGCCGAAGAGCGTGGCGTTGCCGCTTTGCGATTGGGGCGTTTCGGTACGGAGGAAGCGTATTTCGAGGCCGCGGCCGCTAGCGTGATTGTCGCCCAGCCGTATCTCGACGCGCCCGGTGGTGCGGATGAGATCTTCGTTCATGTAAAGATCACGCGTGTCGATGGCCAGGTCGTCGTGCGGGCCGGGCTCGCGCATGTCGCTACGGACGTGGACGGCGCCCAAGAGCTGGCCGTATTGCATGCGTCCCATGCCGCCGAAGCCGGCGCCGAGGGTCTGGTCAAGCTGCAGCATGGCGCCCCGTTCGGGCTCAAGGACGACCACGTCGCGGGGCGGCAGGTCGGCGCGGTCGCGCGACCGGGGGAAGAACAGGACGACGCACCGCGGGACGTTGAGTGCGCCGCTCTTGGATTGCTCGTACTTGTCGAGGACGATCATCGCCTGACCGTTCTCGATGATGATCGGCCGAACTTTCGGGTCGAGGCACCAGTGATCGGCGGCGAAATACGCCGCGAGGAGCGTGCGGTGCGTCGTGCTTCCGCCGGAGCCGGCGAGCAGCTCGTCGATCGAGGGGACGCCCATGCCGAACGCCGCGGCGCGGGCGGCGGGCTCGACGAACGGAACCGCCACAAGGACGTACGCCTGGTAAGCCGCCACGGTGACGGCGAACGCAATCGCGGCGTGCGTCAGGCGGATGAGCATGTGGGGCGGACGAGTCAGGTGTCAGAGGTCAGGCACTTCATAAAGCCGCGACCGTTGGTCGCGCTCCCCCGCTCAGGCGATGAACTTGCGAATGACGGTGTCCCACCTACCGGTGTTTTTGAGGAGCAGCTCGACGACTTCGCGCACCGCGCCGCCGCCGCCGGGGACGCTGGTCACGTAGTCGGCGGCGTCGCGGACTTCTTCCGGGGCGTCGGCCACGGCGATGCCCAGGCCGGCGTAGCGGATCGTGGGGACGTCGGGCAGGTCATCGCCGATGTAGGCGATTTGCTGCGGCGTCAACTTGTGCGCCGCGGCGATCGCCTGGACTTCGACCAGTTTTTCCTTCACTCCCTGGCGGACGACTTCCATGTCGAGCTCGGCGGCGCGGAGCTTCACGATCTGCGAGCTGCGGCCGGTGACGATGCCGGATTGCCCGCCGGCCTGCTGCCAGAGCCGCACAGCCAGTCCGTCGCGAATGTTAAAGCACTTTGACTCAACGCCTTGATTATCGAGCCACACGCCGCCGTCGGTCAGCACGCCATCGACGTCGGTGAGCAGCAGACGGATCGCGGCGCATCGTTCGGCGAGCTTCATCGGCGGAAATGGGGAATGTCGAATGGGGAATGGGGAACGTTGGGATACGGGCACCTCCCC
>JBIOVA010000189.1:0-39334 GCA_044867485.1 Lacipirellulaceae bacterium | reverse complement strand
CAAAGTTCTAGTGCGTTCTTCCATCCTGCTGCGGCAGGCCTCGAACGTCGCCCAAAATCCGTCCACTCCTGGACGGTTGGCGAAGTATTCCTCAATCGGCGTTACGTCTATCGTGCCGTCTACCTGGCCGCTGACTTGATTTGTCAAAGTCCTGAGTAGGTCTTGCGGTGTTTGGTATAGTCCGTCTTGCGCATCTGCCGAGGCCAGGCCGGCGGCAAATACGGCAAATGTCGCAAAGCTCGCGCACGAGCGACTCTTATGGCAAGACGTCGGTAGTTGTTTTCGGTTCATGGTCTGCACTCGCTGGGTTCTTAGGGAACCAAATGGAGGACATTATGCTTAAGCCTTTGCAGGCGGCACCGGCAATGATTCCCCAGACTTGTGCGCCAGCCCTTCCAGACACCGCGCGATGACCCAAATCCGGTAGCGGCTTTGAACTTATCCTTGTGCTCACCTGCAAATAGTGGCTTAGCGTGTCCGTGAGCTGCATGTAAGCGAGTGCTGAGAAGACAAGGCAAACCGACCCCAGAAGAAACATTGCTTTGGATTCGCCTGACCCCAGCATCTTTTTCGCCTTGTCGTCGCCAATTGCAATGACGCCCCAGCTCACGGCGATCAAGCCAAGTGCAGTTTGAAGCAGGTAGCGACCCGTTTCGAATCTGTTCTCAATTGCAAGCTTTGTCTGCTCGTCAAACTTGAATGACTCAGTCGACGTTGGAGAAGGGTCGGCGTAATTGCTGACCCGAACAAACACTGCGGGAATCGAGGTTACGGCCAGCAGAATGCAGATGGCGAGGCAGGCTCCCTGGATCGCTGAGCTGCTGCGGGCGGGCGGAGTTGGCGCATGCGGATCCATACATGCATTAGTCGAGGAGGGCGAGGGACAGTATTGGCAGTGCGCTTACCTAACGGTTTTGCCTTTGCCGCACGGCCCCACCAAAGCCACAAATCCCCCTGGTTTTACAGTGGAATTCGCTTCCGTCAAACTACCGGCGTGGCGAAAAAACCGTACACCCGCTATCCGTACTTCATCCAGTCTCCCACACGGTGGTGTGAGCTACCCCTAATTCCCGGCCAATTTCTCGCAGTGATGCACCACCACGTTTCAAGTCTCGCACCTGTGGCAATAGATCCTTTCGCCGTCGCTTCTTATATCCGACGGCGTGCCGTGCCGGTCGCCCTCCCTTCCGTCCCTTCTCCGTTTGCCCACGCCTGGTTTGGTAGGCACTGACGTCTGCCGGTGATGCATCCGGGTCTAGCAGCGTCATCAACGGCGGGTGGCCTGGCCTGATTGACATGTCCACGTGGACGTGGGCATGGCACGCGGATCATGTCGCCCTTACAGGGCTTCGGGCGGATGGTTGGCGTCGCTGACCCAGGGCGTTGCCCTGGGCTGTCTTAGCGCGCCCTTGCAGGGCTTAAGACCGTTGTGCAGCCGTGAATCACGGATCGCACGGATTTCGCGGAGCGGACACCAAAGGGAATCGACGGCGACGCCGCGGCCGTTCTCCAATCCATGACTTCCGTGGTTGCGTACAAAGGCCCTTACGGCGTTTCGTTGAACAGGGCCAACGCAGGCAGAACGCGCTCGATCTCGCGAAAATGCGCGTCTCGCGTCCACACCTCGATCGCAAGCGCCATGGCGATCGTCGCCAGAACTGCGTCGGCCAAGGGCACAGTGACGCCGACAGCGCGCAAGGCGGCCAGAGTGCCGCCCACGTCGTCCCAGTGCCCTTCTGGGGTCGCGACTTGCCGAAAACTGTCAAGAATTGTCAGCAACTTGGTCCGGTGCTCGGCGCTTCGAGATCCCGCTAAGACCTCAGCCCGCGTCACTCCGCATACGGCCCCTTCGACGGACCGCATGCGTTCGATCAGGCTCACGTCCTTGGCCGCAAGCCGTCGATGATCGTCGACGCGTCGAGCAGGATCATTGGGCAGAACGCTCCAACTGCTGCCGCGCATCGGCGGCGCGCGCCTCTCGATAGGCGTCAAAATCGTAGCCGTCAAGGCTCAGCACAGCCGCCTTGACGTCGTCCCACTCGCCCTTGCCCGGGGTTGTTGTCGGCCGGCTGCTTTCGCGGACGATGATCTCCACCGACTTGCCTACTAGCGGTTTGAGCTGCGGCAGGTAGAGCGTTTCGCCGGCGAGCAAGGTCTCGATGCGAATGGCGTCCATGGCGACGGCTCCGAGGGCGAACTTCGCGTTCTTTGAATGACGAACCAAGGAAAGCCGATTGCCAATTCGATGGACGGCAATCGACGCACCTGCGGTAGTATACGTTGCAGCGGCGGCTCAAGCGAGCGCGAGGGAACGTCACGCAGGCGGCTGCGTGACAACGTGCCCACGCGGACGTGGGCATGGCACGCCGAGGTGAGTCGGTGCACGGACGACGCTGGCAGCGTCGTGTACGGCGCTGGGCCCCGTTCAATCCTACCGTCATGCGGGAGTGTGCTGCCGGAAAAGAGTGCGTGTTGGCCGGAATCTAGGCTGTGTGAAGATCGCGCAAAGCGGCGTTTCGCGCGAGGGCCCTTGCCCGCACACTTGTGGCGGTAACAATCGTTGCTGATTAACCGAGGCGATGGCCGTCGCCGCAGAGAAAATTCGCGGCGCCAGCGCCGCCTGTCACGCGTGAGGAAACGAACATGAAGGGCTGCTTGTTGGGCGTCGTGGTCGCGTTGGTCGTTTCAGCCGAAGTGTGCGCGGGCGATGGCCTGGCGTGGCCGCAGTTTCGCGGACCCGGGGGAACCGGCGTGGCGGAGGAGCAGAATCCGCCGGTTGAAATCGGCCCCGAGACGAACGTGACGTGGAAGGTCGCCGCGCCCGGCGGACTTTCCTCGCCGATCGTCGTCGGCGATCTGCTCGTGCTCACCGCGTTTGACGACGGCAAGCTGCTGACGATCGCGTACCGGCGCTCCGACGGCGGCGAAGCGTGGCGGGCCGAGGCGCCGTACGAGAAGCTTGAACCGTTTCATCCGACCGAAGGCAGCCCTGCCGCCTCGACGCCCGCGACCGACGGCGAACGCATCGTGTCGTACTTCGGCTCCTGCGGCTTGTTCTGCTACGACACGGCCGGCAACGAGTTGTGGAAGCACGAGCTGCCGCCCGCGGCGACGCTCGCCGACTTCGGCACGGGCGTCTCGCCGATCCTTGCCGACGGCGCCGTGATTTTGCTTCGTGATGAAACGAAAGACTCCAAGATCATCGCGCTGGATGTCGCCACGGGCGACGTCCAATGGGAGCAGCCGCGCGAGTCGAAGTCTGGTTTCGGCACGCCGGCTGTATGGGACACGCCCGACGGCAAGCAGGTGGTCGCCGCGGGCTTCGGCCAGATGATCGGCTACGACCTGGCGGCCGGGGACAAGCGGTGGTTCGTCGCCGGCATGCCTTCGGCGTGCTGCACCACGCCCGTGGCGAGTGACGGCAACTTGCTGTTTGCCGGCTGGTCGCCGGGCGATCCGCAAGACAAGGATTTTCAGATGCCGACGTTTGACCAACTCTTGTCGCAGGGCAACGCCGACGCCGACGGCGACGGCGCCCTGTCGAAGGCCGAGGCGCAAACGACGATGTTCAAGGACTTCTTCGACAACAACGATCCCAACAAGGACGGCAAGATTGTCCGGGAGGAATGGGACCAGATGCTGGCATTCATCGCGGAGTCGCGGAACAGTGCGTTCGCCGTGCGGCCCGGCGGCCGCGGCGACGTGACCGAAAGCCACGTCATCTGGAAGGCCACGCGCGGCTTGCCCTACGTACCGTCGGCGATCGCGTACCGCGGGCAGTACGTCATGGTGAAGGACGGCGGCATCGTCACCGCGTATGACGCCGCCACCGGCGAGGAGCTGTACCAGAAACGCCTCGTCGCCCCCGGCAGCTACTACGCCTCGCCGGTCGCGGCCAACGGCCACATTTATTTTGCGTCGCTGGCCGACGGCGCCGTGACGGTCATCGAAGGCGGCTCGCGCCCGGCGAAAGTCGTGGCCAAGAATCCGCCCCTCGGCGAACGCGTCTCCGCCACGCCGGCGATTGCCGACGACACGCTTTACGTTCGCACCGCCGGCCACGTGTACGCCTTCGCCGCCGGCAAGTGACGCGGGACCGCGCCCGCAGACGCCCAACATCCGATCGGCGGCACTTCCCTCGCTGCAACAAAAAAAACCGCGGCCGGCGTCGAGCGACGCCGGCCGCGGTCGAGTGGATTCGTCGAACTCAGTCGCCTGGGCGGCTCTTAGACCCGCGACTTGCGCCTCAGGTCTCAAGCCTCGCGCCTCAAGCCTTCCTAGACCATGTCCTTCAGCTTCTTCAGCGCCCGGACCTTGACGACGTTCTTCGCCGGCTTCGCGGCGACGTCCATCAACTCGCCCGGCTTGAACGGGTTCGGCACGTTCTTGCGGGCCGGTTGGGCCGGCTTGTGCTGAACCACGATCTTGCACAGCCCGGGGAGCGTGAACGCCTGCGAGCCCTTCTTGCTCAGCGCCTTGGCGATCTCGTCGACCAGCGCGTCGAACACCGCGCCGACGTCTTTCTTGGCGACGCCCGTCACTTCGGAAATGCTGGCGTACACTTCGGTCTTGGTCGGCGGCTTCTTGGCAGCAGCTTTCGCCATGGAGTCATACCCTCCTAGTGTTTCGAGATGGGGAACGGTGGGGTGGGGGATTGCCGGGAACTTTACGGCCTAGAGCGTCCGAACGGCCCGCTTGGCTCGCGGCATCGTACTAGGACTCTAGCACGCTGGCTGCTGATTTAATGGCTGAATCCCCGAAATTACAAGTCGAAAACACGCGAGAATGCCGGAAATGCCGGGGATTTTTGCTATTCCGCGCCGAGAACCCCCTGTTTTCAGGCATTTTGCGGGGAGTGGGCGACCCAAGTGCGGGGAGCGTGGCGACCCGTGACTGCCAGGCGGCGCCGGTCAGCCGGGTGATGCCGCCTGGAAGGGATTGGCGGTTGGGCGCCCTGGTCCGAATAATTGCTCTATGCGGGCATCGGCTGTAAACTTAGGTTAGGCAAGGCGTTAGGAGATGGGGGCCAGCCACGCCCCCGACGCTCGCGGGTCGTGCCGGCGCCCGACCGCGGCGGGACGCCGCCGTGCTCCGTGGGCGTCGTACCGCCGCCAATTGAGGGCTTCGAGGGAACGAGCACATGAGACGCCTCGCCGCCTGGATCCCCGGGTTTCTCCTGGCCTTTGGCTGGGAGTGGGCCGCCGACCCGCAAACCGCCCAGGGGCAAATCAAGATCCAAGTCCAGGGCGGCCGCGGTCGCGTCGTTGTCACGGACGGCGAGAACGAGTCCGCCGACGACCGGGCCCGGGTCCATCCCCCCACCGACCGCGTCCTGTCCCGCGGTATGCGGCAGGCCGAAGAGGCGGTCTCCCGCGGCGAGTTCGTCGAGGCCTTGCGGTTTCTCGACGACGTGCTTGGCCGCCACGAGGACTACTTTGTCGAGACCAACGCCGAGGGCGGATTCGCGGGGCTCAAGGAAACGGCGCGAGGGCTGATTCGCGACCTGCCCGACGACGGCCGCCGCGCCTACGAGGCCGTCTATGGACCCGTGGCCGAACGCCTGCTCCGCAGCGCGATCGCCGCGGGCGACGCCGCCCAGCTTGAAGCAGTCGCCCAGCGCTACTTCTACACGCCAGCCGGGTTCCAGGCGGCCTTGCTTCTGGCAGCGGACGAGGCCGACGCCGGGCGGCACCTGGCCGCGGCGCTGTGGCGCCAGCAATTGCTCGACACGGCGGCGGCGGTCCGGCTCTACGATCCGGCGTTGTCAATTCACGCCGCGGCGAGCTGGCTGGCGGCCGACGACGCCGCACAAGCTCGCCGCGTGCTGGAAGCGCTGGCGGAGCGGGGTCGGGGCGCCGTCGAGATCGGCGGCCGTGAGTACTCGCTCGACGCCGAAGCGCTCGGCGATCCCCTGGCGTGGCTGCGGGAGAATGTCGGCGAGCCCGCCGACGTCGCCGCGGCGCCCCAGCAACAGTGGCTCACTTACCGTGGCAACGCGGCTCGCAACGCCGAGGCCGACGGCGGTCTCCCCCATATGCGCGTCCGCTGGAAGGTGGGGCTGCTCGTGCCCTATCCCAAGCTCGAAGAGTTGTTTGAAGAGTACAACGCCGAGCTCGTGCAAGCCGGCCGCGCGACGCCGGTGGCCAGCGCCGCGCTGGCCGCGGGCGACTATATCCTTGTGCGCACGCCGTTGGGATTGCTCGCCGTCGACTTCCGCACCGGCAAGCGCATCTGGCGCAGCGAAATCCAACGCGACCAACAGCTCGAGCAGCTCGTCCGTTCCGGCGGTAAGGGCGACGACATGGCCAACGCCGAGCCGGCGCGGGCCTTCGTCCGCCGGATGTGGGAAGACTACCTCTACGGCGTCGTGGCCAGCGACGGCGACCGCGTCTATGTGATCCGCGACCTGCCGATGCCGGTCGATCAGGACTACGAGATGGCGCCGTTCATGAGCATCACCGGCGGCGAGGCGACCGCGCCGTCCAACCGGTTGTCGGCCTACGAGCTGGCGAGCGAAGGCCGGCTGGTGTGGGAGCTCGACGGCGCCGTCGCGAAGGGCGACCTCGCCGGCGCGTTTTTCCTGGGCGCCCCGCTAGCCATGGGTTCGTCGCTCTACGTGCTCATGGAGATCCGCGACGACGTGTATCTCGCGGCGCTCGACGCGGCGACGGGCGAGCTCCAGTGGCGTCAACAGCTTGCGAATCTCGAGACCGGCGTGCTGCTCGACCTGCGACGACGGCTGCAAGCCGCCTCGCCCTCCTACGATTCGGGAATGCTCGTGTGCCCGACCGGCGCCGGCGTGGTCGTCGGCGTCGACCTGTCGAAGCGGTCTCTCGCGTGGGC
This sequence comes from Lacipirellulaceae bacterium, assembly GCA_044867485.1. GTDB lineage: Bacteria > Planctomycetota > Planctomycetia > Pirellulales > Lacipirellulaceae > Lacipirellula. The sequence goes on along the minus strand of JBIOVA010000189.1, from coordinate 32,491 downwards.
GTACCGGTACGAAACCGTCTCGCCGTTCGCGGGGATGTATGGCCCCGCCGCGGGCGAGCCGCATGAAGCGCTGGCCAATCGCTGGACCGACGGCGCCGCGATGATCGCCGACGGGCGCGTCCTGGTGACGCCGCCCGAGTCGAACGAACTGCACTGCCTCGACCTGCGTGCGGGTCGCGTCTTGTGGAAGCGACCCCGCGGCGAGATGCAGCGGCTGGCGTGCGTCCACGGCGATACGATCCTGCTGGTCGGCAGTCTCAAGCTGCAGGCGCTGCGCCTGGCCGATGGCGAACCGGCGTGGGACGACGACGAGTTGGAGCTGCCGCGCGGCGCCTCGCCCGCGGGCAATGGATTTGTCAGCGACGGCAAGTACTATCTGCCGCTGACCACGGGCGAGGTCGTCGCGATCGACCTTGCCGCTGGCCGGATTGTCGCCCGCGTGCAGGCCCGCGACGGGGTCCCGCTGGGCAATCTCATCTGCCATCGCGGCACGGTGATCTCGCAGAACGGGATGTCGCTCGACTGCTTCGATCAGGTTGACGCGCTCCGCACGCGGTCCCAGCGCCGCCTCGGCGAAGATCCCAACGACGTCGACGCCCTGCGCTCGCTGGGCGAGATCGCCTACAACGAGGGTCGGCTGAGCGAGGCGATCGAGCTCGCCGAGCGCGCTTACCGTCAGGCGTCTGACGATCTCGAGACGCGCGACATGCTGGCCGAATGCCTGGCCGCGGCGCTGGATGAGGATTTTGCCGCCTATCGCGCGCGCCTGCCGCTGCTCAAGGAGCTCGGCGGAGGCGGGGCGATTGGCCGCCTGCAAGTGTTGCGCATCGAAGCGAAAGGGCTGCTGGAAACGGGCGATCCGCGCGGTTCCGCGGCCGTCTGCTTCGAAATGTACCGGTCGGCGAGCTCCCCGGACGAGCCGCTTCCCGTGGGTCGCGAGCATGAGACCATCGTGTCGCGCTGGGTGCAGGCGCAGATGACGGCGATTTGGGATGCCACGGCGGTCGCGGATCGCGCCAACCTCGGCGAACAAGTTCGCGCGGAGGCTCCGCCCGCTGACGCCCCTGGCGATCGGTTGGAGCGTTCTCTGAAATTCTTTGGCGCCCTGCCGGAGCTGGACGACCTCAAACTGCAGCGCGCTCGCCAGTTCGACGCGGAGAAGCGCACCTTCGAGTCGCAGCAGTTGTGCCTCGACCTCGTCGAAGCCGCCGACCCGGTGATCCGTCGCGAGGCGGTGGCCCGCATTGCGGCGGGTCTGCACGCTGGCGGCTTGCACTCGCTCGCCGTCGACTACGACCGCACGCTCGGCGACGAATTCGCCGACGCCGTCTGCCTCGAAGGCGCCACGGGCCGCGAGCTCCTCGACAGTTGGGCGAGTGAGGTCGCGTCCGCGGCCGTCGAGTGGCCGACCGGTCGCGTCGACGTCCGCAATGCGCCGACCAGCGGCGGGGCGGCCGCCATCCGCACGCGGGCGCCGGCCTGGGGCATCCGGCTCGAACACTCCGACTCGATCCTCGCCCGCGGCGTCGGCTATCTCGCGGCGCGCGGCGGCATTGCCTGGCACGACGGGCTTGGCCGCGAGGTCTTCGCTGCCACGCTCGACGCCGAGTCGCAATCGACGTACCGCCAATCGGCTGGCAATCTCTTTGGCGCGTCGCGCGGCAATCTGCTCATCGTCTCGTTGGGGCGCGAGTTGGCGGCGTTCAACACGCTTCCCACGCCGGACGGCCAGTCGGCGCCGCTCGTGTGGCGGGTCAGCCTCGGCAGCAACTTCAACTACCAGGACTCGTATCTCGACGAGATGTCGCGCCACGCGCCGCGTCGCCCCGGGTCGTTCCGGGCTCCGCGGACCACGATCGACGGCAAGTGGGCGGGCGTCATTGGCCCGATCAGCAGCGGCGGCTGCGTGTATCAGGATCAGCGGCGGCTCGTGTGCGTCGACCCCGTGACCGGCGAGGCGCTCTGGTCGCGAACCGACGTCCCGCCGGGATGCGATCTGTTCGGCGACGGTCGTTATGTGTTCGCCACGCCCGCGGGCGCCGAAACGGCGTTGGTCTACAGCGCTATCGACGGTCGGTCGCTCGGCAAGGCTCGCGTCGGCGCCTGGGAGGAGCGACTCACCACGCGCGGACGCCTCGTGGTCCGCTGGATCGAAAATGACGATGGCGCGAAGGAGCTTGCCGCGTTCGACCCGCTGACCCAGGACATCGCGTGGCGGCACACGTTTGAGGCCGACGCCCACGTCGACCTCGACATGAACCGTTATGCGGCCGTCGTCGAACCGCGTGGCCGGGCGGCGATCATCGACCTCGCCACGGGCAAGTCCGTCCTCGCGCAGTCCATCCCCCGGCAGCCGGCAGTCGAGCAGATTCACCTCTCGGCCAGCGACCGCAGTTTCACGCTCGTCGTGGAGCGTCCCACGGCGGGGAACACTGACCGGCAGGTCCATCCCTTGGGCGGGCTCGACGCACCGGTGGTCGACGGCCAGGCGTTTGTGTTCGATCGCGCCGCGGGCAAGATGCTGTGGAGCCGCCCTGCCGAGTTACTCCAGCAGGCGCTGCTCCTCGATCAACCGGCGGACTTGCCGTTCATCGCGTTCGCCGGCGTGTTGAGCTCGCGGAGCCGCGGCGACGGCCGCGACGCCACGACCATGTTGCTGCTCGACAAAGCGACCGGCCGCACGCTGTTCAGCTCCGACGAGCTGCCGCAGGCGGGCGTCGCCTACAGCTTGATGCGCGTCAGCGACGCGACCCGGCATGAAGTGACCGTCGAAATGGCGGGGCGATCGATCGTGCTACAATTTACCGATGCGCGGCGTCCGCCCGAGCCGCCGGCGTTGGCCGAGGTCGAATCTGCGTCGGGCAAGGTCTCGCGGGGATTGATGGGCATCTTGCGGACGCTGGGAGGCGCGAATTGATTCGGGCACTGACGATGGCAGCCGCGCTCGTGATGACCATTGTCGCCCCGGCGTGCGCTTCGATCGACGATCCCCAAGTCCGGAAAACCATCACTGGCGGCCTCGACTGGCTCGCTTATCAGCAGCACAAGCTCGGACATTGGACCGCCCAGGGGCGCTACCCCACGGCAATGACCGCCCTGTCCGGTCTGGCGATGCTCGCCGAGGGCTCGACGACCACACAGGGCAAGTACGCCGAAAACATTCGCCGCGCCGTCGGCTTCCTGATCCAGCGCAGCCGGCCCAACGGCCTGATCGGCGACTCCGACGACGACCGTTACACCTACGGCCACGGCTTCGCGATGCTGTTTCTCTCCGAGGTGCTCGGCGAGGAGGAGGATCAGGAGCGGCGCGACGAGCTCATCGCCGTGCTCACCAAAGCGGTCGTCTTCACCGGTCAGGCCCAGACGGCCGCGGGGGGGTGGGGCTACGTGAGCGCCAAGGACCTCGGCGGCGGCGGGTTCGACGAGGGCTCGACCACCATCACGCAGGTTCAGGGCCTCCGCGGCTGCCGCAACGCCGGCATTCCCGTCCCCACCGAAGTCATCGAAAAAGCAGTGAAATACATCCACAATTGCACGATGAACGACGGCGCCGTGCAGTACAGCTCCAAGGGCGGCGGCGGCCGCCCGGCGATCACCGCCGCCGCCATCGCCTGCCTCTACAACGCCGGCGAGTACGACGACGATTTCGTGCCGCGGATGCTCCAGTACTGCCGCCAGCACCTCGACCCCACGAGCCGCGACAGCTTCGGCCACTGGCACTACGCCCACTTCTACTACTCGCAAGTGCAGTACCGCGAAGGCGGGCAGACGTGGGACGAGTACCGCGACGCGGTGGAAAAGCGCATCCTCCGCGAAGCCACCGAAGTCAAAGTTGGCGACGAAACCGCCTACATGTGGCAACAGGGCTACGTGGGCCCCGTCTACACGACCGCCCTGAATCTGATTATCCTGCAGCTTGAGAATGCCTACCTGCCAATTTACCAGCGGTGAGAGGAAGGCTGTAGGCCGTAGACTGTAGGCTGTAGGAAGACAGACCTTGGTTCGCGCGTCTTGCCAGACTCCTCGGCGTCCTGTTTCCCTCCGACCTACAGCCTACGGACTACAGCCTACAGCCCATGATTTCCCCGGACGCATTGGCCGACGGCCAAGTCATTGAGAAACTCGGCGCCGCCGTCGACCGCATCCGCGAGCAGCTCGCGCAGGTGATCGTCGGCCAGGACGCCGTCGTCGAACAGCTGCTGATCAGCCTGTTTAGCCGCGGTCACTGCATGCTCGAAGGCGTGCCGGGACTGGCCAAAACGCTGCTCATCAGCACGCTGGCTCGCACGCTCGATTTGTCGTTCAGCCGCATCCAGTTCACGCCCGACCTGATGCCCGCCGACGTCACCGGCACCGACATCATCGAGGAGAACCGTTCGACGGGCCATCGCGAAATGCGGTTTCTCGAAGGGCCGTTGTTCTCGAACGTGATTCTGGCCGACGAGATCAATCGCACGCCGCCCAAGACGCAGGCCGCGCTCCTGGAAGCCATGCAAGAGCGGCAAGTGACCGTGGGCCGCGTCCGCCATCAACTGCCCGACCCGTTCTTCGTGCTGGCCACGCAGAATCCCATCGAGCAAGAAGGCACGTATCCGCTCCCCGAGGCCCAGCAGGATCGGTTCATGTTCAAGGTGCTTGTCACCTACCCCACCTTCGACGAGGAATTCGAAGTCGCTCGGCGGACCACCGCGGCGATGCAGGATGCGGTCGCCGCCGTGCTGCGGCCGGAGGAAATCCTCGAGTTGCAGCGCGTCGTCCGCGAAGTGCCGGCGAGCGATCACGTCATCCGCTACACGCTGTCGCTGGTGCGGCAGACGCGCGTCGGCGAGCCGGGCGTGCCGGACTTTGTGCGCGACCAATTGGCGTGGGGCGCCGGGCCGCGGGCCGTCCAGTACCTGATCATCGGCGCCAAGGCGCGCGCTCTGATGCAGCGCCGCACCCATGCGACGGTCGACGACGTCCAGTTCCTGGCCAAGCCCGTGTTGCGGCACCGGATTGTGGTGAACTTCGCCGCCGAGAGCGACGGCGTCACCTCCGACGCCGTCGTCGAGCGGCTCATCGAGTCGACGCCTGCCCGAGAGGACGAACTGGTCAATGACGCCCGATTCAAAGCGATTTTTGCATCCTGAAGCGATCCGGCGGATCGGGCGGCTGGAAATTCGCGCTCGGCAGGTCGTCGAAGGATTCATGAACGGACTGCACCGCAGCCCGTACTTCGGCCAGTCGATCGAATTTCTCCAGCACCGCCAGTACACGCCCGGAGACGATCTGCGCCACGTCGACTGGAAGGTGTGGGCCAAGCAGGACCGACTGTACGTCAAGCAGTTCGAGGAAGACGCCAGCATGCGCTGCACGCTGCTGGTCGACGTCTCGGCCAGCATGCAGTACGGCTCGGGGCCGCTCAACAAATACGAGTACGCCGCCACCGCGGCGACAAGTCTCGCCTACCTGCTGTTGCGGCAGCACGACGGCGTGGCGTGCTTCGCGTTCGACGAGCACATCCGCGCTCGCACGCCGCTGCGCAGCACGACGGCGCACCTCGCGGCGATCGTGCAGACGCTGGACGCCAACGCGCCGCGCAACAAGACCGACCCCGGCGGCGTGTTGGCCGAAATTGCCGAGGCCAGTCCCCGCCGCGGCATGATGGTCGTGTTTTCCGATTTGCTCGGCGACGTGGACTCGACGCTTCGCGGCCTGCGGCTCCTCCGCCAACGGGGCCACGACGTGTTGGTGCTCCATATCATGGACGACGACGAGCTCGATTTTCCCTTCGACGGCCCGACGCGGTTCGAAGGCCTGGAGCTGCCAGACCACCTGAACTGCAACCCACGGGCATTGCGCGAAGGCTACCTCGCCGCGGTCGAGCGGTTCCTCGCCGCGCTGCGGCATGGCTGCGCTCGCGACGCCGTGGACTACGCGCTCATCCGCACGAGTGAACCGCTCGACGCCGCGCTGGCCGCGTTCCTCAGCCGTCGCCTCGCAACCCGCCGCGGAAGGGCGCCGGTGTGAATTGAGTCAGACCAACAATTTAGCCGCGTCGCTTGCGACGCGCGTCGCGAGCGACGCGGCTAAATGCCAATCCTAGAACGCGCACTAACCTGCGGAATCAACGCGACGTGTCCTTCCTCTACCAATCGCTGCTCACGATCGGCTTGCCGCTGTTGGCATTGCCGGTGGTGATCCATTTGATCAACCTGCGGCGGCATCGCCGCGTCGAATGGGCCGCGATGCAGTTTCTGTTGGAAAGCCAGAAGAAAAACCGCAAGTGGATCGTCCTCAAGCAGATCCTCCTGCTGCTCATGCGCACCGCCGCGATCGCACTGGCCGTGTTCATGCTCGCGGGGCCCGCGATCAAGTCCGGCTGGGCCAGCCTGTTCGGCTCGGGAGTGACGCACCATCTCATCCTGCTCGACGACAGCTACTCGACCGCCGACCAGTGGGATGACACGTCCGCGTTTGAGGAAGCCAAACGCGTCGTCGTCCGCGTGCTCGACCAGGCGCGCACGCGTTCCGACGACCAGCTTGTCACGCTCGTGCGATTTTCCGAGGCGCGCAGCCTGGGGGCCGGAGCCCCCATGGCGTATGATCGCGCGCCGCTCGATGCCGAGACGCTCGCACGGCTCGAACGCTATCTCAGCCAGCTCGAGCCATCCGAATCCGACGCCGGTCCCGTCGAGGCGCTCGAAGCCGCGGGCCGGCTTCCCGAGCCAGCGCCCGGCGAAACGCAGATTGCCTATCTCGTCTCCGACTTCCGCCGGCCGCAATGGGACGAGCAATCGCAGCTCCGCCAACTCGCCGGGCGGCTCCGCGACCGATCGAGCAAGTTGCTGCTCATCCAAACCGCCTACGGCCAGCGGCCGAACTTCGCACTAACGAACTTGGCGCCGGAGTCCGGCATTCGCGCCGCCGGCGTCGAGACCTGGATGGAGGCGACTGTCGCCAACTACGGCGATCAAACCGCGAGCAATGTGACGGTTTCCATCGAGCAGGACGGCGTCCGGCTGCCCGCCGTCGTCGTCGATGAGATTCTCGCCGGCCAACAAGCGACGCGGCGGTTCCGCGTTACCTTCCCCGAGGCTGCGGCCCACCAGCTCGAAGCCCGTTTGGAGAGTGACGCCGTTGCGACCGACAACCGCCGCTACTTCGCCGCGCAAATCCCCGCGTCGTTCCCCGTGCTGGTGATCGACGGCTCGTCCGACGGCGACGACGGCTACTACCTGCGCACCGCGCTCAGCCCCGGCGGTCGCAATCTGGGCGGCTGGACGCCGCAGGTCGAGCCGGCAAGCTTCCTGCGTCGCCACGAACGGCTTGCCGACTACGCGGCGATTTGCCTGCTCGACGTGGCCCGGCTCGACGATCCCGAGGTCGCCGCGCTGGAGGACTACGTGAAGTCCGGCGGCGGCCTGGCCGTGTTCACGGGGCCCGAGACGGTGCGGAGCTTTGCCAACGATCGGCTGTACCGCGACGGCGCGGGGCTGCTGCCGGCGCCGCTCGACGTGCCGTCCCAACTGCTGCGCGACGCCGCGGCCGCCACGCCGGACGTCGCCGTGACCGATCACCCTGTGTTCCGCGTGTTTGCCGGCGAGCGGAACAGCTTCCTCGCCGTGGCCAACGTGGACTTCTACTACGCGATCGATCCGCTGTGGACGCCGCCGGATTCCGGCGATGTGCGGGTCCTGGCCCGGCTGCGCAATCGGGCGCCGCTGGTCATGGAGAAGCAACTCGGCGCCGGCCGCGTCGTCGCCGCGCTCTGCAAGCTCTCGCCGCAGCCGACGGACTTGGGCCCGTGGAGCAACCTCAGCTTGAATCCCGTCTTCCCCGTGTTCGCCAATGAGCTGATCGGATACCTGTCGGCGACGCGGCGGCGGTTCGACGTGCGCGGCGTCGACGAGCCGCTGCAACTCACGGCCGAGGAATCGAAGTACTTGCCCGAGGTGCGCGTCCAGGCGCCCAGCGTCGGCGACGCGTCCGCAGCGACCGTCGTGCCCGACGCCGTCGACGGTCAGTATGTGATCGACGCCCCCGGCGCCGTTCGCAGCGGCGTCTGGCAGTTTCACCTCACGACGCGCGAGGGCAAGCCCCAGACGCGCCTCGTCGCCGTCAATGTTCCCGCTGGCGAGGGCGACCTACACCTGATGCGGCAGGACGAACTGGCCGACCGCCTCCGCGGCGTCGACTATGAGTTTTCGCTCGCCTCGCAGTTCACCGAGAGCGAAGATCGCCTCGAAGGCTCGAAGCTCGACGACGCCTTCCTGTACGCACTCGTCGCGGCGCTCGTGGCCGAGCAACTGTTGGCCGCATCCGCCAGCTACCACGTGAGCCCGCCAAGGAAGGCCGCATGACCGCCCGGGCGTCCCAACTTGTGCTGGCGCAGGCGGGCGACGTGGTGTCGTACCGGCTGGGGCGATTGGACGCGTTCGACGACCCGCGCCTCCTGTGGACCGGCATGGCGGCGTTCGCCGCGCTGGCGACGATGTTCGTCGCGTGGATGTATCGCCGCGAAAGCGTCTCGCTGCCGCCGGGGCGGAGTGTGCTGCTCGCCGCGTTGCGGCTCGTGGCGATTGCCGGGGCGGTTGTCTTCTTCCTCGAGCCGCTCAAGCGAGCCGACCAGCAGATCGTCACGGAGTCGCACGTGGCCGTGCTCGTCGACGCCAGCCAGAGCATGGCGGTCGAAGACGAGTCGGTCGGCGGCGAGATGGGCGGCACGCGCAGCGCCGCGGCGCTCGAGGCGCTCGCGGGCGAGGGCTTGATCGACCAATTGCGCGCGCAGCACGACGTGACGTTGTGGGCGTTCGATTCCGCTTGGCGCCGCGTGGGTCAATGGGACCGCCAGAAAGCTGCGACCGCTGGTCGCGCTCCGGCCCCCACCGAAACGCCCGCCGACGCACCAACCGACAACCAGCAATCCGCATCGATCGACCCCGAACAACTCGCCCCGCTCGGCGTCGAAACGCGCCTGGGCGACGCCCTCGCTGCCGTGCTCGCCGAGCCGGGCGGCGGGCCGCTCGCGGGCGTGGTCGTGCTGAGCGACGGCGGACAGAACCGCGGCGTCGATCCGCTTGCCGTGACCGACGCCCTCGCCGCCGCCAAGGCGCCCGTCGCCGCGATTGGCGTCGGCTCGACCGAGCCCCGCCGCAATGTGCGCATCCAAGAGCTGATCGCTCCCTCGCGCGCGTATCCCGAGGACAAGACGGTCGTCCGTGCGATTGTCCAGGGCGAGAGCTACCGCGGCCGCACGGTCAACATCGAGCTTACGGCCCGGGAGGGATCCGCCGACGCCGCGGCCGTGAAAGTCGGTGAAGCGCCCGCGACGTTCGACGCCGACGCTTCCACGGTCGAGGTCGAATTCGAGTTGGAACCCGCCGTGGTCGGTCGCCTGGAGCTCGAAGCCCGCGTCGACGCGCCGGCCGACGACCAGTACGCTGACGACAATCGCCGCACGGCCGAGATGGAGATCGTCGACGCGAGCACGAAGGTGCTGCTGGTGGCCAGCGGCGCCACCCGCGACTACCGCTTCCTGCGCAACCAGCTCCGCCGCGACCGGCACGTGACCGTCGATGTGCTGCTGCAAGGCTCGCCGCCGGGCATCTCGCAGGACGCCAACGCGATTCTGCCGAGCTTTCCCACGACCAAGGAGGACCTGTTCCAGTACGACTGCCTCGTCGCGTTCGACCCCGACTGGACGCAGCTCGACGACGTGCAGATCGCCATGCTGGAGCAGTGGGTCGCCGACGAAGCGGGCGGCATGATCGTCGTCGCGGGGCCGATCAACATGCCCGCCTGGCTGCAGAGCCCCGAGCACGGCAAGATTCGCGCGCTCTACCCGGTCGAGTTCGAGCGGCGGCTCACGGCGTTCGACGACGGGTTGTTCGGCTCGCAGAAGCCATGGCCCATCGAATTCACTCGCGAAGGGCAGGAAGCCGACTTCCTCTGGCTGGGCGACACGCCGCAAGAGAGCCGCGCCAATTGGCAAAAGTTCCCCGGCGTGTTCGGCTGCTACGCGGTGCGCGGACCCAAGCCGGGCGCCCAGGTCTACGGCCGCTACAGCGACCCCGACGCCGGGCTGGTCGCCGGGCTGCCAGTGTACTTCGCCGACCACTTCTACGGCGCTGGCCGGGTGTTCTACATGGGCAGCGGCGAACTGTGGCGGCTGCGCGCCATCGATCCCGGCTACTTCGAGATTCTCACCACGCAGCTCATCCGCCATGTGAGCGAAGGCCGCCTCCTGCGCGGCTCGTCGTTCGGCCGGCTGCTGGTGGAACGCGATCGATTCTACGTGGGTGACACGGTCGTTGTGCGGGCGCAGCTCACCACGGCGTCGCGGGAACCGTATTTGGCCAAAAGTGTCGTCGCCCGGGTGCATCACCCCTCCCCGTCGAGGGGAGGAGTGCGGAGGGAAGAGAGGGAAGATGTTAGCGCGCCGCGCAATGTGGAACTCGTGGCCGACGAAACGCGGCCCGGGAACTTCATCGGCCAGTTCACCGTCTCCTCCGAGGGGCCGTATCGCATTGAGCTGACTGTGCCCGACGCGCCCGACGAACTCTTGGAGAAGCGCATCTTGGCGACCGCGCCCGACTTGGAGTTCGACGACACGCGCCGCAACGAATCGCTGCTCACGGCCTTGGCCACGCGCACCGGCGGCAAGTACTACGAATCGCCCGCGCTGGCCGTCGCCGGCGCGAGCGGGTTGCCCGCGGTCGCGGCGCTGTTGCCCAGCCGCGCCGAAACGCAAATCCGCGTCGGCAAACCGGACGCGGCGTTTACCGAACGCGTGAACCAAGCGCTGCTCGGCGTCATCTGCGGCGCCCTGTGCCTCGAATGGCTGCTACGAAGACTCATGAAACTCGCATAAGGCTTCAAAGAATCGCGCCGATTGGCGTTTCCGCATTTCCCTTCCGAGATTTGGCCATTTGTGATTTGATGAACTAATCACTGCCAGTTTGCGACCCCTCATGTCGACCGCCGCCCTCCCCTTTCAGCCGCCGCGTTTGATCAGCCGCACCGTCGCGCGACTGCGACTGGCGGTGCGGCTCTACGCGCTGGCGGAAGGATTGGCGGCGCTCGCCGTCGTCGTGGGCGCCGCCTTTTGGCTGGGCCTGGCGATTGATTGGCTGCTGGAGCCGCGGCCTGCGCTGCGCGTGGCCCTGTGGATCGCGGCGGGCGCAGGCGTCGCCCTGGTCGCGTGGCGATACATCCTCCGCCGCACGTTCGCCCCGCTCCGCAGCGACAGCCTCGCCCTGCTCGTGGAACGCCAGTACCCGCAGCTTCGCGAGGGATTCGTCACCGCCGTCCAGGCCTCCGGCGAGAGCGACGCCGGCGCCGTCCGCCGGCAGTTGCTCGACGTTTCCGCACGCCGCGCCGCCGACGCGCTCGCCGGCGTCCGTCTCGGCCGCGTGTTCGACTTCCGCCCGCTCGCCCGCAAGAGCCTGCTTGCCGTGGGCCTGCTCGGCGCCATCGCCGCCTTCGCTGCGCTGCAGCCCGCGGCGTTCGGCTTTTGGATCGAGCGCCTGCGGCTCAGCCCCGAGCCGTGGCCGCGCCGCGTGCAGTTGACGGTCGTCGGCTTCGAGGACCGCGACGACAGCCACGCCGTCAACGTCGTCCGCGACGACTCCTACGACCTGCAAGTGCTGGCCTCGATCATCGACGGCCACGAGGCGCCCGCCGAGGTCGAGGTCCGTTGGCGGCTGGCCGACGGTCGCCGCGGCGGCGGACCCATGCTTAAGATCGGCGAGGCCACGCCCGGCCGCGACGATGCACAGAACTACCAGTTCGCCATTAAAGTGTCGAGCGACGTCGAGTTCGACGTCATCGGCGGCGACGACCGCGTGCGCAACCTGCGTCTGCACCCCGTCGATCGCCCAGCGGTGCAGGACATGGCCCTGTCGTGCAAGTATCCGGCCTACCTGCGCCGCGAGCCGCGTCTGTTGCCGGTGAGCAGCGGCCGCGCCGAATTGCTCGAAGGCGTCGTGGTCGTGTGCCGTGCTGAGGCCAACAAGCCGCTCGTCGCAGTGCGCGTCCACGATCCTGCCGAGCAGATCGACCTGCCCGTCCGCGTATCGACGGACAACCCGGCCCAGTTCGAGTTCGACCTGGGCCGCGTCACCGCCGATCGCGCACTGCTGATCACGATGCACGACGCCGACGGCGTCGAGAACCGCGATCCCTATCGGCTCGCCGTGTCGGTCGTGCCGGACCAGCCGCCGGAGGTCAACGTCCAGTTGCGGGGCATCGGCTCGGCCGTCACGCCGCAGGCGCGGATTCCGCTGGCCGGTCGGCTCTCCGACGACTACGCGCTGGAGGAAGCCTGGTTCGAATACGAGATTGACGAAACCGCCGCCCAGCGCCGCGCTCTGGCCGCGCAGCCCGCGGGGCTCGCCACGCTCCGCATGACCGAGGCGTTCGATCTCGCCGAAGCCGACCCGGCCACCGCCCGCCCCCGCGTGGAGTTGAAGCCGGGGCAGAAGTTCGTGCTCTCCCTGCACGCCCGCGACGCCTACGACCTCGGCGACGCGCCGCACCAGGGCGTCAGCCCGCGGTTCCAATTGGACGTTGTGACCGCTTCGGAACTCCGCGCGCTGCTCGAAAAACGCGAGCTTGGCCTCCGGCAGCGGTTTGAGCAAATCTACGAAAAAATGATCGGTGTGCGCGACCTGATCGACCGCATTGATCTTGCCCCGCAGCCGGGCGATGCGGACGATAGCAGCGAGTCCGGCGAGACCGAGTCGCCCGAGCGCCGCCGCGAGCGCGACCTGATGCGGCTCGGCGGCAGCCGGCAGAATGCGACGCAGATGTCGTTCGAGACCGCCGGCGTCGCCGACGGCTTCGACGACATCCTCGCCGAGCTCGTGAACAACCGCGTCGACACGGAGGAACTCAAGCAGCGACTGGAGCAGGGAATTTCCGAGCCGCTCCAGGAGATCAGCGGCGAGCTGTTGCCGCAGTTCGACGAGCGGCTGGCCGCCCTCCAAACTGTCCTGGCGGCCAACTCCGCCGAGGCCGCACAACCGCTCGCCGCCGTCAAGGCCGAAGCCGAGGCGATTGTCGACGCCATGAAGACCGTGCTTGATCGCATGTTGGAGCTGGAGAGTTACAATGAATTAGTGGAGCTGTTGCGCGGCGTCGTGACCGACCAGGGCGAGCTGCGCGACGAAACGCTCCGCCTGCAGCGCGAGAAGCTGCGAGAATTGCTCGAGGAGTAAGCATTCGAGCCGCCGCATGACCAAGCGACATCCAAGAGTGCGAGTCGGTTTGGCGCTGTTCGCAGCGCTGGTTGCGTCTTGTGCGCTTGCCGTCGGCGCGTTAGCTCAGTCGTCCCCGTCCGCCGCCCCAGGCGAAAGCCTCGACGCCATCGAAGCCCGCCTCGCCGACCGCTACGATCGCCTGGAATTGCTCTCGGCCCGATTGGCCGAATTGTCCGGCGCTACGCAGCCGCGGCGCGCCGAGCTCCTCCGGCAGCTCGTGGAGACCGGCCGCGAGCGCGACGTGGCCGGCCAGTTCGACGACGTGGTGGCCGCTCTCCGCGAGGAGAGCTATTCGTCCGCCGTCGACGGTCAGGCGCGGCTCCAAGGCGATCTCGAAAAATTGCTCGACCTGCTCCTTCAGGAAGACCGCGATCGGCGGTTGGACTCGGAGCGCAAGCGTGTGCTTCGCTATCTGCAAGACCTCAACCGCCTGATCCGCCTGCAGCGCGGCGTGAAGGCCCGCACCGGCGGCGGCGACGACGCGGCGCAACTGGCCGCCGACCAGCAGCGCGTCGGCGAGAACACCGAGGAGCTTCAGCAGCAAATTGAAGACGACGAGGCGACGGCGCGTCCTAAGGACCCCGGCGACGAGTCGAAGTCGCCGGAAGGCGATCCGCAATCCGGCGAACCCCAGGCCTCGCCGCCCGGCGACGAAGGCGGGTCCGAGTCGCAGCCATCGGACGGCCAACAATCGGACGAGCAGCAACCGGGCGGGCAACAGTCCGGCGAGCAGCAATCGGGAGATCAACAGTCGGGCGAGCAGCAATCCGGCGAGAGCGGGAGCGGCGAATCCCCCGGCCGGCCGCAGCCGTCGGACGACCAGCGCAGCCCCATGGAGCGTACCGCCGAGCGACTCAAGCGCGCCCAGCAGCGCATGCAGGAAGCCCAAGAGCGGCTCGAAGACAGTCGCCGCGAAGGCGCCGTCGACGAGCAAGAACGGGCCATCGAAGAGCTCGAACAGGCCAAGGCCGAACTGGAGCGCATCCTCCGCCAGCTCCGCGAGGAAGAGCTCGAACGGATGCTCGTGCTGCTGGAGGCCCGCTTCCGTAAGATGCTCGACGACCAGATCGAGGTGTACGAGGAAACCAAACAGGTCGACGGCGCCCAGGCGAGCGCCCCGGCTCACGAGATCGAAATCGCCGCCGGCCGGCTCAGCCGCCGCGAAAAGCTGATCGTCCGCGAAGCCGATCGGGCGCTGGTGCTGCTTCGCGAGGACGGCACGTCGGTCGCCTTTCCGGAGGCCGTTGAACAGGCTCGTGACGACATGCAGCAAATCACCGATCGCTTGGGGGAAGCGCACGTTGACGAGCTCACCCAGATCATGGAACGGGACGTCATCGAGTCGCTCGAAGAAATCCTCACGACGCTCCGCGAGCAGCTCGACGAGCTCCGCGATCAAAAGTCCCAACAGCAACAGTCCGGCCAGAGCGGCGCGCCCGGCGAGCAGCCGCTGGTGGACCGACTCGCCGAGTTGCGTATGATTCGAGCGCTGCAACTGCGGGTCAATCGTCGCACCGAGCAGTATGGCGCCCTCATCGAGGGCGAACAGGCGCGCGAAACCGAGGTCTTGGAAATGCTCGACGAGTTGTCGCTGCGGCAGTCCAAGATTGCCGAAGCGACGCACGACGTGGAAACCGGAGCCAATCGATGACCGCCCATCGCCAACCACTGGCTTTCATCGTTTGCGCGAGCGTTGCGTTCGCGATTGCGCTGGTTGCAACCACGCCGCGCGCGGCGCACGCCGAGATCGAATTCGAAGCCACCTGGCAAATCCCCGGCTATGACGCCGTGCAAGCGGTTGTCGATGTGTGGATCGACGACGCTCAGCCGCCGAGCGACGCCGTCGCCCGGCTCGACGCCCTGTGGCCCGACGCCGCGGCCAACCTAGCCGCCGACCTGGAACTCCTCGACCGCGTCGCCGAGTCCTTCGCGGCGGTCGACCCCCGCGCCGCGGAGCTGGTGCGACGATGCCGCGCCGATTACCAGGGCCCTGAGTTGCCCGACGCCGCGTGGCTGGCCGAAGACGACGTGCCGCCGATCGTTCGCAATAACCTACGCTTGTACTACGCCCGCTGGCTCGCCCAGAACGGCCTGTACGATGAGGTTCTCGCCGAGCTGACGGGCCTGGAGCCAGCCGACGTCGTCGACCCCGCATCGCTGTTGTTCTACCGCATGGTCGCCCACCATCAGCTTGTCGAGCCGGACCAAGCTCGCGCCTCGCTTGTGCGGCTGCTGGAACGCAAGGAGGAGCTTCCGCAGCGGTTTCAGCAAGTTGCGCAGCTCCTGGAGCGCGATCTCGCGTCGCTCGAAGACGAGTCGCTCGACCACATCGCCCGGCGAATGAACGACATTCGCCGCCGGCTGGCCTACGGCCGCGCGGGCGAGCATGTGCAACGCATCGAACGCGGCGTCGTCGAGTCGCTCGACGACGTGATCGAGCAACTCGAAAAGCAGCAGCAACAACAGTGCCAGAAGTCGCCATCCGGCGCCCAGATGCAGCCGTCGCAGCCCATGCAAGACAGCCGCCTGGCCGAGATGGAGGCGCCGATGCAAGTCGACCAGCGCGACATCGGCCACAAGTCGGGCTGGGGCGACTTGCCGCCCAAGGAGCGCGAGCAAGCTCTGCAGACCATCGGACGCGACTTCCCCGCCCACTACCGCGACATCATTGAGCAATACTTCCGTGAACTCGCCGCGGAGCCGACGGACGGCGCCAACTAACGCGCCGCGGCCCGCATCACCGCCTGCCAAGCACCCCGACGGCCCCTTGCGCATGAATCTGCCGGCTCTTGCCATCCTGCTGTCCGCGGCCGTCGCCCAACCCGGCGACGCGACCGTGACGCTCTTGGACGGCAGCGCCGTCTCGGGCCGCGTGACCGCCTGGGACGCCGACCGCGTCGTCATCGACGCCGCCGACGGTCACTGGGACGTCGTCCGCGATCGCCTGCTCGACGTCCGCTGGAACCAGCCCGCGTCGCCCACGTCGCCCGGTACGAGCGTCGAGCTCATCGATGGCGCGAAGCTGCGGATCACCGAATTCACCGCCGCAGGGCGCGCGACTACCGTCGCGACGCCGTACGCCGACGAGCCGCTCAAAATCGCGCGCGAGCTGGTGCGCGTCGCCGAGCTCCAGTCGCCCAGCGACGCCACGGCGGCGATGTGGAACCAGCTCCGCGAGCGCGAAGTCGCCGGCGACGTGCTCATCGTCGCCAAACGCGAAGGCGGGCTGCTCGACTACCTTGTCGGCGTCGTGGGCGACGTGACGGCCGACGAAGTCGCCTTCGACTACGAGGGGCAGAAGCTCCCCGTCAAGCGGTCGAAGGTCGCGGCCATCGCCTACTACCGCGCCGACGAGCCTCGGCTGCCCGAGGCCGTCTGCGAGCTGTCGTTCGCCGATGGCGGGCAAATCCCCGCGCGCTCCATCGAGCTCGACGGCGCCGGTCGGCTGCGGATGATCACGCCCACGGGCCTCCGTCTCTCCGCGCCGCTCGCCGAGCTCGTCCGCGCCGACTACTCCGCCGGCAAGCTCGCCTACCTCAGCGACCTGCAGCCGGAACAGACGACCTGGACCCCGCGCATCGAAACGCCCGACGCCGCGTTGCTCATTGCCGAATATGGCCGACCGCGGAACGATGTGTCGTTTTCCGGATCGGCGCTCTCGCTGGCCTGGGCCGACGAGGCGCTGCCCACGGGTCGCGAGCTGCGCACCTACGCCAGGGGCCTCGCCGTCCGCAGCCGCACCGACCTTGTCTACCGCCTGCCGGCCGGCATGCGGCGGTTCACCGCGATTGCTGGCATCGACCCCGCTACGGCAAACCAGGGGCACGTCCTGCTCGAAATTCGGGCAGACCAGCGGGTCCTGTGGGAGGGCGAAATCGACGGAAAACGGCCTCCCGTGGAGATTACACTCGAATTAAACGCGGCGCGCCGCTTGCAGTTCCACGTCGACTATGGCCGAAACCTGGATTATGGGGATCGCTTGCACCTGGTCGAGGCGCGAGTGACCAAATGAGGCGGACGGTTCTCAGGGTGTGCCTGATCCTCCCGGCGACGGGGCTGTGGCCCACGGCCCATGCGGAGACCGCGCCCAGTCTCGCCGCGCCCGACGCCGCGGTGCTCAAGGCGCAAGCCGAGCGCGTGGCCGCCGTCGAACGCGCCTCCGCCGCGACCGTCGCCGTGTTCGACGCCGCCGGCTCGGGAGGCGGATCGGCCGTGCTGATCTCAGCCGACGGCTTCGCGCTGACGAACTTTCACGTTGTCGCCACCGGCGGCCCGGCGATGAAGTGCGGGCTGAACGACGGCCGACTCTACGACGCGGTCATTGTCGGCATCGATCCCGTGGGCGACCTCGCCCTCATCCAGCTCTTGGGTCGCGACGATTTCCCCGTCGCCGAGATGGGCGACAGTGACAACGTTCAGGCCGGCGATTGGGTGTTCGCCGCGGGCAATCCTTTCCTGCTTGCCGACGATTTCACGCCGTCGATCTCTTACGGCATCTTGTCCGGCGTGCACCGTTACCAGTTCCCCGCAGGCACGCTGTTGGAATACACCGACTGCCTGCAGACCGACGCGGCGATCAACCCCGGCAATTCCGGCGGCCCGTTGTTCGACGCCCAAGGTCGGCTGATCGGCGTCAACGGCCGCGCGTCGTTCGAGAAGCGCGGCCGCGTCAACGTCGGCGTCGGTTATGCAATTTCGATCAATCAGGCGCTGCGATTCGTCAGCCACCTCAAGAGCGGGCGGATCGTCGATCACGCCTCGCTCGGCGCCACCGTGTCGACGCAGTCCGATGGCCGCGTCGCGGTCGACGACATTCTCGAAACGAGCGACGCCTTCCGCCGCGGCCTGCGCTACGGCGACACGATCGAGAGCTTCGCCGATCGCGACGTCGGCACGGCCAACGCGCTGAAGAACATTCTCGGAGTGTTCCCGCGCGGCTGGCGCGTTCCGATCGTCACCCGCCGCGACGGCCAGACCTTCCGCGTCGACGTGCGGCTGCCTGGCTTGCACGACGAGGCAGAGCTCATCGCGCTTGTGCAGAGCGAAGAGGCCAAGCCGCCGGAGAAGCACCAGGACAAGCCGCCGCAGCCCGGCGAGTTGCCGCCCGAGGGTGACGACGACGAGCCGCAGCCGCCGCTGCCAGAATTCGACGCGCAACCGAAAAAGCCCAAGCTGCCGGCGGCCGTCGCCGAGCGCTACCTTGAGCGCCGCGGCTACGCCAACTACTGGTACAACCAGCAGGCCCAGCAGCGCCTGTGGCGCCGCTACCTGGAACGGAGCGCCGCCGAGGGCTTCGGCTACGCCTGGAAGATCGCCGGCAAGTTGGAAACAGGCGACGTGTTCGCGCTCGACATCACGGCCGACCGCGCCGACATTCGCCTCCCGTGGGGCGCCTCGGGCGCCTTGTTCACCGGCGACGTGGCCGGGCAGCTCAGCCCGCCGCGCTCCGGCGGCTTGCTCCTGGCCGTCCACGCCTGGCAGCGACTGGTCGACAAAGGACTCGACCGCTTCGGCGAAGTCTACTATTTCGGCCAACTGCCGCATGGGCCCGACAATCTCGTCGAGGATTGCCTCGTGGGTCTCTACGAAGGCATGGAGGTGCGGTTCTTCTTCGCCGCGGACACGGGCGACCTGACGGGCGTCGAACTGTTCTCGGCCGACGACGCCGACCCGTGCGAAATCGCGTTCTCGCAGTTCGCAGAAGTTGATGGCCGCCGCCTGCCGCACCGCTGGTGGGTCCGCTCCGGCGACGCCGTGTTCGCCGAGTTGGTCGTCGACCAGTGGCTCATCGAAGCCGACGGCGCCATCCTCCAGGGCCCCGAGGACTAACCGTGGCCCGCGCCCGCCGTCAACTCCTGCGACCGCTTCGCAACTTCGCTTCAACCCTCGCCCTGGCGATGATTGCCGCGAATTCAATCCAGGCCGCTTCCGCCGCGTCGCTCCACGACGCCATCCGCGGCGCCCAACGCAAGGTCGTCAAAATCTACGGCGCCGGCGGCGTCCGCGGGCTCGAAGCCTACCAGAGCGGACTGCTCGTCTCGCCCGAGGGGCAAGTCCTCACCGCGCTCAGCTACGTGCTCGACTCCGACCAGCTGACCGTCGTGCTCGACGACGGCCGGAAGTTCACCGCCGAGCTCGTCGGCGTCGACCAGGTGACCGAGTTGGCCGTGCTCAAGCTCCCCGTCGAGGATGAGCGGCTGCCGGCGTTCGACCTGACCGACTCCGCCGTCGCCGACGTGGGCGATCGCGTCCTGGCGTTGAGCAATCTGTACAACATCGCCGGCGGCGACGAGCCGGTGAGCGTCCTGCAGGGCGTCGTTGCGGCAATCGCCCCGCTGGAGGCCCGCCGCGGAGCCCGTTCCTCGAACTACCACGGCGCGGCGTACATCCTCGACGCCGCCGCGAACAACCCCGGCGCCGCCGGCGGGGCGTTGGTCGACTGGAACGGCCGACTCCTTGGCGTCCTCGGCAAGGAGCTTAAGAGCCGCACCACGGGTGCGTGGCTGCATTACGCGCTGCCGATCGACCAGATCGCCGCGACCGTCGATCGGCTCCGCGCCGGCGAGTCGCTGAACGAGGCGGTCCAACTTCCCGAGCCGATCGAGCCGCTGTCGCTGGCGGACCTCGGCCTCGTGCTGGTGCCCGACGTGCTGGCCCGCACGCCGCCGTTCATCGACGCGGTGCACCCCGGCTCCCCCGCGGCCCGCGCCGGCCTCCGGCCCGACGACCTCGTGGTCTTCGTCGCCGGCGAGCCCACAGCCTCCTGCAAGGCGGTCGCCGAGATCATCGCCCGCCAGGAAAAGTTCGACGAAGTCCGCGTCTCGGTCCTCCGCAAAGGCGACTTCGTCGAAGCGTCGCTGACCGCCGACCAGCCGGCTGGAAATGAGTGAGAAGATGTCTCACGCAGAGGCGCAAAGCCGCAAAGAGAAAAGTAAGGTAAGAGCCACGAACGGGTGGCCCTGCGCCCAACGTTCTCGTCGATTTTTCTTATTCAATCTTTCCGAAATCCCCTTCTCTGCGCCTCTGCGCCTCTGCGTGAGATCTCTGCTCATTGCATTTGCGGGCTTCTGCGCGATGCACCCAGCGGTCGCCGACGATCTCGCACAACTCGAACAGCAGGCGTTCAACGCCGCCGCTGCCGCGGTCGCCGATTGCGTCGTACAGATTCGCACCGTGGGCGGGCTCGATCAGCTCGACGACCAGGTGCTCGCCCAGGGGCCCACGACCGGCCTCATCCTCACGGACGATGGCTACATCGTTTCCAGCGCCATCAACTTCGCCCAGCAGCCCGCCTCCGTCCTGGTGCGGCTGCCCGGCGGCGAGCAACGGCCCGCCGAGATTATCGGCCGCGACGCGAACCGCATGCTCGTTTTGCTGAAGGTCGAAGTTGACGAGGCATTGCCCACGCCCACGCTGGCGCCGTTGGCGGAGGTGCACGTCGGCGATTGGGCCGTCGCCGCGGGCCGAACCTATTCGGCTGACAAGCTCAATGTGTCCGTCGGCGTCGTCAGCGCACTGAACCGCATGCACGGCCGCGCTTTGCAGACCGACGCCAGCGCCTCGGCGGCCAACTACGGCGGGCCGCTCGTCGATCTCCAGGGCCGGGTGCTCGGCGTCCTCGTGCCGATGGCCCCGCAAACCGGCGGCTCCAGCGAAACCAACGAACTGGCCGGCGCCGAGTTTTACGACTCGGGCATCGCCTTCGCCGTCCCGCTGGAGGACATTCTCGCCGTCCTCGAACGCTGGATCGCCGCCGGCGATCTGAATCGCGGCCTGCTCGGCGTCGGCCTGGCCGAGGGCAGCCCGCACAGCACGCCGCCGCGGATTACCGCCGTCTGGCCCCGCTCGCCTGCCGCCGAGGCCGGCTGGCAGGTGGGCGACGTGATCGTCGCCGTCGACGGCGCGCCCGTCGAGTCGCAGACGCAGCTCCGCTTTCGCACCGCGACGCGGTACGCCGGCGATGAGCTCGCCGTGACGCTTCGCCGCGGCAAGGGCGACCCTGCGGAAGAGATTGAGACCAAATTGACGCTGGCCGCCGACCTGGAGGCATTCCGCCATGCGTTCCTCGGCGTGCTGCCGCAACGCGGCGTGGCGGAGGGCGTCATTATTCGCGCCGCCTGGCCGGGCAGCCCGGCGGACAAGGCGGGTCTCGAGCAGGGCGACGTCGTGACAAAGCTCGGCGATAAGACCATCGACTCGCTCGACGACGCCTTCGCCGCGATGAGCGGCGCCTTCCCCGGCGACGAACTTGCCGTCGTCGTTCGCCGCGGCGAGGAGACGCTCGAACGCACCGTCGAGCTCGCCGAACTGCCGACGGAAGCTCTGTCGGCCGCCGATCTCCCGACGGCCGCCGGCGACGAGACTGCAAACGACGATGACGACCAAGACGCCGCCCCTCCGGAGCTAGCCGAGCTTAGACTCGCCGATTTTCCGCAGCCGGCGCGTTACTTCGCGCCACTCGAGGATGGCGCTTCGCCGGGCCTCCTCATTCTGTTGGGCGCGGGAAGCGAAGACGCAAGCAAAGGACTCGCCGCCGCGTGGCGCGACGCCTGCACGCGCGACCGGCTCGTGCTGCTGCTGCCCGCCCCCGGCGACGCCAAAGGCTGGTCGACCGACGACCTCGAATTCCTCGGCCGCCTCATCCCCGCCGCGATCAGCCGCTTGGGCGTCGACCCGCGTCGGGCGGTGATTGCCGGCGAAGGCCGCGCCGGGCAGCTCGCCTACGCCCTGGCGTTCCAAGGCCGCAAATGGATCCGCGGCGTCGCGGTCGTCGACAGCCCCCTGCCCCGCACGCTCAAGCTGCCGCAGAACAGCCCGAACCAGCGGCTGGCGGTCCTATCGGTCGAAACGCAGAACGAACCGCTGGCCCTGCTGATCCATCGCGACCTCGCGAAGCTTGCCGACGCCGGCTATCCGCCGACGCAGATCACGCGGCGTTCGGCCGAGAGCAAGAATGGCGAACTCGACGCCGTCACACGAGCCACTCTCGTCCGCTGGATCGACGGATTGGATCGATTTTGATCGCGTCGCTCCGCGGGGGCGCCGCAATTTCACGCCACGCCCTGGAATTGGCGAATGCGAATGACGCCGTTCGGCATGTGGGCGATGATCTCCAGCTCGCCGCCTAGCGCTTGCACCAAGCGCTGCAGCGTGCTGACCTGCATATCGTCTTGCGACTCCATCCGCGACAACGTCGGCTGCTTGACGCCCAAGATTGCCGCCAATTCCTCCTGAGTCAGCCCCTCGGCTTGCCGGATTTCCGACAGGAGCATCTCGGCCATCATCTCCCGGGCTCGAGCCTTGGCGCGCGCCGCGCGTTCAGGCCCCATCTTCTTCTCTAGCTCTCGAAAATTCTTAGCCATCAGACTAAACCCTCGTCTCGAAGCGTTCGAAGGTGCTCATCGTACAACTGGTCGGCCCACGGGATCATACGTTCGTAGAAACGGCCATCGCCTGTCTTGTCGCCGCCGATGAGCAAAATTGCGCACCGCCGCGGATCGAATGCAAAAAGAGTTCGCAGCGGTCGTCCGCGATGCTGGGTGCGCAACTCCTTCATGTTCGAGTGTCGGGACCCCGACAGCGTGTCCACGTGCGGCCGTTGGAGTTGTGGGCCATTGTCGCGGAGCAAATTCACGCTGACCGCGATGGAATCTTGCTCATCTTCGTCGAGAGTTTCCCACCAAGCGAAGAACTCGTCAGTGTACTCGACTTCCCACATGGATTATAGCCCGTGAGCTATATAAGTCAAGCGCTATGTCATGTGTGAGTCAGCGTGCCGGCGACTGGCCCAAGACTCGGCTTATCCCAACTCACTCGTCTTCCGCGGGCCCGCGGCGCCTTCGACGCCCAGGTCCACTTCCGGCGTTGCGTCGTCCTCGACCTCGAACCACGCGTGCTTGAATTCGACGCGCTTCCCTTGCTTCATCGCGATATTGGACGTGAGCGCGATGATCGCGTCGGCCATCGCCACCTTGGGCGTGCACCGCGGCTGGTTCTCGGGCGACGGGTTGCGAATGCACCACGCCCAGTGCTCGATCTCTTCCTTGTAACCGCGGCTCACGTTCTTCGGCGTGGCCGCCTGGGCCAGCGCAGCGCCGCCGCCGGTCTCGTACGTCGTCAGCGCGGCTTTGCCTTCCTTGTCGGCGCCAATCTGCAGCTTCGTGTTCGCATCGCCCGCGAACAGCATCACTTCCTGCTCGCGCTCCAGGATGAGCGTGCCCTTGGTGCCCAGCACGACCTCGCCGTAGCCGCCGAAGCCGTTGCCGTTGATCGACGAGTAGCTGACGATGATCTTCTTGTTGGGGTCCTTCACCTTGTCCTGCTTGACGATGTCTTCGTAGTACCCCACCGCCGGGAACTCGAAGTTGCAGTGCACGTGGTCGTCCACGTCGCGGTCCTGCGGGAACAGCGACCGGACGCCGATCCCCTGCACCGCCAGCGGATACACTTTGCCGCCGTCGTCGCGCTGCGAGCTGATGAAGATGCTCGAAGCGTCGAGCTGGTGGCTGCCCAGCTCCGCCATCAGGCCCGCCGCCGTGCGGTCCCACAACCGCCAGCGGATGAGTTCTTCCAGAGCCGAGCGATCGCGGCCTTTGGGAAGCGTCATGTCCACGTAGCCGTACTTGTCGGCGTTGACGCCAATGTCCTCGAACTGTTTCCGCTTGTCCTCGATCTTCTTCGAAAGCGCCTCGATCGCCCCGACATCGGGCCGCGACGCCGCCTTCGCGTCGGCCAGCGCCTTCTCGGCATTGAACAGCTCGCGAAGCATCTTGTACTGGTCGCGCAGCGTCTCAACGGCCGCCCTCCCGCCCGCGGCGTTGGCCTCCTTCTCCAGCTTCGTCAGCTCGGCGGGCGTGATCAGCGGACACGGCAGCGACGGCGCCCAACTGTCGTTCCCCGGCATGTTGCCGCGATGCCACTGGGCGCGGATGTGGTGCAAGTCGCCGATCAGCCCGCGGCGAATCTGGTCCACCGCGTTGGCGTACAGAATGCTGTAATGCCGCTGGTGCCCAACGGCCAGATGAATCGGGTTGCCGTCAGGGTCCTTCGACTCCTTCGCCAGGCGGGCCATCTCCTTGCACTGGCCGATGGTCTGCCCCATCAGCTTTTCGCACAGCACGTGCTTGCCGGCCCGCATCGCCTTGAACGCCGCATCGTCGTGCAGCCACAGCGGCAGGGCGATGATCACCGCCTCGACGTTCTCGTCAGCGATTAGGTCCTCGTACTTATCCTTGTAAACTTTGACGTGCGAGTGGCCTTCGTCGAGGTTCTTCCAGCCGTAGATGCTGTTGAGCCCGGGGCGCGCGGCGGGATTGTTGGCGTCGCCGGCAAACGCCCGCCACTGGTTGTACGGCCGGATGTCGGCGATCGCCACGACGTCGACATAGTCGGGGTTGAGCGACCCGATCAGCACGCCCCCCTCGTCGCCCGTGCCGATGATGCCGATCCGCAGCGGCCGATCGACGGTCGCCCCGTAGCCGAAGTACATCGCCCCCAGGCCCACGCCGCCGCCCGCCGCCGCGGCGACGGTCCCCTTGAGGAAATCGCGGCGGGTCGTGCCCACGGACTCGTAGAAATTCTGCTTGCCGATTTCGCGTTGCTCGGGCGTGAGGTTCATGGTTATGCAATCTCCCTGCGTCCGCACCACTTGGAACAAAGTGTGCGGAGGAAAAAGTCGAGGCCGAACCAGCGTCCCGCGCCCGCGGCGAACAGGACAACCAGGGCGGCGATTTCTACGATTTGGTTGTAAGTCGGCTGGGCGCCCGGCGTTCCCGGCCACTGCGACGCGACGACCATCGCCAGGAAGACGATGCCGCCGATCGCCGCCACGCGCGTGAACAAGCCCAACAGCAGGCACGCGCCCACGCCGATGATCAGGCAGGTCACCGCCACGTTGATCCGATGGAGCTTCCGCTCGTTGGCGTCTTTTGTTACGTCGCTCACCTGCGCGACGAAGTCGGCGTTCGCCGCCTGCTCAGGCGTGAGCGTCGCGCGCAGATCGGCGAACAGCGCCGCCTCCAGTTCCCGCACCTGCGCGATCCAGCCCGCGGTGGCCGCGCCGGTTTCCGCCTTCTTCTCGGTAATCCGCGCCGCCTGGAACGGCAACGTGACCGCGGTGGGGGCTTCTTGCCAATCGCGGAGCCGCGACAATTCATGTTGCCACTCGGCGATGGTGCCGTCTTCGCCGGCAAGGTAGTCGGCCAGTTGCTGCCGCCTGTGCGCCAGCGCCGCGTTGGCCGCTGCGAGTTGCTCCTCCGTCATTCCGGGCAGCGATTTGAAGTCGTCGACAACCTTCGTCCAGTCCGCCTCGACCCGCGTCGCCCACTTCGTCGCCGGACCCGTCGGAGCAAATTCGACCGGCGGCGTCTCCTTCTTGTCCGTCGCCGCTCTGCGACGCCGCGCGTACTCCGCCTCCCACTTCGCCCGCTCGGGGGCGTCGGCCGCCGCGTCAGCCGCCGACTTCCGCACGGCCAGCAGCGTTTCCCACTGGTGGAAGTTCGGCAGATTGCCTTTGATTCGCTCGGCCAGCGGCCCGACCGCCGTCCGCAGCATCGGCTCAGCCGAGAACGCCACGCGCAGGTCGCCCGTGCCCTTGTCGTACGCTAGCTTCTTGGTCCCCTCACTGTAGAAATGCCAGCCGACCACCAGCCGCAAGAGGACAATCGAGACGACCACGCCCCATGGCCAACGGGGGACGGCACACGAGGGGCCAGTTTCTTCGTTCACGGCAGCCGCCCAACGGGGGTCTAGAGAACAAGTCGCGGAGAAGCCCGATAGGCCGCGTTCCCACACCGCGACCGTCTCGGTATTTTACGGCACAGCCCCGCGACCCTCCAGGGCCGCGACGACTTGCTAAAGTGGTTAAGCATGAGAATCGTCCTTTGTTACCCCGTCGAAGAGAAACACGTTTCCCGCATCCAGCGTGCGTGGCCGGAGGCGGAGATTGTCGACGCGGGACAAGAGCGAATTGCGCACGAACTCTCCGAGGCCGACGTCTTCTGCGGCCATCCCAAAGTCCCTGTCCCGTGGGACGAAACCGTGCGCCGCGGGCGATTGCGGTGGATTCAATCCTCCGCCGCAGGCCTCGACCACTGTCTCGTGCCGAGCGTCGTCGCGTCGGACATCGTTGTGACGAGCGCTTCTGGCGTCCTTGCCAAACAGGTCGCCGACCAAACGCTCGCGTTACTTTTGGGCGTACTCCGGAATCTCACGACGTTTTTCCATCAGCAGCGCACCCGCGACTTCACCCGCCGACCCACGCGCGACTTGCATGGAGCCCGCGTCGGCATCGTCGGCTTGGGCGGCAACGGCCGACGGCTGGCTCACGTGCTCAAGGCGTTTGAGACCACCATCGTCGCCACCGACTGGTTTACGGATCGCCCTTGCCCCGAGGTCGACGAAATCCTGCCGGCCGACGCCATGGACGACGTCCTGCCGCGCGTCGACGTGCTCGTCCTCGCCGCGCCGCTGAACGACCACACCCGCGGCATGATCGACGCTCGCCGCCTCCGGCTCCTGCCCAAGGACGCCGTGCTGATCAACGTCGCCCGCGGGCCGCTGGTCGTCGAACGCGACCTCGTGAAAGTGCTGGAAAGCGGCCATTTGTGGGGCGCCGGCGTCGACGTCACCGAGGTCGAGCCGCTCACGGCCGACAGCCCCTTGTGGGACGCTCGCAACGTGATCATCACCCCGCACGTCGGCGGTCAGCGGAAAAGCCGCATCGACGATATGACCAACCTCTTCTGCGAGAACATCCGCCGCTATCGCGCCGGCGAGCCGCTGATCAACCTTGTCGACAAACCGCTCGGTTTCCCCGAGCGCCGCGCGATCCTGTTCGAGCCCTGATGGGTCTAACTGTGGCAGGCGCACTCTCCTGTTAGCCGCGACGCGAAGGTCTTCCGCAGCGGAGCGCGTTCGCCGAAGGGACTTGCCTGCAGCATCCTGAACGATGTCAACTTTCAGGGCGAGCGAAGCAAGATTCTTCGGCAGACCTCAGAATGACAAAAACGCGCACTCGACTCTCGCCAAGGGCGCACAACCGCCACGTTTCCCCCGTTCCCACGCCAACTTGCCCAGTTTACGAACTAGACCTTTTTGCAAGCCGCTGATTAGAATGACTAGTAACACGTGCGGCCGACGCCACCCGCCGGTCGGCCGCCCACACGCCGCGCAAGGGCGTGGAGACAAGCTCGCCAAGGACGACGCGCTTGCCTTCACGGGGCAGAACCCAGCGCCGCGACTCCTCGACACACAGGCATTGAATGAATCCCTCCACGACGATCCTGCAAGGGACGCGCACGATCACATTTGACGGCCACGAAGCCAACCGCTGTCCCACCGATCTTTACGAACGCTACGAACAGCTCCTGGAAGGCCAGCACCTCGGCTGGACCGAGCACTTACGGTTCCGCCGCCTGCTGGGCACCGGCGGCCAGGGCGTCGTCTACCTCAGCGACCGCCGCGGCTGCGATAATTTCACGCTGCCGGTCGCGCTGAAAGTGTTCTCGCCCGAACGGTTCCCCAGCCAACAGGCCTACGACAACGCGATGGCCCGCATCGCCCAGGTCGCCGGCTCGGTCGCCCAAATCCAGCACGACTCGCTGCTCGACGTGCAGAACTTCATCGAGCGGAATCGCATCCGCATCATGGAGATGGAGTGGGTCGACGGCTACGACCTCGACCGCCTACTGACGCCCGCGATGCTGGCCCGCGTCCAGCAGCGCGTGAGCGGCCGCCGCTGGGAATACATCAACAACGTGATCGTCACCGCTGGCCCCGTGCGGCCGCGGCTCAAGCCGGGCATCGCCGCCTCGATCATTCGCCAGTGCCTCTCGGCCCTCGCCGCGCTGCACCGCGAAGAGATCGTTCACGGCGACCTCAAGCCGGCCAACATCATGGTCAAGCGCACGGGCAACGCGAAGATCGTCGACATCGGTTCCGCCCTCCACCTCAACAACATGCCCGAGCAGCGCACCTGCACGCCGCAGTACGCCGCGCCGGAAATGCTCGAACGCAACGAGTTCACGCCTCGCAGCGACCTGGCGAGCCTCGGCTACGTATTCATCGAGATGCTTGCCGGGCGTCCGCTGTTTGCCGGGCTCAACAGCCTGGGCGAGCTGCTCGAAGCGAAGTGGACGCTCCCGCAGCGCTTGGAGCGCATTCTGCCGGACGACGTCGCCGACAGTGAGCTGTTGATGACCTTCTGCCGCCGCCTCACGGCGCCCGACCCGCTGCTGCGCTACGGCAGCGCCGAGGACGCCAACACCGGCCCCGACGGCCTGGCCGACTTCCAGCGCAGCCTGGTGATCGGCGACCTCGCCAGCGAGTACGACAACGAGCTGCGCGTGTGGCTGGAAGAGCTGGATTGACGCAGCGCATCAAGCGGCCCTGCGGCGGCAGACGACCGCAATCGCGGCGAAGATGCTCGCCATGCTGGCAGCGCCCGGCTCCGGAATCGCCGCCGCCAGTTCTTCCGGAGGCCCTTGGCCGTACTGCTCTTGCCAGACGATCATGTCGGCGGCGTCGACCGCGCCGTCCCCGTTGGCGTCGCCGTCGGCCGGTGTCGCTCCTTCGGTCCTTCCCAACCCGCGCTGCCACGCCAGAAAATCGGCGCCGTCCACGGCGCCGTCGCCGTTGAAGTCCGCCGGATTGCCAGTCGCCGCGACGACCTCCAGCGAGATCGCGTTGCTCGTGTAGTCGACGTTCCAGTCAAATCCCGGCAGTGGCGGCAGCGATAACTCATCGAACCCGTTGCCGACGATCCCGCCCGCGGCGGTCGCAATCGTGAACGAATCCCCGAGCGCAGGCACATACGTGCTGCCTTCCGCCCACGTCGCCGCCAGCGCTGCCCCCTCGCCGATCGTCAACGTCGTGGCCACCTCCAGCAGGTCCGCCGACGCGAGGTCAAACAACTCGATTTCCAGCGTCGACTCCCCGCCCAGCACTACGCTGGTCGCCCGCATCGTGCCCACGCTTGTGCCGGGCGCGAGCGACCCGCCCATGTCGACCACGTTGAGGATCCCATGGCCGCTCAGCCGCGCACCAGCCGCCACGGTCGTCAGCCCAACGCCCGTGCGGCCCGTGACGATCAGCTCGCCCTCGTCGACCTCCGTGCCGCCGGTGTAAGAGTTGATCGACCGCAGTTCCCACGCTCCCGCGCCCTGTTTGATGACCTTGCCGCCGCCGCCCAGCGCCTTGTTAAACACGCCGACGCCCTCGCCGGCCAGCGTGAGGTGGCCGCCCGCGGTGCTGACAAGCTCCGACCCCGCCACGTCGGCGAGCGTCACATTCGTCGTCGCCTGAGCCTCGATCGTCGCCCCGCCCGCCCCGATCGTCAGCCCCCGCGTCGAATTCGTCACGCCGATTAGCGACAGCGTCC
Organism: Lacipirellulaceae bacterium; assembly: GCA_044867485.1. Classification (GTDB taxonomy): domain Bacteria; phylum Planctomycetota; class Planctomycetia; order Pirellulales; family Lacipirellulaceae; genus Lacipirellula. The sequence goes on along the minus strand of JBIOVA010000189.1, from coordinate 2,872 downwards.
CGCCGTCCACCACGATCCTGTCGGCGCCGTTCGACAAATACCCGAGCGACGCGCCCGTCGTTCCCGCATCATTCAGGTTGACGATCTGCAGCTTCGAGCCGCCGCTGATCCGCACCGCCGCGTCGGCGTACACCGTGTTCTCCTGGTACAGCCGCTGGCTGACGATCACGTTGGCGCCGCTCTCCAGCCGCGTGTCGCGTTGGTACGAGCCGAGCCCCGTGAACTGCGTCAGCCCGCCCCCCGTGAACCGCACAATCCCGCCTGTGACGCCCGTCGGGCTCGAGCTGTCGGGCCGCGCCTGGCCCACAATGTTGTTCGTGAGCCGCAGCGTTCCCGCGCCGACGTTGTTGACGTGCAGATTGCTCCACGCATCGAGCCGCGCGTGGACCAAGTGCGTCGCCGTCCCGCCGTCGACGCTCAACAGCCCCCACCCCGACGGCGCATCCGCGAACATTAGGTTCTCCACGGCCCCGCCCGCCTGCCCCAGGGCATACGCCGTCGCGCCGTCGAGATGCACTTCGCCCACCGTCTTCGAATCGTTCCAGGTGACGATCATCGACGGGCGCCCCGCGAGCGTATTAAAACTCACCCGCTGCTGCTCGTACCGCGGCTGGCCGTTCGACCAGTTCCCATCCGTGCTCCACGAGCCGGTCGACGCGCCGTTGTATATCCACGCGGTATCCGCCGGCACGCTGGTCGACGGCTTCTGCCACACGCGGAACCAGTCGGCGCTCGCCACGTCGGTCGCCCCTTCGGGAAACTGCGCCGTCGACGGGCCCCCCGGCCAACCGCCGACCGCCAGGTTGAAGATCGTATACATGTTCTGGAACGACGTCGTCTGCACGGTCGCGTTCTTCACCAGCACGCCGTCGAAGTAGTACCGCAGATTCGTCGCCGTCCACTCGAGCCCGAACGTGTGAAAAGCCGACCCCAGATCGACGTTGCGGTCGAGCCATTCGCCGTTGGACTGATTGCCCGAGCCGTTGTTCCAGTGGCTGTTGGCGTAATATCGGTCCTCGTTCACTCCCGCCCCTTCGCTCACGAACAGGGGGTACTCCATGACGTCGATCTCCGGCGGCCATCCCGAGTCGAGCATCCAGAACGCCGGCCACGACCCGCGACGGTTCGTCAACCGCAGTCGCATCTCGGCGTACCCATAGGTGTACCGAAACGTATCGTGCGAGCTGATCACGCCCGAGGAATACGGCTTGCCGCTGGTGTCCTCCCGCGTCGCCCGCAGATGGAGTAAGCCGCCGCTCTGCGTCACCGCCGAGTCGAGCATGTACGCATCATGGTTGTGCGTGCGGCCCCATTGATACTGGGTGGCCCACTTCACGGGGTCGACCGCCGCGCCGGAGAACTCGTCGGCTTGAATGAGAAACCACCCCGACCCCGGCGGAGCGGCGACGGCGCGCGGCGCAGCGGCGCTCAACAGGACCCACGCCATCGCCAGCGCGGCGCACCCCCGAATTCGCCAGCAATTTTTGACACGCATCAATCCGCCTTCCCCCAGTCCGTGGGTTGATGTCCCGAATGGCCGAGATTCTTACATTCCGCAACGCTTTTTGCCCCCATTCTCCATCTTGGCCCCCCCGCTAGCCGCCGGCAACGCCTCGTAGTACCCCAAGAAAGTTTTGCGAGAAAACCCCGTTAGCCGCGCTCACGAAGGTCCGCCGCAGCGGAGCGCGCTCCCTCCCTCGGGCGGCCCACATTGGCGCCCTCGCCCACTTGGGCGGCGCAGCCGGCACGCTCGGCGCACATTCGGCTTCGAGGAATCACGCGAGCCAGCTTCGCGACGTTACCGCCCCTCATCAACGATTTGCCGCCAGACCTCGTCGATCGCTTGGCGCAGCTCGGGGCTGGCGTCGGCGCGAACTTCGTCAAGATAGGGTTTGCAGGCGCTCCCCATGACTAGGATGTCGCGCTTCATGATCTCGCGCACCGCCGGATCGTTGTCCAAGAGGCGCCTTGCCTGGCATCGGGGGCGAATCCCCTGTTGAACGTCAGCAACCGACCGGACGATTTTCAACTTCCCGTCGACAAGCTCCATGTGGACGGTCAGCTTGCCTTGGTCGCCGCGTTTCTCGACCACCTCGACGACGCCCTCAGAACTGTCGTCGCTCAGCGTGACCGACGGGCGCGCGAACTCGAAGAATCCGTCCTTCTGCAATTCTCGCACGACGTAAAGCCAGCTTCGCGTCGCGTCAGCGAGAGCCTGGTCGCCAGCCAGAACGGGCGGATAGGTCGTAAAGAACTTCTCCAGTTGTTGCTCATCGTTGATCAGCGTGACTTGATCGCCGCATACGGCAAACACGTTGCTCGACTTCAAGGGCTCCGGGGGGGCGACCTCCACCGGGTAACGCGGAAACCGAAGGGTAAAAAATTCACACCGCGGGTACGACCGGCCAAGCGGCTTGAACTTCAGATCGCGCAGCTCGCCCGGCGCCGCGGATTCGTACTTCGTGAGGTGAGTTTGCAGCACGCGGCGCGCGTCCTCTCGGCGTCGGTCGCCTTGGTTGTCGGCGACTTGAAATGTTAACGCCAGTGTTACGACGGCTGAGACGTGGGTCCATGTGCGGATGCGCGTGATCATGGCGACTCCCTTCTTGGCGGGGGCTGTTTGCCATTCATTAAACCTTTCAATTCTACCGCTGTGGAGCAAGTCGGGTGAAAACCCTGCGAAATGTCTCGGAAAAGTGCAAGCGCAATCCGTGGGGCGTTCACCCCAGCGCGTCGTTCATGAAATGATGAAAATGTTGTGAAACCGTGACGTTATGCGGGCTCGCTACTTGACATGTACACCCAAATCGATTGATATGATCGCGCTCGCTCTTCGCTCTCAGCCGCCAGCGCGATGCGCAACGCAGCGCTT
>JBIOVA010000188.1:0-21021 GCA_044867485.1 Lacipirellulaceae bacterium | reverse complement strand
CATCTGGCCGAAAGCTGACAGCCGATGGCCGACAGCCCGCTCGTTCACTTCTGCAATTCCACGTTCCAGTACGCCTCGCTGATGAACTTCGACCAGCTCTCCAGCCGCGTGCGGTGATCGGCGTAGACCGGTCTCCATGTCGGACACGTCGGCGCCTTCCTGAGGTTCATCCCGGCCTGCTTCGGCGTGCGGTCGGCCTTCCGTTTGTTGCAATCGATGCAAGCGAGCACACAGTTCGCCCAGCTCGAAACGCCCCCCTGAGCGCGCGGCGCCACGTGGTCGATCGTGAGCTCCTCGCCGCCCGGATTGACGCCGCAATACTGGCACTGAAAGTGGTCTCGCTTGAAAATGTTGCGCCGGCTGAACGTCACCGCGCGGCTCGGCAGCCGATCGTAGTCCGAGAGCGTGATCACCTCCGGCACGCGCATCCGGATATTTACGCCGCTCATGAACGGATCGCCATCGCGGGGCCGCAACTGCGACCAGTCGTCCCACGAGAACGTCTGGTAGTCGGCCGCATCGACGACGCGCGCAGCATCTTTCCAGAGCAGCACCAGCGCACGCGCCACGGTGGCGACATGCACGGGCTGCCAGTTCTTGTTCAGGACCAGCACGGGTTTTTGTAGGGATTTCATGGGAGACCTCAAAGTCAGCGCCCCGCCGAGGATTTGAACCTCGCCTGGCGATTTAGAAGATCGTCGTGCGTTCCACCACACTCGCGGGACAGGGTGACCGAGCGGACTCGAACCGCCTGACGCCTCACTTCACAGCCAGGCCCCTCGACCACTTCGGGATCGGTCACAGCGGAAGGCGTGGGACTTGAACCCACATGACCTCTTGCGAAGTCGCACGGTTTAGCAAACCGGCCCGGCTAGCCTTATCCGGCTGCCTTCCAGAACACCGCTTGTCCCCGCGCCGTTACGGGGGAAAAAAGTGCAAACAGCCTCTATCTTTTGGCCACCAAGATGTGTATATATGAACACATACCAACGAGCCCTGCTCGATAACACGTTGATTGCCCGACCTTCATCGATGGTTGCGGTACGCGCCCAGTGTTTGGACGCGCCGCTTGGGAAGGAATCATGTCGCCAACTAAGTGCATGTTCACCTCGAAACAGCATGTAACTCCTGGTGTGGAAAGGTCTTCGAATTATGTCGCCAAAAATGTAATTCGTGCTTTGCCCGACAGATGGACCGCGATTCATTTGTCTTGGACGAAGTCGCGGTGTTCAGCGGATCGTATCGTGTTTCGCGGATCGTAGTGGACAGGAGGAGAATCGAACTCCCCGCACCGATCTTGCAAGGATCAGTCGCCCCCTTGGAACATGCCTGCCCAGTGAACTGAGATAGCGAGCCTTGGAATCGAACCAAGCGAATCGAGCTTATGAGGCTCAACCGGATCCTTCACTCGCTAGTGACCAAGGGGAGATTCGCTCCTCCCACGCCTCGCGGCGCGACGTTCTGAGCGTCGCGTGTCTACCAGTTCCACCACTCGGTCGCGAGCACCCCGTGCCGGTATCGATCCGGCCTTTCCTCACCTGAGATCCTGGCGTCCTACCACGAGACCAACGGGGCGCAATGGGTCGTGAAGGAATCGAACCTCCTGCCGCCACCTTGCTTTAGGCAACTGGTTTACAGCCAGCCGCAAGGGACACGACCCAAGTGCCAAGGGCGGGAGTCGGTTGCTTCGCAAGGACTACCGCGTGCTGCCTTCATCCTCGCTATCGCTCGGCGGCAGCACTTGCTCCCACGGAGTCACGAAGGTTTGAGCTTCGCCGCTTTTCCTGTTGCGTACCTTGGCGAGCACTCCCGACGAGATTTGAACTCGCGATCTCCTCCGTGACAGGGAGGCGTCCACTCCGGACTGGACCACGGGAGTAAGAGTGCCAGGGGAGGGATTCGAACCCGCACTGTCCTCGTTCTAAGCGAGGCGCCTCCTGCCAATTGGGCTACCCTGGCATACATCAGTAGCCCTGGAGGGACTCGCACCCCCGATCGTCTCTTTGTAAGAGAGCTGCTCTTGCTGCTGAGCTACAGGACTAAAAGCGGAAGCTGAGGGAATCGAACCCCCGGCCCTTGCGGGCAACCGTTTTCGAGACGGCGTCCTCGACCATCCGGACAGCTTCCTCAAACGGCGACGGTCGGTATCGAGCCGACTCCCACTGCTTCAAAGGCAGTCATGCTGACCTTTACACCACGTCGCGTCACAGCAGGCCCCCGCCGAATCGAACGGCGTCCGACTGGTTCAGAGCCAGTCGTGCGACCACTACACCAGGGGCCAATACGAGCAACCGAGCACAGTCGCCAGTGGCGACTGTGCGCAGGGCGGTAGTCCGCTCCTGCAAGCTGCGGAGGCTGGGATCGAACCAGCGGGTACGCGCTTAACAGGCGCGCGCAACTACCAACAGTTGCCCCTCCGCACAATCTGTTTGGCCTCTCCGAGAGGCTGAGTCTGCGCGGCTGGATTTGAACCAGCGATCTCGAACGCCCGAGGTTCGCGGGATGCCAAACTTCCCCACGCGCAGTCAAAAGCATCCGGCGGGTTACGATCCCGCACCTCCACCTTGGCAAAGTAGCGTGCAACCACTACACCACGGACGCAGTTTTGGCTTGTCGAATTGTCAAAGAGCAGGCTGGAGACGTGAGGCTTGAGACCTGGGGCCGAAGAGAAGAAGTTGTGGCGAACTTCGTCCTTCTACCTCAAGCCTCAAGTCTCAAGCCTCCTCAGTGGGGCTGGTGAGAGTCGAACTCACAACACGGCTGCTTAAGAGGCAGGTGCAATTGCCTTTCTGCTTCAACCCCGTGCGTTTCCTCCAGTGGGCGAGCGAGGGAATTGAACCCAGCGCGCCGTGCTTATAAGGCTCAGCAGGTCAACCAGACCTTCCTCGCCCGCGTTGTCAGCAATCCAGTGGCCCCGGAGAGACTCGAACTCTCATCCCGTCGCTTAAAAGGCGAGTATGTTGGCCGTTGACACCACGGAGCCTCGCGCGACTTCGTGATGTGCGTTTCCAGCGAAGGGACATGGTTTGGTTTTCTCCGGTTCAGTGGTAGCCCTGCGAATCGAACGCAGCGCGACCCGCGTATCAGGCGGGCATGGGCAACCAGCCCTCGACTACCGTGGGAGGCTGTAGGCACTAGGCTGTAGACTGTAGGTCGGAATAAGACATGAGTTGCTACTCTCCTCTCCAGCCTACGGTCTACGGCCTACAGTCTTCCCTCAGTAGCTCGTGTGGGAGTCGAACCCAACCGCGTCGGCTTGAAAAACCGACGACCTCACCGGAAGTCGAACGGGCCATGTTTGCTTCGTTGTGCGCGCACTTTGGGCGCGCGAGTGGGCCGGGAGGCGCTCGAATCCTCGTCTGCGGTTCTTCAGACCGCCGCTAGACCGTCTCAGCTACCAGCCCATTCTCACGGCGTGGGCGTCTGCGCGCGACGAGGGCCAACAAAAAAGGCCCGGCGTCGCGTCGACGCCGGGCCTTGGTGGCTCTTTTCAAGAGTTTGGCCAAGCGTCATCGGCGCCTTCTATTGCTCGCGGGCGCGTAGTTCGGCTGTTCGTTCGCCCGCTCACCTTTGGTGAGCAGCGCAAACGGCAAGCCGGCGATCTCCGCCGGCAAACTCGTCGCCGCGAGCAGTGCATTGGCAGTCAATGCGGTGCGTATTTGACTTGACCAGAACATGGAAAGCATTTCCTCCTCGTGAAGTCTACCCGACAAAACGCTCGATGTTTCGTCGCTACCTAGTAGATGTCGGCAGGCGGCGAAAGTTCGCGCTAGTTTTTGAGAAAACTTCGGAATGATCCCTACGTCGCCCCGCGGCGGCCGGATCGCTGGTATACCCGTCGAGGCCAGGCGCGCCCCCGAGCGCCGACGCCTGCCCGACGCTTTCAGCGGCGAGTAAGATGGCACACTAGGAGCATCCATGGGCGCAACCTTCATCATACTCGTGCTTGCGGTCCACCTGTTGGCCGTGAACATTGCGTCCGCGGGGCCGTTGGTCGCCGCGTGGCTGGCGGGCGGCGGAGAAGGACCGCGCGGCACGTTGGCTCAACGCCTGGCGCGGCAATCGCTGGCGGCGCTGGCGCTCGGCGTGGTCCTCGGCTGCGGATTGCTCGCGGCGCCAAATGCTGGGTTGCGGGCGGCGCTCGCGCGGTTTCCGGCGACAGCCTACTGGTTTGCTGGGGCCGAACTGGCGTTCTCGGCCGGGTGCATGGCGGCTCTCTTATGGGCGCTGGGCGCCGGCGGGCGTCGACGCAGGCTGGTCCTCGCGTGGGGGCTCGCGCTGGCGTCGACTTCGAATCTGCTCTACCACTTTCCGCCGCTGATGGCGGTCATCGGCAAGCTGGCGGCTGATCCACGGTGGACGACCGCCGAGCAAATCCCGCGGGTGGATCTCGTGCGGCTGTCGGCGCGGCCGGAGGTGCTCGCGCTGTGGGTCCATTTCACGCTCGCATCGTTGGCGGCGGCGGCGATCATTGCGATGTGGCCAAAGCGCGGCGAGGCGGAGGCGTCCGAGAGCAACGGCGTCTTCAGACGCCTGGCCGGAGTGGCCCTCGCGGCGTCGCTTGTTCAACTGCCCGTGGGGCTGTGGCTGCTGCTGACAAGCGGCGACGCCGAGCGGAACGCGATGCTGGGCGAGACGGTCGCGGCCAGCGCGAGCCTGCTGGCAGGCGTCGCGGCGGCGCTGGGGCTTTTGCAGTCGCTCGCCGCGGTGACGATGGGCGACGCGGCGCCGGCCATGCGCCGCCGCAGTGGCGTGCTGTTGGCGATCGTCGCTGTGCTCATGACGGCGACGCTGACGACGAGCCGGAAGGCGGCGATGACTCGCATTTCAGGTGTTGCGAGCGCGGCGGCTAGTCGGTAGCCGGGCTGTCTTGTCACCCCGAGGTCCGTCGACGGATCCGGTTTGCAGACTTATGGCCGGACGCCTCGGCCGACCTCAGCGTGACGGCACAAGTCCGCGCCAACTGCGCCGCAAATCTCTACTCCTTCTTCTCCGGCTCCTTCATAACCTCTTCGAGCGTCCCGCCAGGGAGCTTGCCGGCCTTGATCAGGTCGTCGTAGGTCGGGCTGGTCTCGTCGTCGGGATCGCTGTGCATGGCGCCAACTTTCGCCAGGGCCGCCTTGACCGCTTCAGGGTCGCGGAAGTGTTCCTTCTTATCCAACAACGGTACGAGATGAATCCCGTACGGATTATGGTTCTTACGGTTCTTGCCCTGATGGCAAACCATGCACTTCACTTTAAGGCTGCGGGTCGTCTTCACGAATTCCTCGTTCTCGTGCTCGGTCAAGTAGACCTCGTCGAACACCTTGAAGAACGGCAACACCGCAGACGCTGGCCGAGAGGCGCCGGCGGCGGAGAGGGTGACGAGAACAATGAGTGCGAGCTTGCGCATCGAACGGGCTCCTGGTGATCTTGCGGGGAAGCGGCGGAGAAAGCGTCTCGCAGCGCCGCGCTGCACGAGACCGGCGGCATCCGTTTTGGGGTCGTGGGCCTGTTTCGTCACCCAGAGGTCGGCCGAGGGGTCCGGTTGGCAGACTTGCGTGCGGACTTCTCGGCCGACCTCAAAGTGACAGCGACAACATGACCCACTACCGTTTTGGGGCCGCGGTCCCTCAGGTAGGTCGATCCAGTAGAATTGGGCGATTGGCAGGTGTCAACGGCGCCACGAACTGCGTTAAAATGCCGACGAAAACTCATATCGCCCCGATTCGACCGCGTACACGGCGCGGTCCCCCTCGGTGCGGAGGAACTGCACGCCGACGGCCTCGGACGCGTGGGCGCCGCCTTCGGTCACGCCATCGGCCGACTTAGCCGGCATGAACACCGTGGCCGTCGTGTTGGCGGGGATCGTGACGCGGAGCGTGAACCGCTTGCCGTCGCGGCGCCACTCGACGGCGATCGTGCCGCGCACCGATTCGTAGCTCGCACGGGCCCACTGGAGGTCGCCCACCGGCGTTGGGCGGATGACGATCCGCTTGAAGCCGGGCGCGTCCGGATCGCCGTCGATGCCGACGAGGTCCTTGTAGAACCACTCGATGATCTGCCCGAGCATGAAGTGGTTGTGCGATGAGTTGTGGCTGGCGTCCCACGCCTCGGTGAGCGCCGTGGCGCCCTGCTTGAGCTGGTAGCCGTAACCCGGCTTGTCGTTCTGATTGACGAGGTCATTGATCACGTCCGACCGGCCGCCAGCGGCGAGCGCGAGTAGAAGATAGCGGAACCCCACGTCGCCGGCGGTCACCGCGTTGCCGCGCTGGCGGACGTCGTTCACGAGCGCCGCGAACACGGCGTCGCGGTCGCCGGGCTCGGCGAGGTCCATCACTAGCGCCAGCGCATTGGTGCACTGCGAATTCGTGGCGTATGTGCCGTCGGCGTTGCGGAACTTGCGGCGCCATGCCGCGCGAATGTCGTCGGCCAGCTTCGCGTAGCGGGCCGCGTCGTCGGGCTTGTCGAGCAGCGTCGCGATCTGGTGCATCAACTTGGCGTCCTGAAAGTAAAACGCCGTGGCGGTGATCGGCGGGGGCGTCCATTGCGAGAAGCCGGATTTCGCGGGCCCCACGTCGTACCAATCACCCAGTCCCTCGTCGAGAATGTGATCCGCGGCCCGCGACGCGAGGTACTCCAAATACTTCTGCAACTGCGGGTAGTATTCGGCGAGCAGCGATGGGTCGCCGGTGAACTGGTACTGTTGCCAGGGAACGAGCAAAAACGCGGCGCCCCATTCGGCCGCCGCGCGAAACGTGCCGTCGAACACCGTGTACTCGGGCGCGATGTTGGGGATCAGCCCGTCGGCCGTCTGCGAGTCGGCCATGTCGCGCATCCCCTTAACGAAGATCCGCGGCACGTCGAACTCGTAGCGAATCGCCGGGCCGTTGAGGTGGTATTGCTCGAGCCAGCCGAGCTTCTCGCGATGCGGGCAGTCGGTGAGCACCGAGACCATGTTCGACCGCTGCGCCCACCGCACAAGCGTGCGGATGCGATTGAGCAGGTCGTTGGAGCAGGCGAAGTCGCCCGTCGGCGCGGCGATCGAGTGGACGACGACGCCTTCGATCTCCGTGAGCTGCGGCAGCGCGCCGCCCTCGCCGGCGGGAAACTTGTCGACCTGCAAATACCTGCAGCCTGCGTAGAAGAATTGCGGGAACCATGTTTCCTCGCTGTCGGTAGCCTTCGTGTATTGCCACCACGCGCCGCCGCGGTTGCCGCCGCACGAGTCGCGGTTGATCGAGCCGTCGGCGTGGACGACTTCCGCGTGCGTCAGCCGGATTGTGCTCCCCGCGGGACCGGCGACGCGAATCCGCGGGATGTACGAGGCGTTCTGTCCCAGGTCGATCACGTCGCGCGACGCGCTGAGCGTTTTCACGGCAATCGGCTTGACGGTCTCGATCGCTCGAAGCGGCGGGGCCGAGGCGCTAAGCCCCCGCAGCACGCCGCTGGGCCGCATTAGCTCGACGGCGCTCACCCAACCATCGCCGTGGAAGCCGGGTTCGTTCCAGCCTGGCGGCACGAGCCGGGCGTCGAAATCCTCGCCGCCGTAGACGTCGTTGAACGTTACCGGGCCGCGAGTTACCTGCCACGATTCGTCGGTGGCGATGACTTCGCGCCCGCCGTCGGCGTATTCCAGCTCGATCTGGCCGAACAGCCGCTGCGGGCCGAACGAGCCCTGGAACTTGCTGAAGCGGTTGCGACGCTCGGTGTGGTACATGCCGTCGCCGAGCGTCACGCCGACGGCGTTGGCGCCTTGGCGCAGTAGGGCCGTGACGTCGTGCGTTTCGTAGAGGCACGTTTTGTTGTATTTGCTCCAGCCGGGCGAGAGCAGGTTGTCGCCCACCTTGACGCCGTTGAGCGACAGCTCGAACTGACCGAGGCCGCAAAGGTGAACGATCGCTCGTTTCAATCCGGGCTTGACTTGGAATTCGCGGCGCACTAGCAGCGATTCGCTGGACCATGGGGCGACGATCCACTTGGCGCGCCAGTCGCCGTCGCGAAGCACGCCCATCGTCCACGTGGCCGGCTTGCTCCAATCGCTCGGCGCTGCATCCTTATCCCATGCGCGGACCTTCCAGAATACTGGCTGAGACGAGCGCAACGCGACGCCAGCATAGGGTACATGAAGCGTCTCGTCGGACTCAACGTGGCCGCTGTTCCATAGGTCGCCTTCGCCGCGAGCGAGTCGTTCGGGCGTTGTCGCGACGAGAATCTGATAGGTGGTTTGCCGCTCACCACGCTCGTCGCTTTCGACAATCCACGACAGGCGCGGCTTCGCCAGGTCAACGCCCAAGGGATCAACAGCGTACTCGCACCGCAATTGGGCAACTGTCAAAACGCTGCGCGACTCTTGCGCCAGGGTCGGTGCGACGTAAGCCAACCACCAAGCCGCCGTGCCCATCGTCGCCCAGCGTCGGGCCGCTGCCACTCTCGCACGTGGGAAAACCAACCGCAGATTGCGCGGATTGTTGAGGAGACGGCGTCTGAGTAGTTGGCGGATCGAAGGCACCGACTTCTCCTATCCGCGCGATCTGCGAAATCCGCGGTTGAATTGACTGCTTCCCGCGGTATGCAGTTACTTGGAATTGGCCGCGCGATCCCGTTCCGCGCGTTTGAGATCGTAGCCTTGGGCGGAGAGGTAGTTATTGATGCGGCCTTTGTACTTACCGAACCAGGAGTGCTTTTCGTCGGCGCTGCCGGCATCCATGGCGTATTCGCGGGCCTCCAACAGGTGCGCCATAATCTCGCGTTGTTGCTCGTCGGTGAGCGGCGGCAGCAAATCGAGATACGCTCGATACGTGTGCGGCACGACGCCGTAGGTGAGGCCGTCCTTCACTTGGTTGACCTGCTCGGACGTGAGACGTGATTCCAGCTGCGCGACGAACCGACGGTGCGCCGCGTACTGTTCGGCTTGGGCTTTCTCGGCTGTCATCGTGCCGGCGCCGCGGGCGTCGTGAATCGTGCTGAGCTTGCGATACTGGTCGGCGATCAGGTCTCGCACTCGCAACTTCTCTGCGTCGTTCTCGATGCCAAGCTGCACGACGATCTTATCGGAGCGCTCGTTGATCACGCGCGTGTAGTCCGCATCCGCGTCGGCGGGAGAATCTTCGGCGTGCAACGGCGCCCCCAGCAATGCACACAGGACGATCGCCAGACCGCCGCCTTTCGAGGTGATCATTGTTCGCATACGCCTACTCAACCAAGAAGTCGTACTTCCCGCTGCCGACGCGGACTTCGACGAAGCCATCGCCGGCGGCGACCACGTTCACGCCCTCGGCCTTGTCCAACGGTTTGCCGCCCTCCGTGACGCGACCGGCGTCCTTGGCAGGAATCGAGACCGTCGCGGTGGCGTTCACCGGCACGGCAATCTGCCATGCGAATGACTCGCCCTTCTTCTGCCACGAACTCTCGATCCGCCCATACGGCGAATGGTGACTCGCCTTCACCCACGCAAGTCCCGGCACGGGCTCCGGCCGCATGACGATGTGCTTGAACCCCGGGTCGTCCTCGTCGGGCCGGATTCCTGCGAGGTTTTCGTAGAGCCAGATCACCAGGTCGCCCACGAGCATGACGTGGTTCCCCGAGTTCATCGCAGGGTCGGCCGTGTCGCCGTTCCACAGTTCCCAAATGGTCGTGGCGCCCTGCCCCACCATGTAGCCCCAGCTCGGGTAATCCTCCTGCGCGGCGATCGTGTACGCCAGGTCGCTGCGGCCGCCAGCCGCGAGCACGCGATTGAGATACTGCCCGCCGATGAGCCCGGTGCCGATGTGGTTGTTCGTTTCCTCGGTGATCTTACGAATCAGCCGGTCGAAAACGCGCTGCCGCTCGTCGTCCGGCACGAGACCGAAGTACAATGGCAAGACGCAGGAGGTTTGCGAGCCGTTGTCGTACTGCCCGAGCTCGGCGTTGTAGAACTGCTTGTTGAACGCCGCCTTCGTGTCGTCGGCCAGTTTGGCCCAGCGTGCGGCGTCTTCGTGTTTGCCGATCATGGCCGCGAATCGCTCCATCAGCCGCAGGTCGTAATAGAGATAGGACGTGGCCAGCAGCGCTTTGTTCGTCTGCCGCTGCGGGTCCTTTGAGTGGATGAGCGCCGGGTCCTCGGGCGGCACGCACCAATCGCCGTAGGAGTCGCGGTCGATGATGCCGTCCTTGGCGAAGGTGAGCATGTAATCGACCCACTGTTTTGCACTGTCGTAGTGTCGGGCGATGATGGTCGCGTCGCCAAATTGTCGGTGCAGCGAATTGGGCAGCAGCACAGTAGTGGAAGGCCAGGTGACGTTGTCCGAGTAGATCGGCCAGTGGGCCGGGCACACATCGGGGACGCTGCCGGTGTCCTTCTGCGAGTCTTCGATATCCTGCAACCATTTCGAGAACAGGGCGGCGTTGTCGTACAGGTACATCTCGCCGCGCGACTCCTCGCCGCGGTCGCCCAGCCAGCCCTGCCGCTCGTCGCGCTGCGGGCAGTCGGTCGGCACGCTGCGGTAGTTGCCGCGGGTGCCCCACACGACGTTCTGGTAGATCTTATTTAAAAGCGGATTGGAGCAGGCGAATTCGCCGGCTGTACGGAGATCGTCGTGCACCACGCGGCCCTCGATATCGTCCGCCGTTAGCTTGCCGGGCCAGCCGGTCACTTCGACGAAGCGGAACCCGTGGTACGTGAATTGCGGCTCCCAAGTTTCCTCTCCGTCGCCGCGCAGGGTGTAGATGTCGGTGACGAGCGCCCCGCGGATGTTGGCGAGATACAGATGGCCGTCGGGTTTGAGCGTCTCGGCATGGCGCAGCGTGACCGCAGTCCCAGGGGGGCCGTTGACCTTGATCCGACACCAACCGACCAGGTTTTGCCCCATGTCGACGATGTGCACGCCAGGCGATGGCTCGGTGATTGCCACGGGCCGGAGCGTCTCGACGACGCGAATCGAGTCGATCATCTGCGCCGTGACGGCGCCGGGCGGCGTTGCGGCGATCTCCACGGATTGCCAATCGGCGGCGTCGTAACTGGTCTCCGTCCAGGCGCCAAGTTCCTTCCGGGCGTCGTATTCTTCGCCGTCGTACTCGCTGTTGGCGATAACGGGACCGTTCTTATTGAGTTGCCAGCTTTCGTCGCTGACGATCTCCGACACAGAGCCGTCTTCGTGCTCGATGCGCAGGTGCAGGAGCAGCTTGGGGAAGCCGTAATTCTGCATCGCGGCATACGACACGCTGCGCGGCGAGTAGTACCGGCCGTTGCCCAGAATGGCGCCGATCGCGTTATCGCCTTGGCGAAGATGTTTGGTCACATCGGCGGTGACGTAGTACACGCGCTTCGGGTACTCCGCCATCGCGGGCGACAACACCGCATCGCCAACTTTCTTGCCGTTGATTAACAGCTCCGACGAGCCGAGACCGCTGTAATACGCGACGGCTCGGCGCACCGGCTTCGTCACGTCGAACTCCTTCCGCACATAGCGAGCCGGCAACCGACGGTCTTCCGCGCACCGCACATCGCCCCAGGGCGCCATGCCGACCTGGCCGATGAGCTTGGCGACGCCCCACGCGCCGTCGTCGAAATCGCGATCGGACCAGCCCGCGGTTTCCTTGTCGGTGGACTTCCACTGGTCGTCGGTGACCACGATCAGCGGCTCGCCTTCGTCAAACTCGACCTGCAGCCACGCGACGAGCGCCGCGGGATTGGGCTCATTTCCCCGATTCTCCGCCGCAACGGCGATCACATTCTTGCCGGGGTCAAGCCGATGCGTCAGGCTCAGCTCCTTCGCCGAGGTATGCCCCGAGCGCGAGCCAACGTCATGCCCATTGACGAAGATCTTACAGAAGTCGTCGGCGGCGATCCGCAGCGTCGCCGACTGGATCTTGCGGTCGGCGGGCAGTTCAATCGTGCGGCGAAAGTATCGAGTCCCAATCGGCACGCTCCCGGCCGGATCGCCTTCGTCGAACCATACCCAGTTGGTGTCGGTCAGATGCTCCACGGCCTCGTCGCCGTCGAGGCCGATCCATTGGGCGTGCCAGTCCGCCGCATCGAGCAAGCCCATCGACCACCGCGCCGGTTCGCTCCACGCCGACGTCTCGCCGTCGGCGTCCCACACGCGAACCTTCCAAAAGCACGCCGCGTGAGAGCCCAACGCCTTGCCGGCGTAACGCACCTGGATTGACTGATCGGTCGCCACTCGGCCGCTATCCCACAGGTCGCCTTCGTCGACGCTGAGTTTTTCCGGCGTCGAGGCTACGAGAATCTGATACGCGCTTTGCCGCTGGCCGCGCTGGTCGGACGTGAGGATCCAACTGAGGCGCGGCTCGCGCACGTCGATCCCCAGCGGACTGTCGAGGTACTCGCAACGCAGGTCGCCGACGCTGACGGCGGCGTGCCCGACGCCCGTGAGAGCGGCCATCGTCAGAGACGCAGATGTTGCGAGAAAAAAGACACTCCCTGCAAAGGAACGGTCTGTCCGACGACAATGCGTGCGCATGGTGAATCGATCGTTGGAGTGGCGGTGAAAAGAATTCGCGAAGACAGAGATGCACGACGCGCCCCGATCTGCGCATCCTACAATCAGCGGGCCCTGCCCGGCCGCGCCCAGTTGGGTTACAGTTTAGTGCATCGTAGCTGAGCGCGAAACGCCCCGCGTTTGCCGCTTGTTGAGGCCCCGGGGGCCTCGAATCTTTTCGCTGGTGCGTCGTTCAACACGGCGTCCCAAGGGAGACTTGTTCGATGAGTTCGTACGCGAAACCCACACCGGCCCAGCGCCCCAAGCTCCCGGCCAAGCACGTTTACCTCATGGCCAACGGCGACCTGCGCCTCTCGGCCAACCAGCGCTGCTGGGCGGCCCAAGAAGCGATGGAACGCGAGATTGTCGCTGCCGTCGCGAAGGCCGGCTGGACCATCGTCCGCGCTCACCCCTACAAGGAGGCCGAGAGGCACGGCTTCATCGGCTCGCAGAAGGAAGGCGTTGCGGTGTTTCGCCAACTCGACCCGACGGCGCCGCTCATCGTCGCCGAAGCCGTATGGCAGTACTCGCACCATTTGCTCCACGGGCTCACGACGCACCAGGGGCCCATCCTCACGCTTGCCAACTGGAGCGGCACGTGGCCGGGGCTGGTGGGCATGCTCAACCTCAACGGTTCGCTCACCAAGGCGGGCGTTCCCTACTCGACGCTGTGGGCCGACGACTTCGCCGACCCCGCGTTCGGCCGCCGGCTGGCCGAGTGGCTCCAGCGCGGCCGCGTCGATCACCCGCTCGATCACGTGATGGCTTTCCGCGACGCGAAGATCGGCCAGGCCGAGCGCGACCTGGGCCGCGCGCTCGCCGACGAGCTTCGCCGTGATAAGGCGATCATGGGCGTGTTCGACGAAGGCTGCATGGGGATGTTCAACGCGATCATCCCCGACCACCTGCTCAACCCCACGGGCGTGTTCAAGGAGCGGCTCAGCCAGAGCGCGCTCTACTACGAAACGACGCAGACCAGCGACGACGAGGCCCGGGCGGTGCGGAAGTGGATGGAGGACCGCGGCGCCAAGTTTCTCACCGGCCCTAAGCACGAGGAGCACCTCACCGACGCCCAAATCCTCCTGCAGTGCAAGATGTACATCGCCGCGATGCGGATCGCCGACGATTTCGGCTGCGACTGCGTCGGCATCCAGTATCAGCAGGGCCTCAAAGACTTGTTGCCCGCGAGCGACCTGGTCGAGGGGACGCTCAACGACAGCGTCCGCCCGCCGGTGCGCAGCCGCGACGGCCGCCGCGAGCTGTACGCGGGGCAGCCGCTGCCGCACTTCAATGAAGTTGACGAGTGCGCCGGCCTCGACGGTCTGATGACCTACCGCGTGCATCGTGCAATGGGCCAGCCCGTGGAAAACACGCTGCACGATCTGCGGTGGGGCGACGCCGACCGCAGCGGCACGGTCGCCGACTTTGTGTGGGTGTTCGAGATTTCCGGCAGCGTCCCGCCTTCGCACCTCATCGACGGGTGGGCGGGCGTGACCAGCGAACGCCAGCCGGCGATGTACTTCCCCGGCGGCGGCGGCACGATCAAGGGGGTCTCGAAGCCCGGCGAGGTCGTGTGGTCGCGGGTATTCATCGAAGACGGTCGGCTGAAAATGGACCTCGGCCGCGCGGCGGCGATCGAGCTGCCGCTGGCCGAAACCGAGCGCCGCTGGAACGACACGACCCCTCAGTGGCCCATCATGCACGCCGTGACCTACGGCGTGTCGCGCGACCAGATGATGGCCCGCCACAAGAGCAACCACATTCAAGTGGCGTATGGCAACAGCGCGGCCGAAGCCGACGCGGCGTGCCTCGCCAAAGCCGCGATGGCCGATGCGCTCGGCCTGGAAACGACCCTCTGCGGCACGCGCAAGGCGGGCGCCGCGTGGTAAACGCTCGCCGTCAATCAAGCTCCCGCCACCCGGCGGCGATCCACGGAATCTCGACGTCGGCGTCCAACCGCAGCCGCAGGCTCATCTGCGCCGCGTGATGCTGCACATGGCGGAGGTTGTAAATGTACAACTCCGCCTGGCTCATCCCGGTGCGCCGGCGAAACCCGCACGGCGCTGCCAGGCTCTCGGCCGTCTCCGCCGCGAGGCGCTCAGCCAGCTTCCGCCGGCAGTAGGACAAATAGTCGCGAATCGCCGGCTTGTCGTAGAGCAATTGCTGTTCGCACGGCTCCAGCTCTTCGTAGTCGCGAAACACATCGGCGTGCTCGCGATGGTAAGCTTGGCGTCGAAATTCGTCCTCGACGCGCTGCAAGTAGTAGTCCGTGTAGAACAGGGTATGAAATGCGACCTGGCAGAACTTGAGCGTGCCCACCGGCCGGTCCCACATCGTATCGGGACAACGGTCGACGCATGCCGCAAGTGTGCACAGGGCGGCCTCGAACTGCTGGGCGATCAGCGTTTTCGTAACATCCAGCATGGCGCCGAATCCACAATGTGGAGTCCGTCATGATAACGCACCCCCCAAGAGAACCGCAGGCCCGCCACTGTTTCGTGATCGCCCCGCGAGCCTACGACTAACGTCCCTCGGCGAACGCGCCAAAGTGAGCCAGCGCCGCCCGATTGGTCTGTTCCACTTCCCGCAGCAGGGCGGCCAGCGCCGATCGCAGCGCCGTCCGCGGCTTATCCGCCGCGCAGATGTAGCTGGCCAGCGGCTCGATCACGCCCCGGAGGGCGCCGTCGGCGGAACTGTCGAAGTTGAGGCATTTGGCGGTCATTGTCGTTCTCCTTTTCAGTCTTGCAGTTGGCTTTAGGCTTCAATCGACCCTTCACCAACTTGTCGAAGACCGATGCCGAATTTCGACGTCCCCAGGAGAACTTTTTTTCTGGCCGCCAAACTCCCATGTCTGGTCGCCGGACACGCTACGGCGCCTTCACAATCCCGGCGCCGACGTCCATCGCGTCGAGTCCTGGAAGCGCCTGCGCGTTGCCCACGAGCTTGGCGACAAGCTGATCGGCCGGCAACGCGCCGCCCGTGGCCGTGATCAACTGCTCGGCCCACAGCGCGGCCACGCCGGCCACGTGCGGCGTCGCCATGCTCGTGCCGTTCATCGCGACGAGCCCGCCGCCGAGCCGGGCTGACTGGATGTTCACGCCGGGGGCCGAAACATTGGCGCCGGTGTTGGAAAAGTTGGCCACCATGAAGCCGCCCGCCGCGGCCGTTTGGCCGAGCGCGGCGACGGAAACGATGCCGTCGGCTGTCGCGGGGGGCGCCACTGTGATCTCGAAGTTGGGGTCGACCTGCCGCCGGCTCTCGTTGCCTGCGGCGGCGACGATCACGCATCCTCGGCCGAACATACCCTGGGCGCGCACGTTGGCGGCCAGCGTATCGTACAGCCGCACATTCGTGCGGTAGCCTTCGAGCGCTTTCGACGTCGCCAACTCCGCGGGAAATCCCTGTCCGATCAAGAACGCCACATAGCCCGCGAAGTCGATGCCCAGCGACATCGAGATGACGTTGGCGCCCTCGTCGACGGCCCAGCGAATCGCTTGGGCGATCGACACGCTTGACCCGCCGCCGGCGCCGAGCACCTTACCGATCAGCGCTCGTTGCACCCCCCGAGCCACGCCGATGCGCAGTCCGCCCACGTCGCGACCGAAGATCGTCCCCGCGCAATGGGTCCCGTGGCCGTGGACGTCGGCCGGGCCTTCGCTGGTAAAGTTCCGTTGGACGAGATTGACGCCCGCGAACGCGGGGTGCGTGGCGTCGATCCCCGTGTCCAGCACCGCGACAGTGATGCCGGCGCCCGTGAGCAAACTCTGATGCGCGCCGACCGCCTCGACGCCCCACGTATTGCCGGGCGCCGCCGGTCCGACAACCGGCCCCACAGAAACCGGCGCTACCAGTTGCATCGGCATCGCCGGTGCGATGCTGACCACTTGCGGATCGCGGCGCACGTCAGCCAACTCGTGGGCCTTGAGCGCCGCGGACTCGACCTCCACGGGCGGCGGGGTCGGTGCGCGCATCGGGCCAGCGGACGGCAGTCCCAAGCGACCATTGAACAGATCGCCCGAGTCCGCCACATTTGCCTTGAGAATGACGTATTGACCGAGGAACGACTCGGCCATCGACTTGGCCGACTTCATCGCTTTGGTTTTGACGGCGGACGCTTTCTTCGCGGAAGCCTTCTTCGGCGCCGCCTTTTTGGCGGCGGCTTTCTTGGGAGCGGCCTTCTTGGCGCTGGCGGTGCGTTTCTTCGGGGCGGATTTTTTGGGGCTCTTTTTCTTCTTGGCCATGACAATCTCCTCGCAGCAAGGAGGGAGAGAAGTGTTTCGCGCCGACGCATTCTAGCGCGCCGCGGCGCAAACACAATTACTTGGATAGTTTTGAGCCGTTTCTTCTCATTGAATGCACAAGCAATCCGCTAAGCGATGCGGGCATGCGGGCGGTGCGGCGGCGACTCCGCCGGAAAATGTGGGGTGTCGTCCCTACGAATGGGGGACGGCGCACCACGCCGCGGCGAGCGCCGAGTTGGGGTGTTTACCCCAATGGTTGCACGAAAGATGTCCCGCTTAGTTGGCGGATGCGATGAGTCTTCTGGTGACGTGAATCACCGCGGTCGCCGCGGGCGGATGCCGTAGCGACCGAGAATTCCAATTGCTGCCAACGCCAGCGCGGTCGTCGCCGGCTCCGGGACGCCAGCGGCTGCCACGACTCCAGGGGTTGCGCTCAGTTGTTGCTGCCACACGAGGAAGTCGGCGCCGTCGACGTCGCCATCAGCGTCGGCGTCGCCGTCCGCGTGGTCGGCGTCGCTCGCCGTGCCGAAGCCGGCCGACCACGCGCCGAGGTCGGCCGCATCGACGGCGCCGTCTTCGTTGAAGTCGGCCGCCGCGTAGATGACCGGTGGTGTGTACTCGAAGGCGCCAAGATCCGGCGCTGCGCCGGCAAACGGCAGCCCCACGTCGACGCCCGCGTTGAGGAACTTGCTGGTCGGCGCGAGTTGCAGGAAGTCGAGCAGCGGCAAACTGCCGTCGGCCAGCCGCGGCGCGAGGGCCGGGCCGGTCGCGTGCATCGGCGTCGTCGTGCCGGCGCGGTCGGTGATCGGCGCGTAGCTGCCGTTGGCGGTGAGCGGGTCGATGATCGACAGGAAGTCCGCGGCGACCGGCGCCAAGCCGGGGTTCCACGAATTGTGGTCGTGCGTGTTGCCGGTATCGATTTGCACGCCGGGCCCCTGGTACGAGATGTTATTCCGCAGCACGTGCGCCGTCGGCGGGCTGGCTGTTGTCGGATCCTCGTCGAAGCGGAAATTCCGCCCGCTGTTATTGAACGCCGTGTTGTTGAGAATCGTCACGCCGTGGGGAATCGTCGGCGGGTCGTCTTCCAGGTCGGTGGCGTTGCCGTTGACGTCGATGCCATTGGCCGGATGACCCCACACGAGCATGTCCTGGATGAGGTGCGTGCCGCTGTCATGGCCCAGTTTCACACCGTTGCCGTCGCCGGCGTACGTGCCTGGCACGCCCGAGAAGAGCGACGATCGTCCATTGTGAAAGGCCCACGAGTTTTCCACCGTGACGCCGTTCTCGGCCTGCCAGAAGTCGAAGCCGTCGTCGGAATTGTTCCACGCCCGCACGCCGCGCAAGATGTTTCCCGGGCCCAGTCCACGGAACTTCACGGCGAAGCCGTCGGCGTTCTCGCCGCGGTTGTCATTCTGAAAGTCGTAGTTGGCGTAGGAGTCGACGTTGAGCACGAGATTGTTCGCCGGCGTGCGGCCGCCGCTGGCAGAAATCTGCACGCCGGAGTCGTTGTTCTGCCGCGTGGTCAGCAGCTCGAGCGTGTTGTTCGACCCCGAGATGAATACGCCGTTGTCGCCGGCGTACTGCACCGTGAAGCCCTTGAGGTGCCAGTAGTCGCTGTTGAGCTCGATGCCGCGCTGCCCCAAGGCCTGCGTGCGAAAGTCGAGCACGGGTGACTCACCGGGATACGCGAAGAGCTGAAAGGGATTGGCTTGCGTGCCCGACTTGTTGTTGATCTGAATACGACTCGCCAGAGCGTACGTGCCGCCACGAACAAAGATGGTGTCGCCGGGCTGCGCGAGCGTGATCGCCTGGCTGATTGTCGCCAGGGGCATGTTGATGTCCGTGCCCAGGTTGCCGCCGGCGTTGCTGCCGGTGGTTGCCACGTAGCGCTCCGCAGCCGGCGCCCGCGGGGCAACCGCCACGGCGGCGAGGAGCGTCAACGCGCGAATCATGCCTGCCGAGTTGGTCATCAAGGTCGCCCTTTCATGCGGAGGACTTTCGCCCTCGCGGGTCCAGTTTTGTTGTCGCATGCGACTGCGCGAGAGTCGCGGAAAATGCCGCCGGTCGAAGGCGAGAATCGCGGCGCCGACCACCGCCGCAACGGACGTCGCTGGCTCGGGGACGCTGGCTGCGTCGGGCTTCGCGGCGCCAAGTTGGCGCTGCCACATGAGGAAGTCGCCGCCGTCCACATCGCCGTCAGCGTCGGCGTCGCCGGCGTCGTTGCTTGTCTGGCCGGTGAGGCCGAAGCCCGCTTGCCAGACCGCGAGATCCGAGGCGTCGACCTCGCCGTCGTGGTTGAAATCGGCCTGGTTGCCCGCGAGCGGCTGCGGGACGATTGTCAAGAACGTGGCGACGTCGCCGGGGCCGATCGCCCACGCGAGCCCCGGCGCCAGCGGCGGCAGATCGAGCGCCGCGAACATGCCGCTTGTGCCGCCGAAGCCGGCGAGGAAGGCGAACGAGTCGCCAAGCTGCGGCGCGAAAGTCCCGCCGCCGAGATCGACGAGCTCGACGCGCAGCGTGCCGCCCAGATGCGCCACGCCGTGGACTTCGACGCGGTCGTACTCGTCAAAGCTCGTGCCGCCGATCTCGATCTCCAGCACGCCGCTGTTGAGCGTCAGGTCCCCCTGTACGACGGTCGTGCCGACGCTGTGCCCCGGCGCCAGCGTGCCGCCGTTGTTCTCCAGATCGAAGTTGACCTGGTCCGCATGCAAATCGCCGCCGACGAATTCGAGCCCGCCGCCCGTGCCCTTGCTGAGCAGGGGCGCGTGCAGCTCACCGCCACTGAGCGCGAGCGTGCCCTTCGAGAGGTTCGTGCCGATGACGATTTCCTCCGCGGCCTCGAGCCGGCCGGCAGTCACGTTGACCCGCGCCGTGGCGCCGGCTTGGGGGGCGATGCGGAGCAATCCGGCGTGCTGACCGACGGCGTCGACGGTCGCCGTCCCGGCGTTGACGTGCACCTCGTCGAACCGCGACGGCTGCCACACGTCCCAATTGGCGTTGAGGGCGTAGCGGCCGGTTCCACCGGCCCAGCCAATCACGCTCGGCGCCGGCCAGGCGCCGGCTTCGTTGAGGTACTCTTCAAGGTTGGTGTAGCCGTCGGAGTCGAAGTCGCTATTGCGATCCGCCGATGCGCTCGGGTTGAGGCCGTGTCGCGTCTCCCACGCGTCGGGCATGCCGTCGTGGTCGGCGTCCCAACTCGCCTCGCGCGTCGCCATCGGCAGGGTTGGGAAGCCGCCGACGTCGTTTTCGTGATCAATGATCGTCCCGGTCTGCGTGCGAACCTGGTTGACGACGCGGGCGTCGGCGGCGTCACGGTTCCACCAGAAGCTGCCGGCGTAGTCGAGCACGTCGTCGTAGGCTTGGGCCGCCGACGAGGTGGTGACGGGCACGCCGGTGAACGCGAACGGCGTCGCCATCTGCGTGAGCACGCCGGGGTTGCCTGGATCATCGCGAAACATCGCCCAGCCCGTGTCGGCGCCGTCGCGCAGCGCGTCGAGATCCGAGTCGATGAGATTGCCCGACTGGTGCGCCCGCAGATCAGCGTTCGTGTCGGTCACGAAGGCGAAGGTCGCATTATTGTGCGTCGACGCGCCGGCAATTGCGTAGTTGCCGACGTAGTTCATGTTCACGTGCTCGGGGTTACCCTCGCTGCTGCCGCCGCTGTAGCCCGCGCGGTCGCCCCAGTTGTAGATGACGTTGTTGCGGAAATCGAAATCGAGGGTGCGCGAGTTGTACGTCCCGGGCCGCGGGTTGCGGCTTTCGTTGTTGGCGTACAGGTTGTGGTGATAGGTCACCTTGCTGTCAACGTCGGGGCGGATGAGCGACCCGTAGCCGTGACCGCTGTGGTTGAGGCCCTCGTAGATCAGCGAGTTCTGCACGGTGACGAGCGTGCCGTCCTTGGCGACGGAGAGAGCCTCGTCGTTGCTCCAAGTGCTGGTCACGTGGTCGAAGATGATGTTCGACCCGCCTTCGACGCCCATGGAGTCCTGCCCGCCATTGCGTCCCAAGCGATTGCGGACGTAGCGGACGACCAGGTTGTCGCCCGACTCGAACAGCCACGGCCGACCCTGCGTGGTAAGCCCCTGCCCCGGCGCCGTCTGCCCGGCGACGGTCAAGTTGCTGTTCTCGATCGTGATCTGGCTGGTGAGCGGCGCCTGCCCGCCGACGTCGAACACGACCGTGCGCGGCGCGCTGGACGCTTCGCTCAGCAGGCACCACCGCAGCGTGCCCCGGTTGTAGCCGTTGGCGCCTTCGTAGGTTCCAGTGTTGGTGTTGGCGAGGCTGGTGACGTGGAACACTTCGCCGCCGCGGCCGCCCGT
>JBIOVA010000187.1:0-19389 GCA_044867485.1 Lacipirellulaceae bacterium | reverse complement strand
GTCGGAACGGATAAACGCTGAAGGCATCTAAGCGTGAAGCCCGCTCCAAGATCAGGTTTCGTTGGCCAATGGCCGAGAGTCCCCTGGAAGACGACCAGGTATCATAGGCCGGATGTGTAAGCGCAGTAATGCGCTCAGCTAACCGGTACTAACGGACGAACGCTTAGCCACATTTATCAAACGCTCTCCAAACAGCCCTGACCAAGCTTGGTCAGGGTTACTCCGAGGGCAAAGAGATCAATCAGTTGATCCGCCGCGCAACGCAAGTCGCGCGGCCCACTCAAGCTCGAAATCCAAAACGTCAAGCTCGGTCGGGTCTGACCGCCCGCCGAGCTTTTCTGGCGACCATACCGTGGTGGAAACGCCTGTTCCCATTCCGAACACAGTAGCTAAGCGCCTCGGGCCGATGATAGTGAGAGCACTCGCGAAAGTAGGTATCGCCAGGTTTATCAAAAACCCCGCGGGGAACTCCCCGCGGGGTTTTTGTTTGCGCCCCGCGCATTTGCCTGTCGTCGCCCGCCTCTCCATAATGCATTGACAGGCTCTCGTCACTTCCGTCGAGAATTCCCATGGGTTTAACATTCGTCGACGCGACGGTCACCGGCCCGAGCGACAAATCGCGATCGGTCAAGTTGCTCGTCGACAGCGGAGCGAGCTATTCGCTGCTGCCCGAAGATGTGTGGCGCGACCTCGGCTTGGAGCCGCAGGAGACGCTGGACTTCATTCTCGCCGACGGCACGACCATCGAGCGCGCCGCGTCCGAGTGCAGAATTAGACTCAATGGAAAGGAGCGTCACACCCCCGTGATTCTTGGCGAGGCGGGCGACGAGCCATTGCTCGGCGTCATCACGCTGGAGAACCTTGGACTGGTGCTTGATCCGTTCAAGCGAACGCTGCAGGCCATGAAGTTGCGGCTAGGATGACGCCGGCCGGTATCCCGAACAGAAGCTGAGCTCTTGGGACCGATTCGCAGTGAGAGCACCCGCGAAAGTAGGTATCGCCAGGTTTATCAAAAACCCGCGGGGATCACCCCGCGGGATTTTTGTTTGCGCCGAGCTCCGCCCGATTCTTTACTGCGGCTATCGGCGTGAACTTACATCCGTGCTCTAGCGGGGCGGCCTCGTCGTGCGGCCGCCAGTCCCAAGGCCGCGATGCCGAACATGCCGACAGTGCCCCCCTCGGGAACGACCCTCGTCCACAGCAAGGCCTCTGGCTCAGAACGCGCTAGATTGAAGCCAGATCCGGCGACATAAGTTGTTGTTCCGTCGCTCCAAATGCTGTTGGCAACCGTGTTGATCCATGAGCCGGACAACGCCAAGGAGAGGTCTTCCCACGAGGCCGCAGTCCCGCTCCACAGGCTGGCGCGAGTACCGCCGCCGCCCACGCTGGCCCACCCCGCCTGTTGCCCGCCGAAGGCGTCATGGATCGCCGACTGAGTCCCACCAGCGGGGTTAAGATCAACCCATGACGCGGCCGACCCGCTCCACAGGCTAGCATGGTACACGCCATTTACGCCGCCTATCTTGGCGCCCCCCACTTGATTCGTGCCGGAGAAGTCGGCGATGTACGAGGCAAAGGCCCCAGCCGGGTGAAGATTGACCCACGAGGCGGCTGTCCCACTCCAGAGGCTTGCATGGGTGGCTCCGTTGCCGCCGACGTAGCCCGCCTGTTTGCCGCCAGAAATAGCGGAAGCCGACGAGCCGTTCGCATTCATCGGGTGGAGATCGACGCGCGACGCGGCAGTCCCGTTCCATAGGCTGGCGTGCTCGATGCCGCCGAACATGGCGACGCCAACCTGTTGAGTTCCGGATGTTCCATAGGCCTTCGAACTCGTGGAGCCCGTGGGGTGGAGATCAACCCACGACGCTGCCGACCCGCTCCAGAGGCCAGCGTGGTCGACGCCGCTGAACTGGGCAAAGCCCACTTGTTGCGAGCCCCCAGAGTCAAAAGCCTGAGAGATTGAAGCGCCGGCGGGCTGCAGATTGACCCACGACGCCGCCGAGCCGCTCCAGAGCGCGGCGCGCTCGCTGAAGTGTCCTATTTCTACGTAGCCCGCTTGTTGCGAGCCAAGTCCGGCGTAAGCGACTGAACTCAACGTGCCCGCAGGGTGAAGGCTAACAACGGTCCACGCAGCATGAGCCGCTTGGCAAAGGTGCCCGACCAGCGCGAACGCTGCCATCGCGGCGATACGCCGGCGCAGCGCGCCGCCAATGGTCTGAATGGGAATTCGCACTAGCAGTCCTGTCGCCAAAGTCATTGGCGCAACGATAAGCAATGAAAGAGAGTCTAATCTGTGACTACGGCGGCGTCAAAAACTCGAATCTCTGATATCGAGCTCTGATGACTGGCCGCAGAGGTCCGAGATCGGGACCTTGTCGACCAGGTGCGCCTTGACGATCGCCGCTTTCTGAGCGGCCGAGAAGTGACGGCGCTCACGCCGCGTCGAGCCATTGTCCTGGGCCTTCATGAAATCCTCCTTTGTCGGTCGTTATGCGAACGCCCGCGAAGGAAAACTCCAGTTCCGACTGAGGCAGGACATCCGCCGCGCGAGCCGGGGCGTCCTCGGCGTCGGCAACGATTCGCACGCCGCTACCCAGGTCGTTGGATCTTCCCGGGCGCTTGCAGTTTTCCGGCAGATAAACCAATCTAGGGGAAGCCGCATCTGTCAGTTTTTTCGTCGGTCAGGAACTCTCCCGATGCGATTCCTCCTTGGCGCCCTCGTCGCCATAGTCGCGCTGCTCGCGGTCCTCGCAACCCGCGTCGACGCCGACGTCCTCTGGACCGAGAATGCTGAGAGCGGCAGCACAGACATCACCACAAACGTCCTCGGCTACGACCTGATTCAATCGGCGGTCGTTTCGCAAGGCGACCACGCCTTTCACCTGGCCAATCCTGGCTTCAACGACTACTGGTTTCGCATCACGCAGTCGCTGAACATCCAAGCCGACACGAAGCTGTTCTTCCAAAGCCGGCTCGGCTGGGCGACCGATCGCCAAGTCGCCCGCGTTCAGGCGTCCGCCGATGGGGGATCAACGTGGCCGATTAGCCTCTATTCGCAGGGAGGCTCCGGCAGCTCAGGCGAGGGCGGGTTCTCGCTTAAGGAGGTCAGTCTCGCTTCTTACGCGGGGCAGTCGTTGCACCTGCGCTTTTACTACGACTTTCTCACTTCGGGTTCGGCCTATACCAACATTGACCCTGGCGTCGGTTGGTACGTCGACGACATTCAAATCGCTGATCAGTTTCAGAAAAACCTGTACTCCATCGGCAATCCGTCCGCGGAGGAGCAGCTCTACCTCGAGTACATCAACCGCGCTCGCGCCGATGCGATCGCCGAGGCCAACCGCTTGACCACCGAAAGCGCTCCGGGGGTGCAAAGCGCCTACGGCTTCTTTGGCATCAATCCGCAAAACATCATCGATCAGTTCACGCAGTCGGTCGCCAATGGCGCCATCGACCAGCCCGCTCAGCCGCTGTCGTTCAATGCCGCGCTCCTGCAAGCCGCGGAGTTGCATTCGCAGGATATGCTCACGCACGCTTTCCAGGGCCACCAAAGCTCGAGCAACCCGCCGGCGCCGCTGGTTCCGTTCGGCGGGCCCGGCGAGCGCCTCGACGCCGTCGGTTACAGCGGCGGGTGGGGGGAGAACGTCTATTCCTATTCCGAGTCGGTGGCCGAAGGCCATGCCGCGTTCGACGTCGACTGGGGCAATCTCGAAAACGTTGGCGATCCCGACTATAACCCGGCGTTTGCCGGGCAGGGCATGCAAAACCCGGCTGGCCACCGGCGGAACATCCACAGCAACAACTTCAAAGAAATCGGCGTCGGCGTAGTCAACGGCTCCAATGGGGGCGTCGGCCCGCAACTTGTCACGCAGGACTTCGGCGACCCCGGCGCCGTCGCGTTCGTTACCGGCGTCGTCTACGAAGATGCCAACGCCAACAACTTCTACGACGTCGGCGAAGGCCGCTCCGGAGTCCGCGTCGACGTCGAGGGCTCGGCCTACTACGCCGTCTCGTCCTCCTCGGGCGGCTACTCGGTCCCCGCCTCCGGCGACGGCGTCTGGGACGTCACGTTCACCGGCGGCGGCTTCGCAAATTACGGTACGACGGCCACAGTCAGTGGCGGTCTCAACGTGAAAATCGACTACTTGGCGTCGCCCGCAGTCTTCTACGCTGCCGACTTTGACAACGACGGCGACGTCGACGCCGCCGATCTGTCCCAATGGCGAGGCGACTTCGGCCTCAACGACGACAGCGACGCCGACAACGACGGCGACAGCGACGGCGCCGACTTCCTCATCTGGCAACAAAACGTCGGCGCCGGCCCGTCCACTTGGCCGGCGGGCGTGCCCGTTCCTGAACCTGCCGCCTGTTGGCTGGCGGGCTTTATCACGGCGGTCTTCGCCCGAGGCGGCGCGTCGCGCAGTCTGTGGCAGCCCTAATCATGGTGGAAACGCCTGGTCCCATTCCGATCCCCAGGAGCTAAGCGCCACGGGCCGATGATCGTGAGATCACTCGCGAAAGTAAGTATCGCCAGGTTTCTCAAAAACCCCGCGGTCACATGCCCGCGGGGTTTTTGTTGGCGATCTATCGTTTGCGGTTAATCGCAAAAGCCTGAACCAGGGATGGCGGCCCCCAATCGCCGCCCGCCGTTCGTCTCAACCGCCTGCAAGTGCGGGTTCCCGTGACTTTAGATCATCTATGGCGCAAATCCCCGGGAAAACCGGCCTTCGACCGGTATACGACTTTAGATCATCTATGCACCGCCCCGCGGCGTTAGAGACGCCTGTCGAGCCGGCCCGACTTGTTGATCGCAATCAGGATTCGCAACCCCAGGGCCGCGCTCAGCCCGATGCCCAACAGCCCCGGCGCCGACATGCCGTCCATCGGCCAGAATCCCAGCGGCAGCACGTCGTTGGTCACCATCAGCACGGATCCCAAGAACAGCGCGCTGGTCAGCATCCCCAGCACGAGCCGGTTGACGCTCGGCTCCAGCCCGCGGTGATCGAGGTGCACGTCGAACCGTCCGGACTGGACCTGCTGCAGGATGTCGCGCAGCCGCCGCGGAAACACCTCGGCAAGCTGCTCGATCTCATACGCGATCCGTCGCGCCTTGCGAAATTGCCGCGACGGCGACAGACGCCGGGCCAGCATCTTCTTGCGGTACGGTTCCAGCACTTCGACGAGGCTGAAATTCGGGGCTAGCCGTCGGCCGGCCCCTTCAAGCATCACCAGCACCTTGAGCAGCATCGTCATCGACGCGGGCAGCACAATGCGATGCCGCCGCACGATCTCAGTCATCTCCCGCAGCGCCGCCGCCAGCTCGAACCGCTCGACCGGTTGATGCCCGTACTGCGCGACGAATTCCGCGAGATCGACGTTGAGACTCCCCTCGTCCAGCCCCGGCGGAGTCGAGCCAACGCGCGTGACGATCTCGCCCAGCCGCTGGCTGTCGTGGTCGACGATCGCCATCAGCAGTTCCTCGATGTCCTCGCGCAGGCCGTCGTCGATCCGACCCACCATGCCATAATCCAACAGGCCGATCGACTCGTTCTCCAGCAGCAGCAGATTGCCGGGATGCGGATCGGCGTGGTACAGGCCGTGGCGAAAGATCATTTCGAGATACAGTTCGGCGCCGTGCCGGGCCGCCGTGCCCAGATCGATGCCGCTCGCGGCGACGGCTCGGGGCGACGACATCGGTACGCCTTCGAGCCACTCCATGACCAGCACGCGATCCGTCGACAGGGCAGGGTAGGGCCGTGGAATGCGCACCAACGGACTGTCGGCGAACTGGCGGCGGAACTCGTCCATGTGTCGCCGCTCGCGGTCGAAGTCCAGCTCGCGGCGCAGCGCCCGCTGGAACTCGGCGACCGTCGCGCACGGCCGATATCCTTCGAGGTCGGGCAGCCGCTCGGCCAATTGAGCGAGACCCTGCAGGATATCGAGATCAACCCGCACGACGCGGGCAATGTCACGCCGCTGCACCTTGACCGCCACATCCTCGCCCGATTGCAGCCGCGCGCGGTGCACCTGCCCGATCGACGCCGATGCCACGGGCGTCTCGCAGAACTCGAGGAACACGTCGCCCAATGGCCGGCCAAGCTCCTCCTCGATCAGCTCGGCGACCGTTTCGAACGGATCGGCCGGCACGGCGGTCTGCAGCTTTTCGAGCTCCTCGGCCAGCTCGGCGCCGACCAGGTCGGGCCGCGTGCTCATGATCTGGCCCAGTTTGATGAACGTCGGCCCCAGCTCCTCAAGCGCCAGCCGGATGCGCGTCTCCCGGCTGGAATGGGCGAGGGCCTCGCCGTTACGCGTCTTGAACAACCCTTGCAGCGGAGCGCTCAGCCGTGACCGGCTCAGCCACCCCGCGAGCCCGTATTTGCTGAGCACGCCGAGGATATCGCGCCAGCGGTTGACGTTGCGGTAGACTTGAGGGATCGTGCGGATGCGCATACTGTCCATTGTACCGGCGGCGCGCGCCAATCGCCAATTACCCTTCTCACAACTCAACGATCGCGTTTTCGAGGGCTTGAAATGCTTGTACGCCATGAGCCCCACTTGTTCGCCGCGTTCCTTGTCGCCTTGCTTGCCGCGGCGCCCGTGACCGCTCAGTCGGTGCGCGTGATGACGTTCAACATTCGCTTCGCCAACCAGGGTGACGGCGACAACCGCTGGGAGTTTCGCAAGGACCTCGCAGTGAAAGTGATCCGCGACTTCGACCCCGACGTGCTAGGCCTGCAGGAGGCGCTTCCCGAACAGGTGGATCATCTGTCGACGGCGCTACCCGCCATGACGAGCGTCGGCGTCGGCCGCAACGCCGACGGCACGGGCGAGTACTCTGCGATCTTCTTCCGCCGCGGACGGTTCGACCTGTGCGCGGCCGGCACGTTCTGGCTGTCCGACGCGCCCGAGACCCCCGGCTCGCGCACGTGGGGCAACGAGCTGCCGCGGATCTGCACTTGGGCGCGGCTGCTCGATCGCCAAAACTCGCAACGGTTCACAGTGTTCAACACGCATTGGGATCACCAATCGCAACCGGCGCGGCTCGCCAGCGCTCGGAGCATGACGATGCGGATCGCCGACCTCGCCGCCGCCGGAGAGCCGATCATCGTCACTGGGGACTTCAACGCGGGCGAGGACAATCCGGCGATCGCCACGTTGACTCGCGACGGAGTGTTGCTTGTTGACGCGCTCCGCCGTTTGCATCCGCACGAGAAAAACGTCGGTACGTTTCACGGCTTTTCCGGCACGCCGGGGCCCGCCAAGATCGACGCCGTGTTCGTCACCGAATCCTGGCACGTCGACGCCGCCGACGTCGTCCGCACGCACGACGGTCGGCTGTATCCAGCGGACCATTATCCCGTCACCGCCGTCGTAACGCTCCCCCCGGCGGCCTCGCGCGAGTGATCGCGACGGCTCACCGGCGAGCGGTCGCACGCACGGCGTACGATTTTGCGGCCTTCACTCACCGCATGTGGACCTACGCAGCACGCCTTGGCGCAGTTAGAATTCTAGGTTCTAGCCCAACAAACTGCGATTTGCCGGCTCGACCCGCGGCCAAGCCGCCACGACTCGTTCGCTAAGGAAGTTCGTCCATGCCTAGCGTCCTGGTGATCGACGACGACCGGTACGTCCTCACGCTCTTTCAGCGCGTGCTCAAAGACTCGGGTCTCACTGTGCACGTAGCCGACAACGCGACGGACGGAATGGCGCTGCTCCGCGAAGTGCATCCCGACGTGCTGCTGCTCGACTTCCTCCTGCCCGAAGGGCCCAGCATCGAACTGGCCAAGGAGGTTCGGCAGTTCGACGTGCGGCTACCAGTGATCTTCATCACGGCCACCAACGACAGCGACACGGCGATCGAAGCCATGAAGTTGGGCGCCTACGACTACCTGCTTAAGCCGCTGGACGTGGGCCTGGTCGAATCGCTCATCGAGCGCGCGCTCGAGACGCGCCGGCTGATGAAAGCGCCAGTGCTCATGGAGAAGTCTGAGACCGGCGACGACGACAGCGACGTGCTCGTGGGCCGCAGTCCCAAGATGCTGGAAGTTTACAAGCAGATCGGCCGCGTCGCCGCCCAGGACGTCACGGTGCTCATTAGCGGCGAGAGCGGCACCGGCAAGGAGTTAATTGCCCGCGCGATCTACCAGCACAGCCACCGCGTCGGTGAGTGCTTCATGGCGGTCAACTGTGCGGCGCTCACCGACACACTGCTGGAAAGCGAGCTGTTCGGCCACGAGAAGGGCGCCTTCACAGGCGCCGATCGCCGCCGCATCGGCCGTTTCGAGCAGTGCGACAACGGCACCATTTTTCTCGACGAGGTCGGCGATATGTCGCCCGCCACGCAGAGCAAAGTGCTGCGGCTCCTGCAGGAGCAAAGCTTCGAACGCGTCGGCGGCCACGAGACGATCACCGTCGACGTGCGGCTCATTTCCGCCACCAACCGCGACCTCGATCGCATGATCGCCGAGGACGAGTTCCGGCTGGACCTGTTCCACCGCCTCAACGGCTTCGAGATCAAGCTGCCGCCGCTGCGCGAGCGCGAAGGGGACCTGGAAACACTGGTGGATCACTTCCTCAAGCGGTTCAACAAGCAGCTCAACAAGAAGATCACGAGCGTTTCGCCCGAGGCGCTGGCCTTGTTGAAGCGCTACCCGTGGCCGGGCAATATCCGCGAGCTGCAGACGGCCATTCGCCGGGCGATGCTCATGGCCACCGGGCCGACGATCGTGCCCGAGACGCTTCCCCTCGAGGTGCGCGAGAACCTCCCGTTGACGCCTGGCGCCGCACCGCCCAACGGCGACGCGGCCGTCGATTTATCCCAGTTCGTTGACGGGCTGGTTGCCGACGGCTCCGAGAATCTCTACCAGGAGACCCTCCAAATGATGGAGCGATACCTTGTGGCCCGCGTGCTGCGCGAAACGCACGGCAATCAGTCACAGGCGGCCCGCCGCCTGGGCATCACTCGCGGCAGCCTCCGCAACAAAATGCGCGACCTCGGCATCCAGATCGAGCAGGTCGTCGAAGAAGGATAATCGAAACACGTCATCCTCATCCGCGTGCCGTCTGGATTGTCTTTACCAAATCCGCAGCTTCCACCCCAGCACGAATCCCAGCCCGAACGCCCACATCGTGACGATCTCGGGCCGCTCCCGCGCATAATCCTTGAACGCTTCGACCGCGGCCTCGCCGGCCGTCAGGCGATCTTGCCGGGCCGTCGCCACGGCGTCGCGCTTCGTCGATGGATTTTGTTGACGCTTTGTCTCGGGCATGGCGCAACTCCTTGTTTGGCTCTTTGATGGCGTGGATTAACGGGGCCGCACGCGCCCCGGTTCATAGCGGTCGGTCGTGTCCGCGTCCGCCGGCCCTTGGCTTAGCGCCTGTTTGAGCCAGCGGACGTTGTGCATCAGTTCCGTACGGAATCGCGTGAAGGCCCCATTGGCGCGGCGGACAAGCTGCCAGGCCGCGACGCCGCACAACGCCGCAACCGCTATCCCCCCGACGCCAACAGCTATCAGCGCCGCGGCCAGCGTCCACTCGGCGGCGGTCGCCACGTAGTGCGCGAGCCCCAACAGCAGCACCGGCAGGCTGGCCAGGGCAACGACCGTAGCCGCCAACGCGAGCATCGCGGCAGGCGTCGCCGAGCGCCGCAGCCACTCCCGCAGTTCGACTTGCAGCAAGTTGGCCTGCAACTCGGCCAGCGTCACCACGTCGTGGGTCAGTTGCCGCATGCCATGGCGAATCTCGCCCGTGGGCGTCGTTTGCGCCGCATCGAAGGGTTCCTCCGCGTCGATCATCGCTTCACCATCCGTCCCATCAACAGCCCGGCCACAAACGCGGCGCCCAATGCGGCCACGGGATAATCACCGATACAGCGAGCCGCCGCCTGGGCCCAACGCTCCGGCGCGTTCAACGCCTGGGACGAGCAACTCGGCGGAGACTTGGTCCCGTTCGCGGTCGGCAACCAGAATGATTTGGGGAGTCGATTGATCATGGGGTGACGTTGGAAGAGGTCGGTGCGTCCTCGGACTGGGGGCCGCCGGAGAACTTTCGGGCCACGAGCGAGGCTGCACTTCGCAACAAGATCGGTCCCGCCACGGCAAGCAGTTTCCCGGCCAGTCCTCCCCCCGCCAGCGGGCCAGCAGCCGTCGCCGCCCCGGCCAGTCCGCTCGCCCGCAACTGCGAGAGCAGCGTTTCCATGTCGCCATTGAGCAACTTCCTCCGCGCAGGCGTCGCCAGGAACCCCAGGGCGAAAGCCGAACCAACGCACATCCAGGGGTGGCGGCGCACGTAGTACCGCCAGTCTGAAAGTTGTTGGGCGCCATGGACGATGTCCTTCACGTCGTCGCCCACGTCCTTGCGAACCGAATGCATTTGCCGGCGAATTCGTTCCGCTTCGTCGCTCATAGGTCAATCCGCGCCGATGTTACGTGGGAAACACGCGGCCGCGACGCCTCACACCGGCGGACGGCCGCGCGTGGCGCTTGCCACCGCACTGATCAAGAACAACACGACGAACACGATGAACAGGATTTGCGCCGCCCCGGCGAACTGAACGGCGACGCCGCCATAGCCCACGACGCCGAACATTAGCGAAAGCAGCAGCAAGACAATCGCTAGCTGTAACATGGCTCGACTCCTTGACGCATGCAGATACCCCTGTTCCGTTGCTCCTCGCGCGAGCGCCGCGGTGGGCGCCGTCTGTCCGAGAGCGGCCCGCCGCCCGCGTTCGACCGCGCAGCGATCTCGACGCTCGCCGCTACCGGCGTAGCATCAGGCCGATAATAACGCCCGTAATCATCCCTGCGCCAAAGCCGACTGCCAGCGACTCCATCGGCCGTTGTTGGATCATGCGCTCCGTCTGCACGTAGCCGCCGCGGACATAGTCGCCGGCCCGGGACGCCGCCTCGTCGACGCCCTCGACGGCCTGCGACGCATAGCCGCGAACCGTCTCCGCCATCTTGCTCACCGTGCCGGCCCCGCCTTCGGCGACTTCGTTGAGAAATTGCTCGACGCGCTCGCGAGCTTCTCCCGTCTTGCGTTGGATGACGCCGACGAGCTGATCGATGTTCCCGCGGGCCTTTTGTAAGTCGTCCTGCGTGAGTTGTCCCCACTTCTCGTGAATCCTGCCTTTGATCTCGTTCCAGTTGCCTTCGAGCGTTTGTTGGTTGAGCGCCATGGTCGGACTCCCTTGTCTGCGTGAACGATCGAGCGACGGTCGAGCAACCGGTGGATTTCTCGACTACATTTTCCGAGGGAGCAGATTTGCAAGTTCCATGCCGGAGCCCCAGCGACCGACTTGGTCGCAAAGTTTGGGCAACTTGCGCCGGTGCTGCGGCGAACGTTGCAAAATGCGACTCTGCCGCGCCATGCCTCCCGTCGGTCGCAACCCATGTCGCAGCCTGAAGTTCGTCGCAGTGTCGCGGTTTGACGGTCCTGTTATCGGCGCGCTCACGCTGGTCGTTGCGCGACCGCGACCGGGCGGTCGTCGCTGGCGCCACGACGCGACGGCCGTGTTGGCGAAGGCACCCGCCATCTGTGCGGTTTGGCACAAAGAGTGCGTCTTTCCAAGGGCGTTCACGCCGCCGGGGAGGACCGGTGCATCGTGAACACGTTCGCTCGAGATCAGCACTAGCAGGATTCTTCCCATGCCTCGCCTCCAGACGGATCGCCTCATTCCCCAAGGCGCGTCGTCATCCTCCCTGCAAGCAGCCGTCGTCCATTCGTTATTCGACTCGGGATACGCCGCGCTTAGCTTCGTGTCCTGCGAGGTCGCTGGCGACCGCGTCGTCCTGCAGGGCGATGTGCCCACGTGGCACTTGAAGCAACTTGCTCAAGCGGTCGTCAAGCGCGTCGCCGGCGTCGGGTGCGTCGACAACCGCCTGGCCGTGCGCCGCCCCGGCGAACGGGGACGCAGCGAGTGGGCGACCGGCGCCGACCAAACCACGCCATGACCGCTAGTCGTCGCCCCTCCTCAGCTTTGTTCACGCTGGCGGCCCTTGTGACCGCGGTGGCGGCGCTTCACTTCGCTCGCGAGATCTTGCTGCCCATCGCCCTGGCGACGCTGGTGAGCTTCCTGCTCGCGCCGCTCGCGGAACGGCTCGAACGCTGGGGTTTGGGCCGCATTCCCGCCGTGCTCGCCGTGGTGACCGTGGCGTTCGCCGTGTTGGGCCTCCTGGGCTGGGTCGTGACCAGTCAGCTCATCGACCTCAGCGCCAACATGGACAAATACCGCGAGAATATCGTGGCCAAGGTGCGCTCCGTGGCTCACGGATCGGAGACGTTCAGCCGCGTCGCACAGACGTTTGAGGACGTGCAGAATGAGCTCACCGCGGACGACGAGCAGCCAGACGACAAACGAGACGACGAGCAAGGCGTTGGGGCAGGCCAGGGCGCCGAGTCTCCCGCCGCCGAAGTCAACGGCGACGAGCCGACGACTCCCCAGCAACGTATCACTGCGATTCTGAAGGAAGAATCCGGCGTCGCGTCGGACGTCGACGACGGAGCGGTCGCCGTGAAGGTCGTGTCTCTGCCCCCGTCGCCGCTGGCCCAGGTCCAGGGTTGGCTCGGACCCTTGGTCGCCCCGCTGACCACCGCCGGCATGGTCGTCGTCCTCGTGTTGTTCATGCTGCTGCAGCGCGAAGACCAGCGCAACCGTCTGATCCGCCTGTTTGGAGTCTCGAACATCCACGCCACCACCGAGGCGCTCACCGACGTCGTTGAGCGCGTGAGCCGCTACCTGCGGATGCAGTTTCTCATCAACGCAGGTTACGGCTTCAGCGTCGGCGTGGGCATGGCGGTCATCGGCGTGCCCAACGCGATCATGTTCGGCGTCCTCAGCTTTTCGCTGCGGTTCCTGCCGTATATCGGTCCCTGGATTTCCGCGGTGCTGCCCGTCGCGGTGTCGCTGGCGATTTCCGACGGCTGGACGCAGCCGTTGATGGTCGTGGGATGGTTCGTCGTGCTGGAACTCATCGTGAACAACGTTGCCGAGCCGATGCTCTACGGCAACAGCATCGGCGTCTCGGGGATGGGCGTCATTTTGGCGGCGATCTTCTGGACGTGGCTGTGGGGCGCCATCGGCCTGGTGCTTGCTATGCCGCTCACCGTCTGCCTGGTCGTGATGGCCCGGTACATCCCGGCGCTGCGTTTCATCACCGTGATGTTGGGCGACCAACCCACGCTCACAATTCAGGAGCGTATCTACCAGCGAATGCTCGCGCTGGACGACGACGAGGTCCGCGAGTTGACGCTCGAATACCTGGACACAGCCTCGCCCGTCCAGCTCTACGACGAAGTGCTCATTCCTGCCCTACGGCTGGCCGAACAAGACCGCCATGCCGGGACCTTGTCGGACGAGCAGGAGGGGTCGGTCCAGGAGGTCGCACGCGAATTGATCGCCGAACTCAGCGAACAGGCGGCGCCGGACGCGACCGAAAGTCCGCCGAAAGCCCGCGTGCTCTGCTTGCCGCTCCGCGACGAAGCCGACAAGACGGCCGGGCTCATGCTCGGCCAACTTCTCGCCGCCGAGGGGATTGAAACAATCATCGGCGGGCTCGATGCGCTCACCGGCGAGCGCGTCGAAGCCGTCGAATCCACGGCGGCCGACGTAGTGGTCGTGTCGATCTTGCCGCCGTTGCCGCCCCGCGATGGCCGGCTGCTCTGCCGCAAGCTCCGCCAGCGCTACCCGTCATTGCCGATCATCGTCGGGTTCTGGAACTCGTCGGCCGACGAGCAGTCGCGGCGGCTGCTGGCCGCCAAGGGAGACGGCGAACTCGTTGCCACGCTGGCCGAGGCAGTCGAGCGGATCACCGCCATTGCCAACCGACTGTCCGCCGCGCAGGCGCCGGAAACGTCCGAGACGGCCATCTGACAGGCCGTCTAACGTCCGTTGCCTACTCCAATTCCCCACGCGACTGCCTTCGCCCGGCCCACGCCGCCAGGCCCAAGGCCAACAGGCAGGCCGTTCCCGGTTCCGGGACGCCTGTCGCCGGACCCGACGTGACGTATTGAACAAGGCCCCCAGTCAAGATGTCTTGACCCTGAATGGCAAACCTGAAGACGAGGTCGCCGCCCGCGCCCGGCACATAGGCGTTCCCCAGGGAGATCTGTTGACCTGGCGCCAATGTCGTGGCTCCGTTCAGAAACAGCTCGGCGAGCTGATTGCTGCTCGAGCCGCCAGCTTCGTCCCAGCTGTCGCCCTCGCCTGCCGTCGTGCCGACTTGGCGCTGCCACAGCAGGAAATCGTTGCCATCCACGTCGCCGTCGCCGTCAGCATTGCCTTGGGCCTTGGTGGTCCCAGTGCCGTAGCCGGCGCGCCACGCTTCCAGGTCTTGACCATTGACTGCCGCGTTGCCGTTGAAATCGGCTGACAGCCCGGCATCGATGTTCTGATCGCTCAGGCTATTCCAGCTTGTGGGATTGAGCTTCCCTGACGCGCTGGTGACTTCGTAATAGTCAATCGTAACTGGGCCAGCGAGGTTGTTCTTAATCGCCGCGGCTCCCGTCGTCGTGTTGACGATCAGCGTCGGCAGCGGCACGGGTACGGGCCCCGTTGCAAAGTTGGCCGCGGCTTCCGTGGCGTTGAGCGCGTGATCGTAGACGTTGAATTCATTGAACGACCCGTCGTACATCGGGTCGCCGCCCCATTGGGAGCGGCCCAGCCAATTGTCGTGGTCGTTCAGGTTGTTCAAGTCAAACGCCGGATCGATCGCGTTGGATCCGGCGACGTTGGCGCCGCCGGGGACGATCTCGACGCCGTTGAAGAAGAGAGACATGGTTCCGCCTGGATTCGCGCCGCCGCTCGTGTTGTTCTTGTCGTACACAGCGACGACGTGGTGCTGAACTCCCGGAGCGAGCGCCGGGTTGGTCCCGCCCTGCCCAAAGGTGTTCTCGACGACTCCCGTCGTGTTGTTGGACATTTCGACGCCATTATTGAGGCGGCCGGAATTGGGAGTAATGAGCATGTAATTGACGTCGCCCTGGTTGTTCGCATCCTCGCCGCCGCCGCCCGCCAACGGGCCGGCGAAGTCGCCCAAACGTTGCCAGGTGCGAGTCGTGGCGACTGTGAACCACCATTCGACACTGAGGGCTCCGCTCGTACCCGATTGTGCCGCCGCCGAAATCATCCCATTCGGCAAATCCACGTAAGCATCCGTTAACGGAGCGGCGTTCGACGCCTGCCCCGTGTTTGCCGAAAGATCCAGTTGACCGTCCAAGCTGAAAACGGCCGTTGGGGTCCCGCCGTCAACGACCGTGCCGTGGGCGGTTCCCACCGAGTCGTTCGTGTTTCCGTTGTTGAAGGTGTAGCGATGCACCAGAACGGCGTCTGCCGGCAAGGCGGCAAGCCACGCAGCAATCGCAGCGCTCGCTGCCAGGGCACGAATCAGTCGTTTCACAGTGGAATTCATCTCGGCGATTCTCCGTGCATTTCCCGTGGCGTCGGGAGTTAATAGTTCTTGTTAGGTCGTATGGTTTGAGGCCAATGTTAGGAACGACGGCGGCGACGAATCGCCCCGAAGCCGATGCCCATCAGAACAAGCGCGGCGCCGCCGGGTTCGGGAACGCTGGCCAAAAGCGCTTCAAACGCGCCCGCCCCGTTAGCGGCGTCGAAGTCGTCCTGAAACAGCCGGAAGTCGAAGAAATCGACGTCTTGATCGCCGTCGACGTCGCCGAGGACGTAGGATTGAACGTCGTTCAGTCCTGGCGTCAAGGAGGTCAACGCATTCGTGCGGAAGATCACCCAGTCGAGGCCTGAGATCGCGTTGTCAAAGTTCAAATCGCTGCGGCGGAACGGCTGACCGCCGTTGCCGGTGTACACGACGTTCGCCGGGAAGTTGATCTCGGTAAACGCGTCAATGCGGACGCGCAGCGTCGCGCTAACCTCTTCCTGAAAGTACTTCTCCCACACTCCCGCGCCGAGCGCAACATTGCTGGCGCCCAATACGGCGCCGTCGTCCGCTCCCAGGCCGTCAGCCGTCGAAGTCTCCGCCAACGAGTTGGCGGTTTGAACCGACACGAACCAATTGTCGTCGGGGTCGAAGCTGCCGTTGCCGGCATCGTCGAGGCGTCCTTGCACCGGTTGCCAAGCGACCGGATCGAGAGCGCCGGCCGCCGAGTCGAGCGTGTAGCCCACAACCCGGAAGGACGTGTTGAGGTTTGAGAACGAAACGGCCCCCGTCCCCCGATCGATCGTGAGCGTCGGGCCCGCCGCGCCCGCCGGCCCGGCGACGAAGCTCGCCTGCACCTCGGCCGCCGTCAGCGCGTTGTCGTGAATCCGGAATTCGTTAATCGCTCCGGCGAAGTAAAGGTCGCCGTCGTACAGCGAGCGGCCCAAATAGGCCAGATCGTTGCTGACCTCGTTCAGGTCGGCCGCCCCGGTGGCCGAGCCGATCAGCACGCCGTCGACGTAATAAGTAAGCGTTGTGGCGTCCGGGCCGGTCGAGGAGAGCGTGGCCGCGATGTGATGTTGCCCCGTTCCCCGAAACTGCACGCCGTTGACGCCCGTCTCCGCATTGAAGTAGTCGCGGCTGATATTGGCGCGCCCCGTCCCGTTTCCGCCGCGTGTCGGAAAAATGGAGATGTAGTTGTGGCCGAAGATGTCTTCGTTGGCATCGTTGGCCAGGCCTGTCGGCGGCGGGTCGGTGGCGTCGGCGGCGGTTCCCTCGCGGCCAAAACCGGCCGACCACCTGAAATCGATCACGCCGCCGCCGTTGTCGGTCAGCGGAACGCTGACCCACTGCTCAATGGTTGCCGCAGTATAGGTATTGATCGCGATCGTGGCCGCGGGCAGCGACACATGCTGTCCCAACGGATCGCTGCTGGCGCCAAGCCCGGGCAGCACGACCTGGCCGGCAAGAACCTGAGCGCCATTCATCAGCGTGCCGTGGGCGGTCCCCGCCGTGTCGTTGGCCGTCCCGTTCTCAAAGGTGTAACGGTGCTTCAGCACCGCCCAAGAATCCGCGGCGAGCAACATTGCCAACGCCGCCCCGCATGCCAGGTGTCGGAACACGATTGTCTCCTCCGAATGGTGAATCACGCACGGAATTTGCCGGCGCGCAACCACGCTCGCACGGCGCATCCGCCCCGCGCACGCTTTAGGCTCCAACAGCAGCCCTGGCGCGCATTGGCTCGATAGTAAGCCGATTTGTGAACAACGAACGGCCGCGCGGCCCTCCCGCGCGGCGCTGCCCCGAAAAGTGCCTCTGCTCCATCCAGCAGCTTGTCCGCGCTCGCACGCCAGTCGCTGGCCACGCCGACGGACCACCCGAAAAGTTTCGCACCCCGCACGCGCCGCCGCCAGGCAAGCCAGGCCAGTCGCGGTCGGACCCCCGACCGTCCACGCCTCGCCGGGGCTTGGCCCAGCGAAACGGCGGCGACGTCGAAGCACCCCTATTGTGTCTCGCCGCTGCGGATTCCTCCACCAGACTTTTCGCAGAAGTTTTTATGATTTGCGCAAGCCGGGCGCCCCTGGGCGGGGCGCCCGGCGCGGTGCTACCATTGACGCTTCCCGCCTTCCGCCTCCCGCCCCGCCTGCGACCACTCTATGTCCAAGTTTCCGTCCCCGTTCTACCGGTGGCGTCCTCATCCCTGGCACGGGCTTGACGTTGGCCCCGCGCCGCCCACCGTCCTCCACGCGTACATCGAGCTCACCCCGTTCGACCGGATCAAATACGAGCTCGACAAGCAAACCGGGTATCTGCGCGTCGATCGCCCGAATCGCACGTCCTCGTTCTGCCCCACGCTCTACGGCTTCGTTCCGCGGACTTATTGCGGTAGCCACGTTGCCAAGCTGATGCCTGGCGCCAACGCCGGCGATCACGACCCGCTCGACATTTGCGTCATCAGCGAACGGCCGATCACCAACAGCGAGATTATCCTCAAGGCCCGCATCGTCGGCGGCCTGGCGATGCTCGACAACGGCGAGGCCGACGACAAGATCATCGCCGTGCTCGAGAACGACAATATGTGGCAGGACGTCAAGGATGTGTGCGAGTTGCCGAAGGTGATGGTCGACCGCCTGCGGCATTACTTCAGCACCTACAAGATGCTGACCCCCGATGCCGATAAGGTGCACGTCCCCGACGCCTACGACTTACAGCACGCCGAGGCCGTCGTCCAAGCCGCGATGGCCGACTACCGCGACCAATTCGGCGAGTGACCGTACACAAAGCTGGCAGCTTCGTGCACGATGCGCCACGCGATGGGACGAAGCTGGCAGCTTCGTCTACGAACTGAGCGTGCCCTTGGTGCTCGGCACGCCAGTCATCCGCTCGTCATGCTCCACGGCCATCCGCAGCGCTCGGGCCGTCGCCTTGAACACCGCCTCGGCAATGTGATGGCTGTTCCGCCCGGAGTGCAACAGGACGTGCAGATTGCATAAGGCATTGCCCGCAAATGCGCTCCAAAACTCTTCGAGCAGTTCGCTGTCGAACGCGCCGATCTTGGGGGCGGGCAGAGGGGCGTTGAACACGAGGGTAAACCGCCCGCTCAAGTCGACGGCGGCGGTCACCAGCGTCTCGTCCATCGGCAGCGTGAAGTGTCCGTAGCGGCGGATGCCAGCCTTGTCGCCGAGAGCCTGACGCAGCGCCTGACCCAGGCAAATGCCGACGTCTTCCACGGTGTGGTGTTGATCGACGTGCAAGTCGCCCTTGGCATGCACGCCAAGATCGAATGCTCCATGCTTCGCAAACAACGTGAGCATGTGGTCGAGAAACCCGACGCCTGTCTGCACGTCGGCCTGTCCCGACCCGTCGAGCGACAGCTCGAGGTCGACGTCGGTCTCCGCCGTCTGCCGCTGAATGTGTGCCGTACGCGCCATGAACCAATCCCAAGCCGCCATTGAGCCGCGCTCGCTTGCGACGCGCGCTAGCGCAAAATCCCCGCCACTTGATCCTAACATGGACGCGCAATCACAACCCCCGGTTCACCCCGGAACGTCGCGCATCGCCGCACGCCCCGCGCGGATTGACCGCGCCAGCCGGCAGAGTCTGCCCAACAGAGTTTGCCCCAGAGTGCGTCCGCCAAGAAAAGGGGGCCAAACGGGCCGCCCGAATCAAGCCCAATCCAGCCCCGTGGCGTGCCGGATCCGTTCCTCGAACCCGCCGAGCAGACCGCCCACGACCTCCCAGCCGGCGGCGCGCCGCACCTCGATGTCGCCCTGGCGATTCACGCGCACAATCGTATCGTCCGCCACTCGGGCGTGTTCCAGTTCGTTCCCCTGCAATTCATCCTCGTGCAGCGCGTGGCGAAGCGTCGCGCCGGTCATCTCGATAAAGCTCATAGAAGAGGTCCCTCGCTGGCCTCTACGGTAACCGAACGGTCCTATGCCCGGCAACTGAATTCCGCTCAACCGTCCGGACGCATGTCTCAAGCCGCAAGTCTCAAGCCTTC
>JBIOVA010000186.1:0-24459 GCA_044867485.1 Lacipirellulaceae bacterium | reverse complement strand
GGCGGTGAATCGGGACGCGACCGCCGGCTTCCGCCAGCGGCTGCCATGTGGTTTTTTGCACGTCGAGATTCCGCGCGCCTCAGGTCATCCGCGCGCGGCTGCATCGCAAAACAACGTTGCGTTTCCGTGCATGTGAAGCAGCGACGCCGGGAAGGCTGTGGTGATTCGGCCGGTTAGGAGTTGCTGCAGTGGTTGTTGCTTAGACTGGCCGGACACCAGCAGCACGACCTGCCGCGATTGCATCAGGTCGGCCATGCCGAGCGTCAGGCCGTAGGTCGGTTGCGCCGCACTTTCGCGGACCATGACATGGGAGAGCGACGCACCCGACAGCTCAGCAATGTGGGTGTGTGGCTGGAGCGCGTCGGCGGGTTCGTTGAAACCCAAGTGACCATTGACGCCGAGACCCAGCACGCAGGCGTCGATCGGTCCGTTTTGATCCAGCCAATTCGCAATCCGTGCGCATTCGGCTGTCGGATCGGCGAGATCGCTGGCAAAGGCCGCGTAGCGATCACCGAGGCCCAGCGGGTCGATGAGCGTGCGCCGCAAATGGTGCTCGCAGGTCGCCGGGTCGCCTGCGGGCAACCCGCCCCATTCGTCGAGCTTGAGAATGCGCACGCGGGCGAAGAGCTCCGGCTCGGCGGCGCCGCGCTCGGCGAGCAACTCGTACATCCGTGTCGGCGTCCCGCCGGAGGCGAGACAGCACAGGGCATCGGGCTTGTTGCGCAACAGGTCGGACAACC
Organism: Lacipirellulaceae bacterium; assembly: GCA_044867485.1. GTDB lineage: Bacteria > Planctomycetota > Planctomycetia > Pirellulales > Lacipirellulaceae > Lacipirellula. Next base: position 23,719 of record JBIOVA010000186.1, on the reverse strand, counting down.
AGTCGGCGCCGCGACGGCTGACGGCTTCGTGATCGGCGAGGACAATCGGTTGCAGCATAAATATTGCTCGTGGTCACGAGGCCGCGACGAGTGCAGCGCCGATGAGGCCGGCGTCGACGCCCAGTTGTGCCGAAACCAGCGGTAGGTCGCGGTGTAGCTCGCTCCATACGTGGGCACGCATCGCGCGATCGATCCAATCGCGGTAGCATCCCTCAACGATCCCCAGGCCGCCGCCGAGGACGACGCTGTGCGGATCGAGCACGTTGACCAATTGGCCGATCGCGGCGCCGAGCGCCGTGGCGGCGGATTCGACAATCGCCGCGGCCTGCGCGTCGCCCGCTTCGCAACGGGCGATCACCTCGGCGGTCGAAACTCGATCGTCATGCGCCGCCGCGTACCGCGCCGCAATCGCGGGGCCAGCAGCGTATTGCTCCAGCGGCGGGCCCGCGGCGAGTTGGTCGTCGCCGCCGGGAATGAGCCCCGGGCTGCTGGCGCACGTGCCCGTGAGCCCGCGGGCGCCGGCGTAGGGCACGCCGTCAATCACGAGGCACGAGCTGATTCCCGTGCCGACAGTGACGTACAGGAACGACGACTGCCCGCGGCCGGCGCCGAACTTTGCTTCCGCCCGCGCGGCGGCGCGGACGTCCGCTTCGATGCGGGCGGGCAATTGGACTGCCTCCTGGATTGCCCCGGCGACGGCGAGGTCCTTCCAAAGGATCGTGGCGTCGCTGAGGACGCGGCCGTCGACGCCGACGAGCTCGGCGACGCCGACGCCGATGGCCGCGGGCTCGGCGCCGAGTTGGATCGCTTCCTCGTGGAGCGACTGCGCCAGTTGGATGACGTCGGCCAGCACCGCCGGCCCTCCGCGCCCGGCGTCAGTCGGCCGCAGGCGTCGCGCCATGACGCGCCCCTCAACGAGCGACACGAGCCCCGCGGCGCACTTGGTGCCGCCCACGTCGACGCCAATCGCGCAGTGCGTGCTCATGCTCTACGAGCCAAACATGGGTGCCACTGCTGGCCTGTCCAGCAGTGCGAAGCTGGCGCCCGGGACACACTGCTGGGCGAGCCAGCAGTGGCATCCGATGTTATTCTCGACTTCCAGACCGGGCGCCGTGCGCCAGCGCACGAATGTACGCCGGATTGCACCCGCAACAGCCGCCGGCAAAGCCGATGCCTTCGTTTCGCAGCGTCTGGCCGAACCCCAGGAACTCGCTGCGAGAAATCTGAATCGTCTCCAGGTCGTCGGGGAACTGCGGTAGGCGGGTGAACGAGTGGCACTCGTCAGTCGTGCGGAACGCCGCAGGCTGCGCGGCCAGCGGGACCTTCGCCGCCGCGCGCATCTCCCGCAGCAGCGGCAGCATCCGCTGCGGATCCTGCTCGCAGTTGGCGCCCACGGCCACCGCGCCGAGGTCGGCCATCGCCCGGGCGCACTCCGCCGGCGTGTGGCCGTCGCTGCACTGGGTCACCAATGGGCGGAAGCTCATCGTGGCCACCGCGGGCAAGCCGCTCTCGGTCGCGGCCTCCAGCGCCGCCTTCATCTCGGACAGGTGGAAGAAAGTTTCCAGGATCAAAAAATCGACGCCCGCATCGGCGAGCAGGCGGATTTGCTCGGCGATGTGGTCGCGCGCCTTACCGAGCGCTTCAGGGCCTTCGCGTTCGATGAGCTGCGTACGCGACACGCTGCCCGCCACCAGGGCCTTGTCCCCCGCCACATCTTTGGCAAGCTTGACCGCGGCGGCGTTGATCTTCTCCGTGTCCTCGCCGTAGCCGGCGCGGCTCAGCTTTTCCCGTGTGCCGAAGAACGTGAGCGCCTGCAGCACTTGCGAGCCGGCGTTCAGGAACTCGCGGTGCAGTTCGCGGAGGGCGTCGGGATTCTCGATCGCCACTTCGGGCGTGAATTGCCCGCTGCCGCGCCCCGTGCCGACCTGCTCGCGCCCCGAGCCGCTGTCGACGTAACCGCGCCGCTCCAGTTCGATGAGATAGCCGCCGTCGCCGATGACGACGCCGTCGCGCAACAGTTCGGTGAGTGGTTTCATGGGATGAGTTCCCCTTGAGGGCCGGAGCTTTCGACGCTCGGCTCAGTCGGTTCAGATTGATAGGTCAACATCACCACGGCCGCGAGGGCCAGGGCGATGGCCAGCGTTTGGCGGTTGGTTACCTGGTCGCCCAGCAGCAGAATCGCGATCGGAATGCTCACCGCCGGATAGAGGCCCGACAGCGGCGCGATGACCGACGCCTTGCCGCCGCATTCGCACGCCAACAAGATCGTAAGGTTCCCCAGCGCGAGCGTGAAGCCCACGGCCGCTTGCAGCGTCCAGGTTCGCGCGGAGTACCCGCCGGGCAGCGGATCGTACGACACGATGAGCATCGCCAGCGGGATGAACGCGGCCAAGAACCAAATGGCCGACGAGCGGGCGGAGATGTCGTCGGTCGACATTTTTTGCAACAGCAGCGTGACGCCCCACAAGACGATGGGGACTAGCGCGAGCAGCGCGCCTCTAGAGATTTGGCGATGCTCAGGCGTGAGGAACAAATACATCGCGACCAGCGAGAGGCCCATACCGGCCCACTGCAACCGGCTCACGCGTTCGCGCAAGAGCGGCACGGCCAGCAGGATCGTGACGGCCGGATACAGCGCCGAGAGCGGCGCCATGGTGGCCGCTTGCTCGTTGTCGATCGCTGCGTAGTAGCCAATATTGCCGATGCCGGAGATCACGCCCGAGCCGAACGCCAGCAGGATTCCCCGTCGCCGATTGCGCGGCGGGGCGGGGTCGCGCATCAGTCCCAGCGCGACGATGATGGGCGCGATCCCCAGCGTGGACATGGCCTGGCTATGAGCGGCCGACACGTCTTCGGTGTTCAGCTTCTCGTGCAACAGGACCGCCCAAATCCCCCAGGATGCGAGCGTGACCGCCATCCAGAACAGCCAGCGCGGCATGCGTTGCTCCCACGTTGGGGGTCTAGCTTACGACCGGCCATTTAAACGTCGACGTCAGGTCGATCCGCCGCCCAGTGCGCTGCGATTCGCGGGCCGAGGTCATGATCTCCACGACATGCAGGGCGTGCTCCGGCGTGAAGAGCTGCTCCTTTCCTGTGGCAAGCGTCTCGCACACCAGCGACGCGCCTTGCTGCCACACGTAGCCTTCAGCGTCGGTGACGTGTCGCTGGTACTCGGGGTGTTCCTCGGTGGCCATATCGACGCCCAGCGGTTCCCAGTCGTACCCTACGAGTCCCATGTACCCTTTCGAGCCGAACACGGCGATCGTGTGTCGCTGTTCCTTGTCGCCCTCGTGGCCATAGGGGTTGAAAAAATTGAATCCGCACTGCATGTGGGACAGCACGCCGTTGCCGTGGTCCAGCAGCACCATCGCGTTGTCCTCTTCGGTCACCGCGAACTCCTCGGTCACCGTTTTCTTGCCAGGGATGACCGTCGTGATTTTTCGCGTCGGCGTGACGATGTTAACCATCGCCGTCACACTCTTTGCCGGACCGAAGAGGCCGGTGAGGCTGGTGAGGTTGTAGACGCCGAGATCGGGCATGCTGCCGCCGCCCTGTTCGTAGAAGAAGGCCGACCAGTCGGGGCCTTGGTGTCCGTAGGTAGCATGGGCCGAGGCGACGCGACCCAGCGCTCCGGACTGCACCTGCCGCGCCATGTAGGCGAATTGCGGGCTGCTCACGACGACGGGGGCGCCCCACACCCGCACGCCTTTGGCCTTCGCCTGTTCGAGGATCGCCTGTCCCGCCTCCAGCGTATTGGCGATCGGCTTCTCGCTCCAGATGTGCTTGCCGGCGGCGATCGCCTCGCGGTTGAGATGCTCATGCTCCTGCATGTCGGTGAGGTTCACCAGCAAATCGAACTCGGCGCCCGCGAGCATCTTGTCGATGTGCGGGTACTGATTCGGGACGTTGAATTCCTTGGCGCGGCTGGCGGCGCGCTCGGGGATGATGTCGCACGCGCTAACCAGCTCCGCGTAGGGACATTCGCTGAGGTGTGGGAAGTAGCGCCCCGAGACGCTGCCGCAGCCGATCACCCCGACGCGGATGCGTTTGGTCGGCGCCTCGCCCGCAGCGGCTGCGACGGCGCCGGTCGCGAGGCCGGCCATCGTGATGGCGGCGCCGACGCCGACGGACTGCTGCAAGAAATCACGACGGGCGATTGCGGCGGACTCCATGACGAGGTTCCTTAGCGCGCTCAAGCGCCAGCGGCGCCCGTCGCATCGGTATGGAAACAAATCGAGATCGGACAAGAGCACTCAATATAACAGCGCGGGATGAAGACTTGGCTTCGCAAAAATGCGCATTCGCGCGGGCGGATAAGCGCGGCGGCGCGCGGCCAATTCTGTCACGCCGAGAGCCTGTCCTGAGGTCCGCCGAAGGATCGGCCGAGGCGTCCGGCATGTGGACTTGCGTGCGGACCCCTCGGCCGACCTCGGGGTGACAATTGGGGCCCGACACAGCGATTCTCCGGGCGTTGAAAGCGGACTGAAAAGGAGCCGATTTCTCGGCGAGGCGGTGATTGACAACCTCGGAAACTCGTGGTCATATTGAAGTGAAAGCGCTATCATCCACGGTCCGCGGTGGGAGCTCGTCGCGCGGTCGCTTCCGGAGAACTTTTCATGCCCGCATCGATTCAGGATGTTGCCAATCGGGCCAAGGTTTCGATCAGCACGGTATCGCGCGTGCTCAACCGGCGGAACGTCGTGAACGAGACGACCCGCAAGCGTGTCGAGTCCGCCATCAGCGAGCTGGACTACAGCCCCAACGTCTTCGCCCGCGGACTGATGCTGCGCCGCAGCCATATCCTGGGGCTGGTGCTGCCCGGGCTGCACGGCGAGTTTTATTCCGAGATCATTCATGGGGCGGACAAGCGGGCCCAGGCGCTCGGCTACCGGCTTATGGTCTCGTCCGTGGCAGCCGAGGACGACGGCAGCGGGCTGGTCAACATCGTGGGCGACCACGGGATGGTCGACGGCCTGGCGGTGCTGATCACCGAGGCCAACGCGCGGACCCGCTCGACGCTTGAGCGGATGAAGGCGCCGTTGGTGGTGCTCGATGGCGACTTCGAGGGCGTGAAGCACGACAGCGTGGTGATCGACCAACGCCTGGGGGCCGTCGCCATGATGCGGCACTTGGTCGGCGAGCTGGGAGCGCGGCGCGTCGTGTTCGTCGGCGGGCCGGTCACGAACATCGACACGATGGAGCGGCTTGGCGCCTACCGCTCGGTCATGCAGGAGTATGGCTGCGACGTGGCCGCCGGCGACGTGCATCACCTCGACTACGAGTACGACACGGCGTACGAACTGGGCCTGAAGCGCGCGAAGGAATGGTCGCGACGCCGGGCCACGGTGTTCGCCGCCAACGACGAAATGGCGGCGGGCGTCATCGCGGCGGCGAACAAGGTGGGGGTGACCGTGCCGGACGATTTGCCGGTGGTAGGGTTCGACGACACGCGGGTGGCGACGATGACGCGGCCGCGGCTCACCACGGTGCGCGTGCCGATGGCCAGCATGGGCGCCGCGGCGGTGGACCTGCTGGTGCAGCGGATTGAGAATCCCGATCGACCGGCCACGCGGCTGACGCTGCAGCCGGAGCTGGTGGTGCGCGAGTCGTGCGGCTCCGAAGCCGCCGTGCCGTGAGCCGGCGTTTCGTGAACCGCTGCCGTTTGCGGGGCGTTTCTTTTCTTTTCGACAGGAGCGCAAGTGCGCGGTGTTCGACCACAGTTCGCCGTCGCGTTCGCGGCCCTTTTGGTCCTGGCGGGGTGCGGTGGCGCGGCGGATCGCCGGACGATCATCGACTTCTGGGCAATGGGCGGGGAGGGTGAGCGGATCAAGCCGCTCATTGCCGAGTTCGAGCGAACGCATCCCGACGTGCAGGTGCGGCTGCAGCAGGTCCCCTGGTCGGCGGCGCACGAGAAACTGCTCACCGCGTTTGCCGGGGATGCGCTGCCGGATGTGTGCCAGTTGGGCAACACGTGGCTCGCGGAGTTTGAGGCGCTGGACGCTCTGGAGGACTTGACCGACCGCGTCGCCGCCGGTGAGACGATCCGCGAAGACGATTTCTTCGCGGGCGTATGGCAGGGCAATGTCATCGACGGCCGCGTGGTGGGCATTCCGTGGTACGTCGACACGCGGTTGATGTTTTATCGCAAGGACTTGCTCGCAGAGGTGGGGCATGATGAGCCGCCCAAGAGCTGGGACGAGTGGCTTACTGTGATGCGCGACTTGCGGGACCGCGACCCGGAGCCGACTGGCGGCGAGCGCGAACGCTACGCCATTCTGCTCCCGGTGAACGAGTTCGAGCAGCCGCTCATCCTGGGCATGCAGGCCGGGGCCGACATGCTCAAGGACGACGGGCGGTACGGCGATTTTTCCAGCCCCGAGTTTCGCCGGGCGTTCGAGTTTTACGTCGACGTCTTTCGACAAGGCTTCGCGCCCGCGGTGGCCAATACGCGAATTTCCAATGTCTGGCAGGAGTTCGAGCGCGGCACGTTCGCGATGTACATCTCCGGTCCGTGGAACGTCACAGAGTTCCGCAACCGGATGCCGAAAGACATGGAGGACGCGTGGTCGACGGCCCCCTGGCCGAGCCCCGACGGCAAGGGGCCCGGCGTGAGCACTGCGGGCGGAAGCAGCCTGGTGCTGTTCCGGCAGTCGCGCGAAAAGGACGCGGCGTGGCAGCTTGTCGAGTTCCTATCGCGGGCCGACCAGCAGGTGGCGATGTGCTTGTGCACGAGCAATCTGCCGGCGCATCGGGAGGCGTGGGTCACGTCGGGGCTGATCGACGATTCGAAGTACCACGCGTTTCACGAGCAGCTCACGAACGTCCGCCCCGTGCCGCCCGTGCCGGAGTGGGAGGAGATCATGACGGGCGAGCTGGCGAAAACGGCCGAGGCGGTGATCGCCGGGCGAGCGACGGTCGACGAGGGTTTGGCCGAGTTGGACAAGCGCGTGAACGAGGTTCTCGAGAAGCGGCGCTGGATGTTGGCGCGGGCATCGGCGGCTCAATAAGAATTCAATGGCGATTCCTGCGACAGTCGCTGCACGACCGACGCCCGCTGCCGCGGCGCAGTTCGCCGGTGCGCGGGTGTGGGGCTTGCCCGCGGGCCTCTGGTTCGCCGGGCCCGCGCTGGCGATCATCTTCGTGTTCTTCTTGCTGCCGATTGCCGCGGCAATCGTGCTCAGCCTCACCGATTTCGACATCTACGCGCTGGCCCATTGGCGCAACCTGCGGTTCGTGGGCCTGGCCAACTACCTGCAGATCTTCCGCACGGAGCGGTTCTGGACGGCGCTGGCCAACACGTTGTACTACGTGGCGATTGGCGGGCCGCTGTCGGTGGCGGCGTCGCTCGGCGCGGCGCTGCTATTGGAATCGAAGCTCACGCGATTCAAGACGTTGTGGCGGACGATCTTCTTCGCGCCGGTGGTCACCACGCTCGTGGCTTCGGCGGTTGTGTGGCGGTACCTGTATCACACCAAATACGGAGCGATCAATCACGCGCTGAGTTCAATCGGCGTCGAGCCCATCGACTGGATGGGCGACCCGCGATGGTCGATGCCGGCGATCATGTTGCTGGGGATTTGGAAGACCTTTGGCTACAACATGGTCATCTTCATGGCGGGGCTGACGACGATCCCCAACGAACTGTACGAAGCGGCGCGGGTCGACGGCGCCTCGCCGCTGCGGCGGTTTCTGCACATCACGCTCCCGCAACTGGCGCCCACGTTTCTGTTCGTCAGCGTCACGACGATGATCGGCTACTTCCAATTGTTCGCCGAGCCTTACGTCATGACGCGCGGCGGGCCCGAAGACAGCACATACAGCCTCGTGATGTTCATGTACGAACAGGGCTTCCGCTGGTGGCGGCTGGGGATGGCCTCGGCGATCGCCGTGGTGTTGTTCCTCATCACGCTGGCGGCGACGCTTGTGCAAATCCGGCTGCAACGGCGGTTGGCGTCATGAAGAAGCGGCTCGTCATCTTCGTGCACAACGGCGTCATCGCGGCGATTGCGCTGCTGGTGGCCGCGCCGCTCGTTTGGATGGCCGCCGCGGCATTCATGTCGCGTGGGGAGGCGCAAACCTATCCGCCGCCGTGGATCCCATCCGACCCGACGCTCGAGAACTTCCGCGAGTTGTTCTCGCGGCTGCACCTGGCCCGGTACGTGGCGAACAGCGTCATCATCGCGCTGGCGATCACGGGCAGTGCGCTGGTGCTCAATGCGATGGCGGGGTACGCCTTCGCAAAACTGCCCTTCCGCGGGCGTCAACGGGTCTTTCAACTGCTGCTGGCGGCGTTGGTCGTGCCGCTGCAGGTGGGCATGCTGCCGCTGTTTCTGCTTATGAAGCAGATGGGCGTCATCAACACCTACTGGGCGGTCATCCTGCCGTCGATGGCGACGATTTACGGGACATTCCTCGTCCGGCAGTACGCCCAGTCGATCCCTGACAGCCTGCTGGACGCGGCCCGTCTGGACGGAGCCGGCGAAGTGCGGATTTTCACCGCAATCATTCTCCCGCTGCTGCGACCGGTCCTAGCGACGCTGGGGATCTTTACCTTTCTTTCGGCGTGGAACGACTTTATGTGGCCGCTGATCGTGCTTACCGGCAACGACCGGTACACGCTGCCGGTGGCCCTGGCGATTCTGTCGGGCGAACATGTCCAGGATGCGGAGCTGATGATGGCGGGGTCCCTGTTGACGATGCTGCCGGTGCTGGGGCTGTTCGCCGTGCTGCAAAGGCAATTGATCGGTGGTATCATGATGGGCGGCGTTAAGCAGTAATTGCGCTTGTCACGTGCGAGTTCCTCCGAGGGGTCCGGTCTGTCGACTTGCGGCCGGACGCCTCGGCAGACCTCGGCGTGACGGTTGCGGCGCAATCTCGAACTCTTTTGGGGCGGCATCTGGGTCTGAGAATGGAAACCACTTCGCGCACGACGTTGACGCAGGCCGCACCGCGCCGCCGACCAGAGGTCGACGCCGGCGCGTCGGATGCAGGCTGGCTGATTGGACCAAGGACGCGGTCGTTGGTGACCGCGGCGGGCTCCGGCGGGTTGACCTACGACGGCTTGGCGGTAACGCGCTACGGCGGGGATGCGACGCGGGACGCCGACGGCGTGTACCTGTACCTCCGCGATCTCGACGACGGCCGCACATGGTCGGCCGGCTACCAGCCGACGGCCGGCGAGCCGGAAGAGTACGAGGCGGAGTTGTCGGCGGGCGTCGTGCGGCTGGATCGCGTCGAGGCGGCGATTCGCGCGCAAACCGAAATCTGCGTCTGCCCTGAGACCGACGTCGAGCTGCGGCGGTACACGCTGGGGAACCTGGGGGCGCGCGAGCGGACGATCGAGTTCACCTCCTACCTGGAGTGGGTGCTGCAAAACGCGGCGGCCGACGCGGCCCATCCGGCGTTCTCGAAGTTGTTCGTGGAAACGGAGATTCGCGATGCCGAGGCGCTGATCCTGGCGCGGCGGCGGGTGCGCGATCCGCGCGATCCGACGCTCGTGGGAGCGCATTGGCTCGTCCAGTCCTCGAGCTCCGTCGACGCGCGCGGGCTGCAATTTGAAACGAGCCGCGTGCGATTCATCGGGCGCGGCCGCACGCTCCGTGAACCGGCGTCGCTGACGAAACATGGCTCCTTGTCGGGAACATGCGGGCCCGTGCTTGATCCGATCGCGAGCATCCGCGGGACTCTTTTTTTGCCCCCGCATGAAAGCGCTTCCATAACGCTCGCCGTCGCCGCCCGCAGCGATCAGCCGGCGCTGGAGGCGGCGATCCGATCGCTGCGGCCGGAGGACGTCGACGACGCGTTTCGCAATGCGGCGGCAGCGGCCGCGCAGGCCAACGGCGCCGATCATCATCGCGACGCCCAGGCGGCGCTGCGGATCGACATGGCGCATCGCCGGCCGTCGGCGGCGCGGGGCTCGGCCGTCCGTTACGAACGCCTCCGCGAGCGGGCGACCGCCGTCAGCGCCGCGGAGCCGCTGCAGTTCGACAACGGGCTGGGCGGATTCTCGTCGGACGGCCGCGAGTATGTGTTGCGATTGCGACCCGATCGTGACGGACGTCCGCAGCTTCCGCCGACGCCGTGGTCGCACGTGGTGGCCAATCCGCACACCGGGTTCATCGCCACCGAGACGGGGGCCGGGGGCACGTGGACCGTGAACAGCCGCGAGAATCGACTCACCCATTGGGCCAACGATCCGGTGAGCGATCCGCCGTCGGAGGCCTTTTACCTGCGCGATCGCCAGCGTCGCGTGTACTGGTCGCCGACTCCCGGCCCGGTTGGCCCAGGCGTGGTCCACACAGTGCGGTACGCCTTTGGGTCGGCGTGTTACGAGCACACGAGCGCTCAACTGCGGCAGCGCGTCGAGCAGTTCGTGCCGCGCAACGACGCAGTGAAGATCATTCGCCTGTCGCTTGAGAACGACGACGAGTCGGCGCGCGAGTTGGACCTATTTTTCTACGCCCATCTGGCGCTCGGCAATGGCGTCGCGCAGCAGGCGGCTAAGACGCGCACGTGGTTCGACGACGCTGCCGGCGTCATGTTCGCGGCCAACAGCGGCCGGGAGCTGAGCGAGCGCGTGGCGTTTGCGACGATCGTCGCGCCCGGCGCCGGGCCGTTGCGGTCGTGGACGAGCGATCGCACGGAATTTCTGGGCCAATATGGTGATCTGGCCGCGCCCGCCGCGGTCGTCGAAAGCGCTGCGCTGTCAGGCCATTGCGGGCCGAGCCAGGACGCGTGCGCCGCGCTCCATGCGAGTTTGCGATTGGAAGGGCAAGCGGCGGCGGAGTGCTGGGTGCTGCTCGGCGAGGCCGACGATGAAGTCGCCGCCCGGGAGCTTATCGCACGCTACTCGACCGGTGCGTCGATCGACGCAGCGCTCAGCGACGTGCGGCAGTTCTGGCGGAACGCACTCTCGGCCGTCGAAATCGATACGCCCTCCCCGGCGATGAACGTGATGGTCAACGGCTGGCTGCCGTACCAGGATCTTTGCTGCCGGTTGTGGGGACGGTCGGCGTACTACCAGTCGGGCGGGGCGTTTGGGTTTCGCGATCAGTTGCAGGACGCCGCGGCGCTGGTCTATCACCTGCCGGCGATGACGCGGGAACAAATCCTCCGCCACGCGGCGGCGCAGTTCGTCGAGGGCGACGTGCTGCATTGGTGGCATCCGCCGGAAGGCCGGGGGATTCGCACGCGGTTTTCCGACGACTTGCTGTGGTTGCCGCTGGTCGCCGCCGAATACGTGGCGACGACGGGCGATGCGGCATTGTGGGACCAACCCGCCCCGTTTCTGGTTGGCCCGCAGCTTGAACCGGGCGAAGTCGAACGGTTCATCGCTCCGACGCTGGCTGACGAGTCGGCGACGATTTACGAACACGCGTGCCGAGCGGTCGACCGTTCGCTGGCGACGGGCGTGCACGGCTTGCCGCTCATGGGCTGCGGCGACTGGAACGACGGCATGAACTGCGTCGGCGCCGGCGGTCGCGGCGAAAGCGTGTGGATGGCGTTCTTCCTCGACTTTGTGATCCAGCGCATGCTGCCAGTGTGCGAAACGCGCGGCGATAGACGACGCGCGGCCGCGTATCGCGAGCATCAGCGCCGCCTTCGACACGCGATCGACGTGCATGGCTGGGATGGGGCATGGTTTCGCCGGGCATACTTCGATGACGGCACGCCGCTGGGATCCGCCGCGAACGGCGAATGTCAGATCGACGCGCTCGTGCAGGCATGGGCGGTGCTGTCGGGCGTCGCCGATCGCGACCAGGCCGAGCAGGCGATTGCCGCCGCTGAGCGCCGGTTGGTGCGCGACGACCTGGCGTTGATCCAGCTCCTCGATCCGCCGTTCGACCAGATGGCGCCCAACCCGGGGTACATCCAAGGCTACGTGCCCGGCGTTCGCGAGAACGGCGGGCAGTACACGCACGGCGCGCTATGGCACGTGCGGGCGTTGGCGGAGTTGGGACGCGGCAATCGCGCGGTCGAGCTGCTCGACATGCTCAACCCGATTCATCACGCCCGCACGCCGGAGGAAGTGGCCGTCTACCAGGTCGAGCCGTATGTCGTGGCGGCCGACGTGTACAGCCAGCCGCCGCACGCGGGTCGCGGCGGGTGGACGTGGTACACCGGCAGCGCGGGGTGGATGGTCCGCGTCGCGGTCGAGTCGATCCTGGGGCTCCGCATTCGCGATGGCCGGGAACTGATTCTCAACCCGTCGATCTCGGCGGCGTGGCCGAGTTGCCGCGTAAAATATCGGCTGCCCAGCGGGGGCGGCGCGTACGAGGTGACGATCGAAAATCCCGACCGCCAGGAGCACGGCGTAAGCGAGGCGACGGTCGACGACCAGCCGGCCGTCGTAGAGGACGGCGTGGCCCGCATTCCGTTGGTTGCGGATGGCGGCGTACATCGGGTTCGCTTGCGGCTCTGATCGGCTGCGCTTGTTGCCATGATTCTCCTCTTCACTGCCATGGTGTTTCTCTTCGCCGCCGCGACCGCGTGTTCCGCGTTAGCCGCCGACGATGTGCTGCGCACGCCCGAGACGACGCAGGCGACGCGGTACGAACTGTCCGCCGCGGATCATGAATTCTTGGAGCAAGTCCAACGCGGCTGCTTCAACTACCTGTGGAACGACATTGGCCGCCCGGGAGAGCTGGTCAAGGACCGCCATACGACGGTCGTTGCGAGCACCGCGGGCATCGGATTCCAGTTGTCCTCGTTGCCGATTGGCGTTGAACGCGGCTGGATCACGCGAGAACAAGGCGAACAACGCGCCCTGACGGTGCTACACACGTTGCTGGACCGCACCGACAATCGCCGCGAGGGCGTGTTCCTGCACTTCGTTCACGCCGACACCGGCGCCATCTACGCCGAGTACCGCAACGAAGCGGCGACCGTCGACCACGCCCTACTGCTCGCCGGGGCCTTGCCCGCCGCGACGTACTTCGGCGGCGAGGTGGCGGAACTCGTGCACCGCATGGCGGCCGAGACGAACTGGCTCTACTACTACGACCCAAAAGTCGAGTTCATCACCTTCGGCTGGGAGCCGGACGATCACGGCAACCTGCTGGGCACGGGCCACTTCTACCCGTCGAGTTGGCGGTTTGCCAGCGACGAGGAACGGCTCGTGTACTTCGCGGCGGTCGGCTGCCCAACGGCGGAGTTCGCCGCCGACCCCCGCGACTACTACCGCCTCGAGCGAATCATTGAGCGGCACGACAACGGCCCGCCGTTCGTGGTGTCGCCCACGGGCGGACTATTCACCTACTTCTTCAGCCACTGCTGGATCGACTACCGCGGCCTGACGGCGGACGATCCGGGGCAATTCGGCCTCACGGTGCCGCGGGTCGATTGGTTCGAGAATTCGCGCCGCGCGACGCTCACCCAGCGCCAGCGGTGCATCGAGGAGTCGAAACGATTTCCCACGCTCGCTGCCAATCGCTGGGGCTTGAGCCCCTGCATGGGTTACGATGAAACAGGACGGGTGAACTACATCGTGCCCGACGTGCAGCCCAGTGCGTACGATCGCGACGTCTGGCACGAAGGCGTGGTGGCGCCGTACGCGGCCGGGTCGGCGATCATGTTCACCCCGGAGGAGAGCCTGGCGGCGCTGCGGGCGTTCCGCGAGCTGAAGGGCGACGACGGCCAGCCGTTGGTGTGGCGCGATCCAGCCAAGGGGGGCTACGCATTCGCCGACAGCTTCAAGCTCGCCCCGCCGCGTGCGGTCGACGACAACGTCGCCATCGACGTCGGGCCGATGTTGCTGGCCATCGAAAACGTTCGCACGGGCCTCATCTGGAAACTGTTCATGGAGCACGACGTCTCCCGCCGCGCTGCGGCGCGGCTAAAACTCCAACCGCTCGCCGAATGACTCCGCGGCGCCCCCTGCATTGATGCACTCCTTTGACTTTTCTCTTTCTTTGTCATGCTCTTCGGAAGATCTCACGCAAAGGCGCCAAGGCGCAAAGGGGATCGACTGCAATTCCCTTCCGGCTTTGCGCCTTTGCGCCTTTGCGTGAGGCTATTCCAGATATTGGTTCTGCTAGGAGCTTGCGTTACGGGCGCCGACCGCCCATCAGTTCACGCCGGCGACCTGGGCCGCGTGCCGTTGTTCGACGGCGAGCGGTCCGATTCGCTTAATCTCTGGGGCGGGCCGTTCAACGCCGGCAACATCGTCAGCACGTCCAAGCAAAGCACCATCGTGCACAGCGGCGTCGGGGCGTATCGCGCCAATCTCGGCTCGGTCCCCAACGACGGCTTCCGCTTCTTTCAAACCTTCTCCAGCGGCAACGCCCCAATTTCCCTTCGGCAAGATCGCGACCTCACGCAGTACCAGATGCTCGAAGGCTACGTGCGGAACGACGCCGGCGTCCCGCTCACGTTCTCGCTGGAGCTGAAGGACTACCGCGATTCGGGGGCCAATTCGGCGCGCCGCAGCTACACGATCCCCGCGGGCGGAGAGTGGACCAAAATCGAAGCCCCGCTCAGCCTCGCCAATGGCTGGAGCGTCACCGGCAGCCCTGATCTCACCCGCACCTACGCGCTCGGCTTTCTGGTCGACGCCGATTTCGGCGCCGCCTCCGGCTCGCTCTACCTCGACGACTTCACCCTCGTGGAAAACGGCCCCAGCATCGACCCCGCGACGGCGCCGATCGGCGATGTCGTCGAACGGCTTGCCCGCCGGCAATTCATGGGCCTGTGGCAAGCCCGCAACAAAACCTCGGGCCTCATCCCCAACTCGTCGGACAACGTATCGATCGCCGCCCTCAACACGACGACCGGCGTCGCGTGGACGCTCCCCGCCGCGGTGCGCCGCGGCTGGGTGCCCCAATCCGACGCCGACGCCTACATGACGCAACTGGTGACGTCGCTCAACACGAACCGCAACCAGACGACCTACCTGCCGACGCGGTTTCTCAATCTCGCAACCTCGGCGCCGGTGACCGACCGCGAGGAATCGTCGATCGACGCCTCGTTCATCGCGCTGGCGCTGCACAACTACAAGACGCAAGAAGCCACGCCGGCGGAGCTGCGGGACGCCATCGACGCACTCGAGAGCCGGTTCGACTTCTCGGCGTTTGTCCGCCCCAATGCGTACAACCAGGCGTACTTCCCGGCCTCGGGATTCAGCCAATACACCTACAGCGGCTACACGAATGAGAACAAGGTGATCGCACTCGCCGGGCAGCTCGCCGACGACGTGCCCTTGGCCAGCATGTGGAACGACGATGTGGGCCGCACGCTCACATCGTTGGTCAACCCGGACGACAAGTTCCTGGTCTATTCCTACGGCACGGACTATCGCGCGCCGTTCGTGCAGGCGCTCCTGAACCTGTTCGTCGACACCTCCGACCGCGGCGTCGACAGCTACCCAACGCGCAGCCTGGCGCGGAATCCATGGATCAACTTCGTGCGCTACGAGCGCGAAAACCTCGCGAAGCTCGACGAGCTCGGCCGCGAGAACTTCGTGCAGCCCGACGCGGGTCAAGGCGCCGGCGGGTATCAGCCGTACAACCTGTTCAACGATTTCGGCCAGCCGAACTTGTTCATGCCGTGGAGCGTGGCGTTCGCGCTCATGTCGGGCGCCGACGGGGCGGAGGACGCGCTGCGATTCTTGCTCGACAACGGGCTGGGC
Source organism: Lacipirellulaceae bacterium (assembly GCA_044867485.1). Lineage (GTDB taxonomy): Bacteria > Planctomycetota > Planctomycetia > Pirellulales > Lacipirellulaceae > Lacipirellula. The sequence continues at coordinate 8,094 of JBIOVA010000186.1, read as the reverse complement.
GGCGGGCTCGACGGACCGCTGGGTCTGGCGGATTCGGCCCAGTGGCCGACCGGCGCCGCCAATCCCACCGGCGTGCCCTCGTTTGCCGACAACTGGAGCGTGGCGCTTTCGACAATGGCGCTGATGGATTTCCTGGAGGGCGCCGAGCGCGCAAGTTTGCAGTTCGCCAACTTGCCCGAGGTCGACGCCGCGCTCGACACGGTATTCGTCGACGGCGACCTCAACGCGAGCGGCGTGACCGACGCCGCCGACCTGGCGATTTGGCGCAACGGATTTGGCGCGGCGGTCAACGCCTCGCCGGCCACCGGCGATGCCAACGGCGATGGCGCGGTCGACGGACACGACTTCCTGCGCTGGCAGCGGGGCCTGAACGCGTCGGCCGGCGCCGCAGCGAACAGCTCCGTGCCCGAGCCGTCCGCGACGCTCCTGGTCGGGCAACTGTTTCTGGCCGCATGGGGTTTGAGGCGTCGGCCGCGTTCGCCAAAACGGAGTCCCGGCGGCCAAAGGGGAGTATTTGCGAAATCCGCTAAAAACGGCATTGAAAGCGCTTGCAGGAAACGTGGTTGGCGTTAGAATCGAAATAAGATGAACCTGCTGGGAGTGGGGCAGCTTGTCGGACGGTTCTCGGGTTCATCGGGTGCGGCGGCACTTGTCAATCGGCGAGGGGGGTTCGTAGGCGGGCATTCGCCAACGAGGTTGCTCTGTGGTCGCGGCGCCTGACCACCCGGCAACGGATAGACCTTGGCGAACATTCGTCGTCGCGTAGCTCTCTGATCGCGCGCCTGACTTGCGCCGCCCAGAGTTTGAGGCAACGTTGTGGAAGAGACCGACGCCGTTGTGCGCGTCGGCTCGCAAGCATCTGTGGTCACTTTTCCGGGAGTAGATCTTATGAGAATGATTCTGTCGGCGCTCATGCTTGTCGCGCTTGGCGCGTCGCAGGCGGCGGCGCAAAACGCATTGAAGAATCCTGGGTTCGAGGATCCCACGGTGGATACGGGATCGTCGCTGGGCACGTGGTTCCGTTTCAAATCCGACGCGGGCGCATCGACGGAAAGCACCGCGATGCCGCACGGCGGCGCTCGGCATATTGCCTTGGAGACCGCCGGGGCGAACCAGTTCGCCGGCGTGTTCCAAACCTTGGAAAGCCTGACGAATCCCGGTCTGACGCGGCCGATCTCGCCCGGCGCGACCGTGACGTTCAACGGTTGGCACAAGGCCGTGGGAGTGAGCAATCAGACCACCGAGCTCAAGATTGAGTGGACCGGGGCGCCGCAAAATCGCCTCGACGTGCTGAACGTTCCGGTCGGTGATTACTCGCAGTTCTCGCATTCGGCGGTCGCTCCCGCCGGGACGACGGGCGCCACGATTACCTATGCCATTTCCTCGTTCGGCGCGGGACAGACGGGCGACGCTGTGGTTTACGTCGACGACTTCGACGTCACCGTGGTTCCGGAACCGGCAACGATCGGCGGCTTGGCGATCGGGCTCGTGGGTCTGACCCGCATCCGCCGCCGCAAGTAGCAGAATTGGTTCGACTTTTGCATGGAGCATTGATCGCCCTGGGGCGCTTCGGCGATCGTCCGACGCCCCAGGGCTCTTTCAGACGGATTCGAACGCCGTCCGCAAGCCGCGGACGCGCATCGCACGCGAGGCAGGAAGCGCACGCAAGGCGCCGAAGCGACCCGCATGGGCGGCGCGCTCCAGCGGGCGGCCTTCGAAACGGTTTGAACCAGGGACTCTTGGCAGGACGGCTAGAGAGAACTTCACCATGAGCGTTCCAGGCAAGTCAAGCTTGGCGGACTCAAAAGAGGCATTGTCCGGAGGACTTCGCGATGACGACGTCATTGAAACTCACGGCGACGCTGGCGGCGGTGATCGTGTGCATGTGCGTTGGCCCCGCGTGGGCTGTTGAATTATTGACGAACGGTTCGCTCGACCAGTCGGTCGGTCCGCTCGGGTGGACGTCGAATGAATTCGTCACTGGCGAGGCGACGCCCATCAGCCTGGCCGAGCACGTGATCGGCGGTAACTCGATCAACGACCTCGGCACGCCGGCCCTCGGCGTCACCGTCCAGCCCTGGGCCGGCAACACCGGGCCGTTCTTCGAAATGAACAAGAAGGTCAACTACACGCTCGAGCAGACCATCGGCTCGCAGTTGCCCAACACTCTGTACAAGCTCACCGGCGATTTCCGTCTGGAAAGTCTCTTCTCGGGCGTGGTCGAGTTCCTGGACCCGCTTTCGCCGTCTGATCCTGGAGGCACCGGGACTGTGCCTTCGCCCACGACCGCCAAAGTGGAGATGATGTTCTTAGACTCCGGCATGACTCCCATTGGAGCGCCGGCGACGCTCAATCTGCGAACAGCGACGACGGTCTTCGGCGACTGGGAGACGCACATGCTCGAGGCTACCTCGCCGGCTGGCACCGCCAATGTCAGGGTCAAAGTCTCCCTGCTCGACATGGTCGACAACTTCGCGCCCCAGGGCGTCGCCTTGGACAATTTCTCGCTCAAGCGCGGCGTCTCCACGATCGAACGCTTATCCAACGCGAATCTGAATCAGCCCGGCGCGCCCCTCGGTTGGGAATTGATTGAGGAGCCCGCGGGCACCGACAACTCGTCCTTCATCGGCTTCGCGCACCATGTGACGCCCGAGGCTCCCTCGGGGCAAGGTTTGTGGGTGCGCGCGTTCGAAGGCGGCGACTTCTCGCTCACGCAGACGGTGCCCGCCGTCGCCGGCGGCGACTACACCTTCTCCGCCTGGTCGTTCTGGGAGCCCGGCTACGTCGGCGATAACGACACGTTTCCCGGAACCACCACCGAGACGTTCCTCGAGATGGCGTTCCTCAACGGAGCTAGCGAAGTCATCGGCGCGCCGCTCACCCTGGATCTCGACGCCGCGGGGCAGAACAACGACTCGACTTGGCGCGAGTTCTCGCTCAACGGCGATGCGCCCGCCGGCACCGCCAGCGTCCGCGTGGCGATGAGGGCCACGGGCCTGGCCAACAACATGCTGGGCATCGAGCCGCAGTCGGCGTTCTTCGACGACATGTCGCTCGACGGCCCCACGGGCACCACCGGCGTCCCCGGCGACTGGGACGGCGACAACGACGTCGACGGCAACGACTTCCTGATCATCCAGCGCGGCCTGGGCACGCAAACCGACGGCGACGACGTCGCCACGTGGCGGACCAACTACGGCACGGGCGCCGCGACGCCCACGTTCGCGAGTGTCCCGGAGCCGGCAACCGCGGCGCTCGTGGGCGTCGTGGCCTTGTGCGGAATCCGCCGCGCCCGCCGCCGCCGCATCGTGTAGAGTTTGTTTGGAGGAGAAGGGAAGTCATGGAGGGCGCCACTGCTGGACGAGCCAGCAGTGGCACACATAAATGGACCTGACCCCCTCAAGCACGAGAGAATACAAGTGTTCGGTATGCTTCGCCGAAGCGACAGGACGTTGACGTTGGCGGCGACCGCCCTCCTGGCGGTTGCGGCAGCGCTGCAGCTAACCGGCTGCGGCGGCGTCTCGCCGACCGGCGGGGACGCGGACTTCCAGGCGCGGCGTCAGCTCAGCACGGTGGCCAGCTTTTACGGCGACTACCTGAGCGAACACGGTGGCGCCCCGCCGACGGACGAGGCGGCCTTCCGCGCGTTCCTCCAGGAGCGGTCTCAGGGGATCGACCGGATGGACGTCGGCGGGGTGGACGGCCTGCTCACCTCGCCGCGCGACGGCCAACCATTCGTCGTGGTTTACGAAAAAAAAATCGCTCCGGCCGATTCCCCCAACACGCCATGGGCGGCTTACGAGCAAACGGGCGTCGATGGCAAGCATTTTGCAGCCCAGGTCCGCGGTCAGGTGGTCGAGCTCACCGACGCCGAGATTTCGAGCCAATTGACGGCCCCCTCCAAGTAGACTAAAAATAGCGTAGTAAAGTACTTTACCATGCGTTGAGCGATCACGTACGCGAGTTTCTCCGAAACTCGCTCGTTCCGCGTTTCACCAGAAACGCGGGTACAGTCCCGCGACCGCGCAGCGCAGCTTGTCAGCACACTTTTCCCTTTCCCGGATACAGTCCCATGTCACGCCGCGCCTCCCCCCCCCGTCGCGCGTTCAGCCTACGTAGGCGAGTTTCTCCGAAACTCGCAACCGCGTTTCGGAGAAACGCGGCTACAGGCGGCGCTTCGACGCCCCTCTACGGTTTTACGCTCGTTGAGCTGCTGGTCGTCATCGCCATCATCGGCGTGCTGGTCGCCCTGCTGCTGCCTGCGGTTCAGGCCGCGCGTGAGGCGGCCCGCCGTGCCCAGTGTCAAAACAACCTCAAGCAGATCGGGCTCGGCATGCAGAATCACGTCAGCGCACTGGGCGTCTTTCCCACGGGCGGCATTGGGCCGAATCCAGAGATCGAGAATTTCACGACGGGTGGCCGCACCAATCCCGGTCGGCCGCTGGGACCGGACAAGCAAGGCCTCGGCTGGCCTTACCAAATTCTGCCGTTCCTGGAGCAGAACAACGTCAAGAACATTGTCAGGCAGCTTCAGATCCAGCAGTCCGTCATTCCCGGGTATTTCTGCCCTTCGCGCCGAAACGCCGACAAGGTCGCGGGCGTTGGCGGCAGCACGACGCTGATGGATTACGCCGGCATCACGCCGCTAAGCTACATTTGCCACGGCGCTCCTGCTAGCTTGCCTTCAGACCAGAAGTACAACATCGCGACCACTTCGCCGTTCGCCGGCGCTCCGTCCTATACCATGGCCGTCAACTCATACTGGTGCGGTTCCAACGGCCACCCGAGAAACAATGCCGTATCCGATGGAGTCCTCGTGCGCACTCCGTGGCGATTCCAAACTAACCTTTGCGACGTTCCAGCGAACTGCCAACCGGCCACGCCGACCGCACCAGCCCGCGGCGAGAAGCCCCCGGGCATGTCGTCGCCCGTTAAGCCGAATCACATCACCGATGGCACAAGTAACACGATTATTGTGAGCGAAAAGCTCGTTCGCTCGGATCTTTATTCTGGCAATATCACGGAAACCGGCCAATCCTCCTGGTCCGACGATCGCGGCTGGTCGGATGGCTTCGACCCTGACACCATGCGGTCAACTGCCTTCCAGCCGATTCCCGACAACGATGGGATTTGCTTCACACAAGCGAATCAGCGCTTTTGCACCGGCAATGGCGTCGAAGTGTTATTCGTCGGCTCGGCGCACTCCGCGGGCGTCAACTCGGTGTTCGCCGATGGGTCGGTCCATCTCATCAACTACAACGTCGACGGCGTCCTGTTCAACAACCTCGCCACCCGCAACGGCGAGGAGACGGTTGATCTGAATCAACTTTGAGCCGTCCGCGCCCGACGATTGCCAGTCGGCGATCTGCAGCACGCAGCGCAAATTCCCGGCTTGTGCCCGCACCGGGGCAGTGGCACAGCCGGGAAGCGCTGTGCGCCTGCACTCTTCACCAAGCGTTGCTGCTGCGGTGCCAGCTTGTGGGAGGCGTCTCCGACGCCGATTCCGCGTCCGCCTCATGTGCGAGCATCGAAGCGCTGTCGGAGCAACGACCCAAATCGCGCAGCCGGCCTGCGGCGCTCTGCGCCGCCCAGGCCGCGCCCTTTCGCCAGTCTCGCCAGGACTTGCAATCTCCGCTGGCACCAGCGCGACGGTTTCGTGCAAATTAGATAATCAGGTTCACCAATCTGATTGACGAGCCTCCGAAGCGCGGTAGAACGCCAGACAACTGTGCGGGCGCGCTTTGCGCCACTCGTTGCTTGTCCGATTTTCTCGTCAGCTCAACAGGAGACTTCAAATGTCACCAAAGCGTTCCACATCGCGCGCCCGTGTTTACCACGCCGCGGCCCGCAAATGTCGCTTGGAATCGCTGGAAGACCGGCGCATGTTGGCCGTCATCGGAAGCTGGCAACGAGGCAACGCAACTCCCGGCGAAGATAACGATGTCTTCGCTGACGGAGCCAGCTTTAGCTGGGGAACTGACGGATTTGATCTTGAAGAGGACCAAGCCCCGGATGTCATTCCCGACGTGTGGGACGATCTCTTGGTCCAAGTTGGTGATTCAACAAGCGTACAGATCCCGGGCGGAACTACTTCCGGGATCTACCAGGCGCTTGCGTCCATAAACGTCGACGTCGGTGAGTGGACTGATATTCCGACGGTTCACGCCGTCGCTTCGGCTGGCGCGGTCGCGGGTGCTCAAAGCGACAATGCGGTCGTCAGGTCAGGGCCGCGAAGTTCGGCGGAGGCCACTGGCGAGTTTACATTTGTCGACGAAGACCCCAACGATCAGTTTGTCTCGGCCGCGGTACATGGGTTTGTCTTCTTTGCAATTCCTCATATCGGGACGCGCTCCGGAGATGCTGGGTATCAAGGTGACAATAACGTTTCCGCGACTGTAACGCTCGACCAACAGGTCATAGGGAGTTTCGGCGCGTCTTCTACATTTGGCGACAATCTTGGATTCTTCGGATCGTATGACATTGTAACGATCAATGGCGACGAGAGCCCGGTGCAAGTGGGGCTGCTGTACTTCACTGCTCCGGCAGGCAATGGCTCGACCCTGACAATAAACGTATCTGCGTCGGCAGATAGCGAAGCGGGCGCCTGGCACCTGCCAGATGGCGGCATGGCAAATGCGCATGCGGACGCCGTGATCGGCGTCTGGGCGTTTATGTCGGACACAACGGTCCCGCCAGGTCCGCCGGCGCCTCCCGTTCCGCCGCTACCGGAACCCGAGGATCCGTTTCCGATGCCGCCGTTCGAGGTGGGCGAAGCGCCAGGTGACCTGAATGGCGACGGGACGATCGATGCTCTCGATTATGCGGCATGGATGCAGTATTTGAACAAATGGACGACGGGTCAACAAACTCCTCTGATCGTGACCACAGAAGCGGATGAGAGCGACGGAAATTACACTTATGGCGATCTAAGCCTCCGCGAAGCAATTGCGCTTGCGGCAAACAACACGCTTTACCCAGGCAGCGATACGATCGTTTTCGCCCCTTGGGTTGATACGATTAACTTGAACTCCATGCTCACCCTCCACACGCCGGTAACTATTGTCGGACCCGGCGCCGACAAGCTCACAATTAGCGGTCAGAATCTCTACACCATCATGAACGTGCAGTCTACCGCGACGGTGACGATCCGCGGCATGCGCTTGACGAATGGTTTTAGCGGAGACGTTGGCGGCATCAAAAGCTCGGGGTTCCTGACAATCGATCAATGCCAGATCGACAACAACCGCGGCTACACGGCCGGGGCAATTTGGGCCACGAACGGGTCGCTGACCGTCAAAAACAGCACAATCTCCAACAATGGCGTGAATGCGTACCAAGCGGGCGGCATCTTCGTCGACGTTTCCGCGTATCCCGTCTACATCGTGAACTCGACAATCTCATCCAATTCGGCGTTTTATGGCGGCGGAGGCGTGTACACGTCAAATAATCCCGTGTTCATCTACCACAGCACGATCACGCAGAACTCGTCGCCCTATGGCTCCGGCGGGGGTCTGCGCGCTGGTGGCGGGTATTTCCATTTAAGGAACACGATCGTCGCACAAAACACCGCCGCCTCAGCCCCCGATGTCTACGGCGGTATTCTCGGCGGGATTACCGGCACATACAATTTCATTGGCTACGATTCGGACCTGTCGTACGGACTCAATAATGGCGTCAACAACAACATCGTTGGCGGTGAAAGCGGCGCGCCTGCCGCCAATCCCATGCTCGGGCCATTGGCCTTCAATAATGTGACGACAGTCAAGACGCACGCGCTGTTGGCCGGAAGTCAGGCCATCGACAAGGGCGATCCTAGCTTCAATCCGAACTCATTCACGCCGCCCATGCTCTACGACGAGCGCGGCGGCGGGTTTGCGCGAGTTATCAACGGCGACCCCGTACCTGGCGATCGCATCGACATCGGCGCGTTCGAGTACGCGCCTCCGCCGGCCGTTGCCGGGTTTGTTGCATTGTCAGCCGTGGACGAGAGCTTCGCGGACGAAACGCTCGACTTCCGCGAATCAGCGGCTCTCGCCGGGCTGTTCGATGCAGAGTCCGGCAGCCGCAAGTACCGCCCGCCGCGCCGCGTGTTGG
>JBIOVA010000185.1:0-15534 GCA_044867485.1 Lacipirellulaceae bacterium | reverse complement strand
TCTCACGTCGGGGCGGTGCGGCGGCGGCAAACTCAGAATACCCCGCGGCGAGGGGCCGCGCCTACGCACGCGCCGCCCGGCTTGGGCGGCACGATCGACAGCTCAGGCACGACATGCGCATTGAGCCTGTTTCCGCGAGTGTTGGAGCTGCCGCGCGACGCGGCCCGATGAAACCGTTAAGGACACACACTCGCACGGGCGCCAGGCGGACGCCCCTGCCGCGCGGCGTTCGCCCTCCTAGGCTTGCCCACCCCCTCCGCCGCCTTCCGCGAGGAGACGAACTGTGGACGCTGCGGTCACCATCGTGTTGCCGGTGTACAACGCCGAGCGGGCTCTCCGCCCGTTGATCACAGGCATCCTCGACCTCGCCACGGCGCCATCGCGGCGACTCACCGTGGCCATCGTCGATGACGGCTCCACGGATGAGACTTTCGAGGCCGCGTGTGAGTTGGCGCGCGACTTCCCGCAAGTGAGGGTATTCCGCCAACCGTATCAGCAGGGCTTGGGCCCCGCGCTGGAGGAAGTCCGCCGCCGGCTTCGCATCGCGGAGGCAATCGTCCATGACGGCGTGGGGCCGATCGATCTGGACGAGCTCGAGGCGCTGCTTGCCGAAGAGCCGCACGTCGCGGTGGCCATTCATGACGGCGGCGGCGAAGGCCGCGGCTCGCGACGGTTTGCCGCAGTCGCGGCGCTGAACGCGCAGATGGCGGAAGCCCATCGTGCGGTGACGTCGTTCCATTGGCTGCGACTGGCCGAGGCGAGCCGTCCGCGGCGAGCGTACGCGGCGACGGGGCCGCTGGGCGGCGATGCGCCGCCGACGGTGATTCTTTCGAATCTTGGAACAACGAGTTTCGCAAGCGAGTTTCCGATTGTGACGCCTTAGTCGGCCGAAGACTCGCGCGCCCTGGCAGTTCCGCGCGGCGTGGTTCGACGCGCGTCGTTGCCGCCGACGCGCCGGGCTAGCATGCGGTATGACGCAATCGTGCTTTGTGCAAGCGCTCGCATTCAGCTCGACCACGCGAGCAACATTGACATTGTGTACGTTAAAAAGTTGCCCGGAATTTTACCGGGCCCTTGTCCACCAAATTTAGCCAGCCTAAGATGTAGGCGCGTGGACATGCGGGTCTCAAGGCCAGAGAGACTTCGCAACCTTCGGCCCTCGCCAGGGCAAGAATCCTTCTTGGCTGAAGGGTTAGGCGAGCGGTCAACCGAACGCCGGCTCATCGGGCACTGACTGCTCCGAGCGGCGCCATTTCTTCTCTTCTATATGCCCGTCTCTAAAGCTCCTCGGAGCCGCCGCCGGCTTTGACGATGCGCGCTCGCGGCGCACGCCTCGGTCGACGTGACGGGCACGGACACGCACGAAGGAACGCATCTTTCTTGCCGCGCGGATTCGCGGCATGAGGAAACCACGCAATGAGCACTGTTGAATACAACATCGGACTAGGGGGATTCCAAACGCCGCCCGTGATTCCACCTGTGCTGACGACCGTTACACGAGATCTCCATCGCATCGGCCAAGTTCGCCAGGAACAAGGCGTCTCGGTTCGCTCGGCCGCGCGGCGGCTGGGGCTGTCGATGCAGGATGTTCGCGATCAGGAGCACCCGGCCAGCGACCTGCGAATTTCGCAGTTGCTCCAATGGCAAAAGGTGCTCGAAGTGCCGTTGGCCGATCTGTTGCTCGACAGCGACTGTCCGCTGTCGACTCCGGTCAGCCAACGAGCGTTGATGCTGCGAGTCATGAAGACGGCCAAGGCGCTGGCCGAGAGCGCCACCGAGCCGCCGGTGCAGCGACTAGCGACGATGCTCATCAGTCAACTCGTTGAACTGATGCCGGAGTTGCAGGAAGTATCGGCCTGGCACTCGGTGGGCCAGCGACGCACGCAGGACGAAATGGGAAGGATCGTCGAGCGGACGATCCCCGATAGCTTCTTCGGCGACGGGAGTTTTTAGGCGGATCCCCTCTCCCTTTGGGAGAGGGTTGGGGTGAGGGGGCGCCGCGTATCCGCGCTTTCCCTCACCCTGCCCTCTCCCGGAAGGGGAGGGCTGACGGAGCATTTTATTGCCGCACCAGCGGTATGAGCGCGGCATGTAACTCCACAGTTGCTGCTGCCAAATAATCCCCCGCGGCCAGCTCGAAGGGGCGGCCGTCGCTGCCTGTGGCGACGCCGCCCCCTTCTTGCACCAACAGCACGCCCGCCGCGGCGTCCCAGGGGTGGATTTCGTGCGCCCAGTGCCCGTCCAGCCGTCCGCAGGCCACGTAGGCCAGATTGAGCGCGGCCGATCCTGTGCGACGAATGGCTTGGCAGTGCGGGGCGACCCGTAGAAATGCTTCCAAGTCCGCCGACTTGCGCGTGAGGCTGGCCGGGAAGCTGACCGCCAGCAACGATTCGTTGACCGCCGCCGCGTCGCTGACGCCTAGGGGCGCCCCATTGAGCCGGGCGCCGCCGCCCGCCGCCGCCGTAAAGCATTCGTCGCGGAGCGGATCATAGACTACTCCCGCTAGCAACCGGCCGAGATGAGCCGCCGCGACGGACACTCCGTAGCACGGGAATCCGTGGACATAGTTGGTGGTCCCGTCCAGTGGATCGACAACCCAGCAGTATTCACGGTCAAGCTGCTCCGCGGCCGGCGCTTCCTCTCCCAAAACGCCGTGGCCGGGGTAACGCTCGGCAATCACCGCCCGAATCGCCTTCTCGGACGCCAGATCGGCGTCGGTCACCAAGTCGTGCCTGCCCTTGCTGCGAGAGGTGAATCGGCCCTGCCAGGCCATGAGTTCGCGGGCGCCGGCCCGCGCCGCCTCCTCCGCAACGGCGAGCAGTTCTCCGGGTTCGGGCGGCATGGATCCCCCTTGAGAAGCAGTATCAATTGGGCTCCCTAAAACGACGCAAAACCTTGCCGATTAGGAAGTAGCGGCAAGCAGCGCCAATCCCGCCGGGAAGTCCCTTCAAGAAACTCTTTGAACGACTGGCAAAAAACGCTGGACACGGCAAACGAAACGGGTATGATCAGGTGGTGAACGAGGAGGTGTGACCCGAAGGTTTGTCAGCATAACCAATCGCACTCGATGCGGTAGGCGTTGCCTGATCTTCTTCATCCCCCCGCAGACTTTCGGCCTCTTCTCTGTTCCGGCCCCGCCGCATCACTTCGGTGATCGGCGGGGTTTTTTTGTTGGCGCCGTGATTGGCTATTTACCATCGCGAGCTGTGATCGTGTTGGTGAACTCCCCACGAGAGGCATCGACGGTGTGGCGACTTGTCGACGCGCGCGCCCAGCTTGATTCGGCTGATCTGAGTGCGGTCGTCGACGTCGCTGCGCCGAGTCGCGGGCTGATGCAACTCCGATATCGCGGCGCGGCGCTTGAAGGGCATTTGCTCGGCGTGGAAATCGAGGCCGAGCCGGCCGACGCGTACATTCGCGACAACGACCTGGTGGTCGTCTATCGGGAGACGCCCGATCGGCCCTTCAGCGTGCAGGTGTACTGGTCCGTCAGCGCCGCGAAGCCGAGCGGCGCGCTGATGCTCGACGCCACAGTTTCGATCCAAACTCGCCAGTGGGAGGCGTACCCGCGCGTCACCGTCACGTCGATGATCGAGCGATGCGCGACGGAAGTGCTCGACGGCGGGAGCATCGTGGTGCGGCCGCCGGGCGTTGATTGGAGCTACGGCGAGGCGACCCCGCCGTTTGACTTTGTGCGGCGTGCCGCCCCCGACAACGCAGGCGACCACCCGCAGATAGCGTGGACGTTCGGCGGCGAGTTCATGGAGCGCGGCGTGATTCGCAGACTGCGGCTGCGCGGGGCATTTGTTCCCCGCGCCGGCGACGGCGAACACCTTCAGCGCCTGCGCGCCGCGCTGCTGGCCGAGCAGCCGCCGCTCACAGCGTGAGCTAAATCGATTTGCGCAATTTCTACACGGCCGTCCACTCTCGGCCTGCCAACAGGGCAGTGTAAACTGGTCCCTGCGCCGATACGCGTTCCACTCGCCTTGCCGTCGGTGCGCTCGTCTCGCGGAGGAACTCTCATGTCTCGTTTGTCGTGGACGATCTTGTCGCTTGCACTGTGCTGTCCCGTGATCGCAAGCGCCGCGGAGACGCGATCGCCCGCCGTACCGGCGAAAGCGAACCGCTTCGCACCCGGCGAGGTCAAGCTGCTCCCCGGGCCTTTCCTCCAAGCCTTGGAACTCGACGCGCGCTTTCTCCTCCGGATCGAGCCCAATCGGCTCTTGAGTTGGTATCGTAAAGAGGCCGGGCTCGAGCCGAAAGGCGAAGTCTACGGCGGCTGGGAATCGCAAGGCATCGCGGGACACTGCTTGGGGCACTATTTATCGGCGTGCGCTCGGATGTATCGGGCAACCGGCAACGAGGAGTTCCGCGAGCGCGTCGACACCATCGTGGCCGAGCTCGACGCCTGCCAACAGGCTAATGGCGATGGCTTCCTCGGCGCCATGCCCAACGGCAAGCGCGTGTTTGCCGAGGTGGCCCGCGGCGAGATTCGCTCGCAGGGGTTCGATCTGAACGGCTCGTGGGTGCCGTGGTACAACCTGCACAAGTTGTTCGCGGGGTTGATCGACGCGTATCGCTGGTGCAATAACGAGACCGCCCTAATCGTCGCGACGCGGCTAGCCGATTGGGCGATTGCCACCACCCAGGATCTCACGCCGGACCAGTGGCAGCGGATGCTCGCCTGCGAACACGGCGGGATGAACGAGTCGCTCGCCGATCTGTACTCGCTCACCGGCAACGCGGCGTACCTCGATCTGGCGAAGAAGTTCTATCACCGCGGAGTGCTTGACGCACTTGCCGAGGGACGCGACGAGCTCGGCGGAAAGCACGCCAACACGCAGATCCCCAAGGCCATCGGCGCCGCGCTGATCTACCAACTCACCGGCGACGAAAAGTTCGCTCGGATTTCGGAGTTCTTCTGGCAAACCGTCGTCGCCAACCACACCTACGTGACCGGCGGTAACAGCGACAGTGAATACTTCGGCCCCGCGGGGCGGCTCAACGATCGGCTCGGCGCGAGCACGACCGAGACCTGCAACACCTACAACATGCTCAAGCTCACGGCGTCGCTCTTCGAGCGCGACCCCAAGCCAGAGTATGCCGAATACGCCGAGCGGGCGTTGTGGAACCACATCCTCGCGGCACGGCACCCGGTGTCGGGGCAAGTGTGCTACTACCTCACGCTGCAGCCAGGGGCCACGCGGCGATACGTGGGCGACTTCGATTTCACGTGCTGCAACGGCAGCGGAATGGAGACGCCGATCCGCACGACGGACTACATCTTCTTTCACGGCGATGGCGAGTTGTGGGTCAACCAATTCATCGCCGCCGAAGTCGATTGGCAGGACCGCGGCGTCAGATTGCGTCAAGAGACGGAGTTTCCCAACGAGCCGCGAACGAATATCGCCATATCGAGTGCAGCGCCGGCGAAGTTCACGCTGCGGCTGCGGCATCCGAAATGGGTTGCCGGGGCGCTGGTCGTCACGCTCAATGGCGAGAAATTCGCTGTCGACAGCAAGCCCGGCGAGTTCGCGAGCATCGATCGCGAGTGGCGGGATGGCGATGTGATTGCGGTCGAGCTACCGCTCGGGCTGCGCACCGAATCCATGCCCGACAACGAGAAACGGATTGCCGTGTTCGACGGGCCGATCTTGTTAGCCGGCGATTTGAGCAACGCCGAGGGCGATCAGAGCGTGCCGGTGCTCGTGACCAACGATCAGCCGCTTGGGGGCTGGGTGAAATCCCAGGACGACGCGCCGCTGGCCTACCACACGGACGGCGTCGGCCGGCCGCGGGACGCCAAGCTGCTGCCGTTTTACGCGGCTCACGACATGCCGGCGACGGTGTATTGGGAGGTGTTTACCGAGTCGCAGTGGGCGGATCGGCAGGCGGAGCATGAGGCGGAACTGAAGCGTCGGGCGGAACTCGACGCGCGAACCGTCGACCAGCTCGCGATTGGCGAAATGCAGCCGGAGCGCGACCACAATGTGCAAAGCGACAAGTCGGGCCCGGGCGAATTCAACGGCCGCAAATTCCGCCACGCCTGGGACGGCGGTTGGTTTTCGTGCGAACTCGCCGTGCCCAAAGAGGGGCCGGCTGAGTTGATCGTCGACTACTGGGGCAGCGAAACGGGCGCCCGGGAGTTCGACGTGCTGGTCGACGACGAGACGATCGACACGACGCGGCTGCGGATGGACGCGCCGGGCCGGTTTTGGGACAAGGCGTATCCTCTACCGGCTGAGATGCTCGCTGGGAAAGAGCAGATCACCGTACGGTTCCAGGCCAAGCCAGGCAACTACGCCGGCGGCGTGTTCGGCATTCGCGTGGCGACGCCCAAATAGCGAGTTGGCTCAAAAAACCCCCCATCCTTTTCACCTGGGTCTACGATGAATTGCAAAAAACTGTTGGCGGCGATCGTCTGCATGGGTTCTCTGGCCCTGGCCATTCGGACGAACGGCGAGACGGTCGCGGTGACGATCGACGGCGGCCAGAGTCGGCCCGCGATCAACCCGTTCATCTACGGGCAGTTCATCGAGCACCTCGGCCGGTGCATCTACGGCGGCATTTGGGCCGAGATGCTCGAGGACCGCAAGTTCTATTTTCCGATCACCAAGGACTACGCCCCGTACAAGTCGCTCCAGGACACCGACTTCCCCGTCGTCGGCGCCTCACCGTGGGAAATCATCGGCGATAGCGGGAAGGTCACGATGGTCGCCAAGGATCCGTTCGTCGGCGATCACACGCCGCAGGTGGCGCCCGGCGGCGGCATTCGCCAACGCGACCTCGCCGTCGTCGCAGGCCGCGAGTACAAGGGCTACCTCTGGCTCAAGTCGGCCGGCGGCCGGCCCGGCGCGGTCGGTGTCGCTCTCCACACGAGCGACGTTGACAAGGAACCAACGGTCGAGCACTCCATCACAGGCATCGACGGCGAGTACGCCCGCCACGAGTTTGCCTTCACCGCCGACGCGACGACGGACCACGCCGCCCTGGAGATTCGCGCCCGCGGCGACGGTCCCGTGCTGATCGGTACGGTCTCGCTGATGCCGGCCGACAATGTCCGCGGGATGCGGGCCGATACGCTGGCGTTGCTCAAGCAGCTCGACGCGCCGCTGTTTCGCTGGCCGGGCGGGAATTTTGTGAGCGGCTACGACTGGCGTGACGGAATCGGCGACCGCGATCGCCGGCCGCCGCGAAAAAATCCCGCGTGGACCGGCGTTGAGCACAACGACGTCGGGATCGACGAGTTCCTCGACTTCTGCCGCGAAGTGGGCGCCGAGCCGATGATCGCCGCGAACACGGGGTTCGGCGACGACTACTCGGCGGCCCAGGAGGTCGAGTACACCAACGGCTCGACCGATACGATCGGCGGTTCCTGGCGCGCCAAGAACGGGCATGCCGAGCCGTACAACGTCAAGTATTGGTGCGTGGGGAACGAAATGTTTGGCGACTGGCAACTGGGCTTCATGCGCCGCGATCAGTACTCGCTGAAGCACAACCTGTTCGCGCGGGCAATGCGAAAGGCCGATCCCTCGCTGGTGCTGGTGGGCGTCGGCGATCTGGGGTCCGATCCCGACTCTCGAACCGGCTGGTCCCGCGGAATGCTGCGCGACTGCGCCCAGCATATGGACCTCATCTCCGAGCATTTCTACCAGGGCCGCACGCCATGGGGCGGGCAAACGCCCGACGACATGGGCGAGTACGTCGCCATGCTGAAGAACTCGATCCGCGAGAAGGCCGACGGCCACCGCAAACTGCAGGCGGACTTGGGCCTGCTGCCGGAGAAGCGCGTGCCGATTGCGATGGACGAATGGAACTACTGGCATCGCGACTACCAGTTCGGCGAGTTGGGCTGCCACTACGATCTGGCCGACGCGCTGGGCGTAGCCGCGGGATTGCACGAGTATTTTCGGCAGACCGACATGATTCACATGGCCAACTATGCGCAGACGGTCAACGTGATTGGTTGCATCAAGACGACCAAGACCGACGCGTTTCTCGACACGACGGCCTTGCCGCTGATGCTTTACCGGAAGCATTTCGGGACGACGCCGCTCGGCGTGACCGGCGACCACGAGCGACTCGACGTCGACGTGGCGGCGGCGCTGACCGAGGATGGCGCGGCGCTCACCGTGGGCGTCGTGAATCCCAGCAAGGACGCCGTTACGGTGAAGCTCGACCCCAAAGGGCTCGAACTCACGTCAGCCGGCCGGCAGTGGGTTGTGGCTGGCGACGATCCCAAGGCGATCAACAACGCGGGGAACCCCGGCTTTAAGGTCATCGAGAGCGACGTGACGGTGGACGGCCAGTGGACCGTGCCGGGATACGGGTTCGCCATACTGCGGCTGCCGGTGGAGTAAGGGCAGCTCTTTTCAGCGAGGCGGTGGTGCGCGACAATGGGGACGTTTAGTGAGCCCCCGGTCACTGACCGGGGGGCTAACTGGCTTGAACCCACCCCTCCTGGAGGCAACTCATGACGCGTTCTCCCCTTCTAGCATTCTGGGCGCTGGCAACGATCGGCGCGATGACGACGCTCGGCTGCAAGAAAGAGGCGACCGACGCGCCGGCCGAGCCGGCGGCAACCGACGCAGCGGCCGCAGGCGAGGAAGAAGACGCCCTGGCGGGGCTGAGCGAAGCGGATCGCGCGGCAGCTCTGGCGCAGAAAATTTGCCCGGTGACGGGTGACGCGCTGGGGTCGATGGGCGCGCCGTTTAAGGTGACGGTCCAGGGTCGCGAGGTCTTTCTGTGCTGCGAAGGCTGCGTCGATGCAATTAACGCGGAGCCTGACAAGTACCTGGCGGTGCTCGACCTGCCGGCCGCCGGCGATGAGGCCGCGGCGACCGAGTAAGCAGCGTTCGGCGGTTCGCCAACCCCGATCCGCAAACATTTAGCCCCCGGTCACTTCTTCTCAGAGGCGACCGGGGGCTATGCATTTACAACGTGCGCTCGCGCGTATTGGGCGCCCAGAAGATCACCAACACGCCCAACGCATAGATCAGCGAGCACGCGGCGCCGATCTTCGAGTAATCGCTGTCGAACCACGCGAACAGTCCGCCCGCGGCGAGCACGCCGCCCGCCGTGGCGAATCGGCCAATGTTCATCGAGACGCCGGCGCCGCTGGCTCGCACGTGCACTGGGAACAGTTCCGGCAAATACAGCGGCAGCCAGCCGAAGAAGAGCGTGGCGACGAGACCCTGGGCGAAAACGACAGGCAAGAACGACGGCTCGAGCGGCGCCGTCCATTGGAACATCGCCCAGGTGAGCGCCGTCGCGCCGACGCTGATCAGAGCGTAGGAGCGACGCCGGCCGACGCCCGCGGCAAGCGGGGCGCCGAGGAAGCTGCCCAGCGTCGCGCCGATAGCCCACCACTGTTGTACGGCGGCCTTGTAGCCGGGCTTCGCCGTGCCGGCGGCTTCGGCAGCCCAGGGAATCATCCACTTGCTGCCGGCCCACGCGCCGACGAGCGGCACGGAGGCGAGCAAAATGCCCAGAAGCGTCGGACGCAGCAGTTCGCCGCGAAACAGCGTCCGCAGCGGCGGGGCCGGCCGCTGCTCTATGCCGCGCGAGGCAAGCCACTTGGGCGATTCGGGCAGCGCGAGAAGTACAATCACGCCGAGCGCTGCCGGAATGGCGGCGACGCCGAAGATCCAACGCCAATCGCCGGCGGTAATCTCCCGGTACTGCGCCAATTGCGACAGCGCCAGGATGCCGACGTTGATCCCGGCGCCCAGGATACCCGATACGGTTGGCCGCGACGTATTGGGCCAACACTCGGCGACGAGCGCGACGCCGTTGGGCCACATGCCGCCCACACCGAGTCCCACAAGAAACCGCAGGACGAGCATTTCCTCGCACGATCGGACGAATGCGCCCAGCCCCGCGAACGCGGAGTAGAACAGGATGCTAACGCCCATGGCGCGGGCGCGGCCGATGCGGTCGCCGAGGTTGCCGAGGAGGCTGCCGCCGATCGCGGCGCCGAGCATCAGCGCCGCGGTGAACCGGGCGAACCAGACGCCGCCCAACGCTTTTTCATACCCATCGCCCAGCAGGCTCTCGGACACGGGAATCGACGCGACGGGCATCAGCCCCAACTCGAATCCATCAAACACCAACCCGGCAAACGCGGCCGCCAAGACCGCGTAACGGGCGCGGGGCGGGAGCTCGGCCGGTACGTGGGGCGAGGACATGCGGCTAGTTTTCTCGCGTGAGTTCGACGTACTGGCGGAGAACTGCGGCAAAATCCGGCTTCTCGTCCTCTGGTCCCGAGTGAACGAGGATTCCGTAGCGGAGCCGGAGCGATTCGCCGGGCTTCACGATGACGCGGCTTGGCTCGCCCTTGTGGAAGGCGGCGCGGCCAAAGGGGTTGGCGACCAGTAGGCCGCGGTCGCGCGCGTGGAACCAACTGGGGCGGAAGTTGTCGGGGTGGCAGAGGATGGTCATGCCGACGCGGAGGCCGTCGACGACGCCGCTGTAGTCGCACCAGTCGGCGTCGTTGCCCCACACTTCGCGTTCGTTGCGGCGGCCCTCGGCGTCGAGGATTTCGCCGTTGCCCGCGGGAATGGCGCCTTCAGCCTGTCGTTGAGCGCGAAGCGGCGTGGCGATGCGGAGGCCAAGACCCATCTCCTCTTGGTCGCCGAAGGAGAATTCGCGATCCGATGAAAGCGTGGAGTCCCAGATCATCAGGTAGCCGAGGGGAACAGTGCGCACCTCGCACCGAAATAGTTCGTCGCAAATCGCGGCATCGGACGACGCGTTGCCGAAGTAGCGATTGCGCACAGCGAAGGTCCCGAGCCCGGGGCCACCCTGTGGCGCCTCGACGAAGTCGATGTGCTTGACTGGAGCGAGTAGCCGCCAGTCGTCGGCGCCGCTCAGATCGCCGAAGGCGAGCCAGACGCCGGGATGAAAGGTGGGGTGATCGACGAGGTCCTCGCCCGGGACGGGCGGCTGGCTGCGCGTGACTGCGGCGCCGTCAGGGGCGCGGACGTGGGCAAAGTAGGGACGCGAGATCGCGGGGTCATCGTAGACGTAGGTGGCCAGTGGCTTGTCGTCGATTTGGAGCTGTAATCCGCCCGGAGTCTCGGTGATCCGAACAAGCGACGGGTCTGCCGCCAGCGTTATCGTCGACGCGGAGAGCATCATCGTGACGGCGAGCGCGACCATCGCCCCGTTAGGGCTTCCGAGTCCTTTTCGCGACGGGTTCCTGGGGCTTCCGCCCCTGGCTATTGACCATCGCCCCGTTGGGGCTTGGGCGCGTTTGTTCGTTTGCATTTGTCACGTCAACTTGTTCAGGTGATCGGTGAATTCTTCGATCGCGCGGATGATAACGCTGTTGTCGAGGTCGCCGTCGCCGCGGGCTTCGGCTTGTTCGAGCAATTCGCGGTGCAGCGTCGACAGCGGGAGTCGCTGGCCGGTGCGGGCCGCCTCGTCGAGGATGATTCGCACGTCCTTGAGATGCTGCGAGAGTTTGGCTTGCGGGGCGAATTCGCCGGCGACCATCTTGGGGCCCTTCGCATCCATCGTGCGGGAGTAAGCGGGGCAGTCGAGCAGCACTTGCAGGGCGGCGTTTGGTTCGAGGCCGACCGCCTTGGCGAACACCAACCCCTCGGCCAAGGCCGCGCGGTTGAGGCCGAGGACGAGGTTGGTCGCGAGCTTCATGCGGACGCCGTTGCCCCATGCGCCGACGTAAAAGTGCTTCGCCACAATCGCCTCGAGCAAGTCGCGGCTGGCGGCGTGCGCCGTGGGCGGGCCGGCGATCAGTGCAGTCGCCTCGCCGCGGCGGGTTTGCTCGCTGGAGCCGGAGAGGGGAACCTCGAGGTAGTCGACGCCGCGCTCCGCGAGGCGCGCCGCCAGCGCCGGCGTCTGCTCGGGATCGCCGGTCGTCGTGTCGAGCAACGTGAGGCCGGGATGCAAACCTGCGTCGAGCTTCGCGAGAACCTGCTCGACCACGTCAGTCGTGTACAGCGAAATCACGACGCGGTCGCACTCGGTCAACGGGTTGTCGGACCAGCGGGCGCCGAGGGCCACGAGCGGCGCAGCCTTGTCGCGCGTGCGGTTGTAGACAAGCACTGGATAGCCCGCGGCGAGCAGCCGTTCGGCGAGCGCCGAGCCAAGCAGGCCTAAGCCGACGACGCCGACGGGCTGCTTGACAGAGGTGTCGAGACCGGCGGCCATGCGTGAAACCTGCCTGCGTTTGCGTGGAGCGCGCCTATGCGGCCGCAGCGGCCAGGACTAGAGTGGAGCAGGTCGGCGCGAGCCGTCATTCTAAGGGAGCGCGTCGCGGGACTGCAGTGGCGCGCGGCGCGATTTCTCGATGTTGCCGCGAGGGGAGTCGATGCAGCGAGCCAATCGCCGCCGTTTCCTAGCAGGCGCTGTTGGCGTCGGGGGGTGGGCTGCGCTTGGCGCGCCGCGGCTGCGCGCGGCCGGGGCCAATCGCCGCGTGCGGATCGCCGTTCTCGGCGGCGGCAACCAGGGGTCGCGGCACGCCGAGTCGCTCGCATCGCTGCCGGACGCGGAGATCGCCTATGTCTGCGACGTCGACGCCGCACGGCTAGGCGAGCAGCACAAGCGCGCGCCGCAGTCGCTGGCGGTGACCGATCTTCGCCGAGCGCTCGACGACGCGAGCGTCGACGCCGTGTCGATCGCCCTGCCGGACCATTGGCACGTGCCGGCGGCGCTGCTCGCTCTGGACGCCGGCAAGCACGTCTATGTCGAGAAGCCGTGCTCGCACAATTTTCGCGAGGGCCGGCTGCTCGTGGACGTGGCGCGCCGCTCGGGGAAGGTCGTCGCGCACGGCACGCAGTCGCGGTCGTGCCCGGGGATGCGGGAGGCGATGGCCATGCTCCGCGAGGGCGTGATCGGGGAGGTGCTCATCGCCAAGTGCTGGAACTGGCAGCGGCGAGAGGACATCGGCCACAAGCAGCCGAGTGATCCGCCGCCGGGCGTCGACTACGATCTGTGGGTCGGGCCGGCGGCGTGGTTGCCCTACCAAGAGAACCGTTTCCACTACACGTGGCACTGGTGGCACAACTTTGGCACGGGGGACGTGGGCAACGACGGCTGCCATGAGCTCGACTACGCCCTGTGGGGGCTGGGCGTCGAGACGCATCCGTCGACGATCACGGCGGTCGGCGGCAAGTACTTTTTCGATGACGATCAGCAGTGGCCCGACACGGCGCAAGTGACGTTCGAATGGCCGGGCGACGGCTCGCCCGGCGCCAAACGGATGCTGATCTACGAGCAGCGGCTGTGGTCGACCAACTACCCCAATGGCGTCGACAGCGGGGCGGAGTTCGTGGGGACCAAAGGACGGATGTTGGTGAGCAAGCGCGGCAAGTTCGAGGTCCGCGGCGAGCGGAACCGGCCGACGGGTATGAAGCTCATGGGGAGCATCGAGGCGCGGGTCGAGGACAACCACCAGAACTGGCTGGACGCGATCCGCGACGGCGCCGCGCCCCATGCCAATGTCGAGATCGCGCATCGGACGGCGGCGGCGGCCCATCTGGGAAATATCGCCCTGCGCGTGGGGAGGTCGCTGCGATTCGACCCGGCCGCGGAAGCCATCGTGGGCGACGACGAAGCGGCGGCGCTGCTGGGTCGGGCATATCGGGACGGCGGGCATTGGGCGACCCCGCGGGTGAGCTAGGTTTGCATTTTGCGCCGCGGCAGGGGGGCCCCAGTTGTTTTGCAGAATCCTTGAGTTTTGCGCGAGTCCCTTCGCACTCTGATCGAGAATTCAAGCATCGCCGGGACGGGCGCGCACAGCAAAAGTCCGTGAGTTCTGAGAATTGCGACTCGTGATTCGGCCGATCAATTCTCGCCTCTCGGCGCGCATCGCGTGGGTGCGTCGCGCGGCTGCGGCGATCGTGCAGGAAGTCGAATTCTCAAAGAGCTGCGCGCAGTCTTAGCAGAAGGCGTGGCCCATTTTCAACTATGAAATTCGCGGAAGTTTGTGGCATCGCGTCCTTGAGCGCCGACTGCGGCCTTTTGGTCTCGGCTAGGACGGATTGAATGGCGTGAGAACGAGTTGGTTGAAGCGGCCGGCGAGGGCAACGTAGGCGATGTGCGTTCCGTCGGGCGAGAAGACGCAGGCTTCGGGGCGAGGGGCGGCGGCGCTGATCTGGCGGGATGTGAGGCGCTGGGATTGCCCGGAACTTACATCGACGGCCATCACGCTGCCGTCGGCGATGTACACGATGTGTGTGCCTGCCGGATGCCAGGTAAACGCGCTAGCCACATCGAACGGGTCGCCGGTGATTTGCCGCGGATCTCCGCCGCGGGGCGAAATCCCCCAGAGTTGTACGACGCCGGACTCGTCACGCATGAGAAACGCAATTTGCGAGCCGTCGGGCGAGCTGCGCGGCCAGTGGCGGGGGCCCTGAACGCCGGGGTGCTTGCGATCGGCGGTGTGTGTGAGGCGTCGCTGACGGGTTCCGGCAGGCGGGGCGGGGCGGCGCGTCGGCGTGCCTTCCAGCGGGCGATCCCCGGGCCGGGTGAGGTCCTCGGGCAGGTCGACCACGAACAATTCGGTGAGTGGGCAGCCGTCGGCGACGACGAGGTCGCCTAGGAATGCGAGGCGCGCCGGGGGCGGGGACGCCTCGGCTCGCTGGGGAGCGCCGATCCAAGCGTCTTCGTAGGCGCGACGGATTTCGTCGGAGCCGGGGCGCGGGTTGTTGACGGTTTCGCTGACGACGACGGAGTAAAATTCGCCGTCGTGGTTGCGGGGGTGGGTGCGGGGGACGCGCACGGGGTGTGGGACGGCGACGGCAATGTTACGCTGATTGAGGTCGGCGTCACGTGGGCGAGTTTCTCCGAAACTCGCATTCGCGTCTCGGAGAGATGCGATCACGTGGTCTTCGTAGGTGAAGCTGGCTCGCTGGCCGTCGGGGCTGAATTGGTGGACGTGGGAGCCGCCGCGGAGGGCGCCGGGGGTGAACGGGGGCGTCAGGTCGCGGGCGTCGAGGTTCGTGATCTCTCCGGGGCGGTCGGCGTCGACGATCACGCCCTGGCGATGGTAGGCGCAATACTGCCAGTCGGGCGTCGGATCTTCGGGGCCGAGGATGAAGGCGACGCGGTTGTCGACGGGGCTGCACGAGGCGACGCCACAGCAAGCGCCGCGGCGGCTCTCGTAGAGGATTTGGATCTCGCCCGTGCGAACGCGGACGCGCTCGATGCGCGTGCCGTCGAAGACGGCTCCCGCGGGGTCGCTGCGGACGTCGTAGACGAGCCACTCGCCGTCGGGGGACCAGACGCCGGCGTTGGTCAGGATGTGGCCGTGCGGGGCGTGGGTGAGTTGGCGGGGCACAATGCGCGGAACCTATAACCACGCGGTGAGGGCGGCAGCAGCGATGCACACAGCCGTGCTTAACAGCAGAATCATCCGCATTGTAAACCGTTTTCTTGCGATCATCGTCCAAGCGACCTGACCGACGAAGCAGAGCGTGACAATCACGAACAACGCCGACCAGAAATTGATCGCATGCTGACTCATGCCTCACCGACTGCATGTTGTTGGGTGCGGCGGGAATCCCTCCCCGA
>JBIOVA010000184.1:0-9322 GCA_044867485.1 Lacipirellulaceae bacterium | reverse complement strand
ATTGGCCGCCTTCAATGCCGATCCGATTCACTTGGACTTGATTCGCATGGGTGCATCGGCCGTCTTAGTGCCGGTCAGCAATGCGAAGCATAACCACGTTTCGTTGACTTTCGCCGAGAATCCCCTGCCGACAGTTGACGTCGTGGAAGTGCTCACGGAGAAGCTGAGGGAGATTGTTGACGACCTTCGGACGGTCACTTCGCTACCTTGTGCAGATGCGACCGTTTACTACGGGAATAGTAAGGAAGCATCGAAGGTGCTGCCGAACGATCGGAAAGTTTCGGCCGTTATCACGTCTCCGCCTTATCCAAATCGATTTAGCTACGCACGGGAAACGCGACCGCACTTATTCTTCAATGATTTCGTCGAGAGTGCGACGGTAGTCGGTCAACTTGAGACCGACGCCATCGGCGGCACTTGGGGTAGGGCGACATCCGTCCTATCGCAAGGCGTCGAACCTGCAAACGAATTCGTGGCCAGCTTGCTCGCCCCCTATGTGCCGGAAATTCATGGCAAGGGAGCATTAATGGCACACTATGTAACCAAATATTTTAACAACCTATTCGAGCATGCGGGCGAGATTGCGAAGGTCTGCCGCGAACGGGCCCGACTTGCCTACGTCATTGGCAATAGCAAATTCTACGATCATCCGTTGCCCAGTGACGAGATTCTGGCCGCGATCTTCGAACACTTCGGCTTCAGCCTGGACCGAATTGACCGTATGCGGAAGCGTCAGAGCAAAACTGATCTATACGAAGCGGTGGTCTTCATGCATCGAAGTTTGATCGCATAGCTCCTAGAATCGTTTCTCGGTCTGCCCAGCACCCATCGAATATTGGGGCGGCTTACAGCATGGCGTGATGGGTTCGCGGCGGACCGTCGACCCATCACTACGACTGTACGCCGCTCTTCCGATACCGAACGATCGGAAAGTCCGCGTCGATGAGGCGGAACAGTTTTTCCGTTTCTGGTTCGCGCAGGAAGCCGCTGCGTTCGTAGAAGTGCGGGCCGTGCGTGCCCTGCGTCATGACCCAGACGGTGATCTCAGGGACGCTGATTTCGGACTGCATCGTCGTGAGCAGCCGCGTGCCGATGCCTTGGCGGTAGCGCCGGGGGTCCACGAAGAAGGTGTAGATTTGCCGGGTCGACTGGGGATCGCACTCGTCGCCCGGGAGGCCGTAGACGAGAAAGCCGACGATCTCGCCGTCGTCCTCGGCCACTAGGTAGGGAGTGTCGGGGTTGCTGATGAGGTCGGCGGCCCGACGAGTCTCGCGGCTCTCGGAGATCCAGGCCATTTGCTTGGGCGGCATGAAGTCGCCATAGGCGACTCGCCAGGAGGCGACATGCACGCGCGCGATGGGCTCGGCGTCGGCGGGGACGGCTTGGCGGATGAGGAGGCGATCCATGGGACAGGCCGCAGGCCAGTCTTGCGGCGTCAGGCAGTCGGGAATTCAAGGGGACGGAATCAAAGGAGGGCGCAGCTCAATCTTAGGTCGCGAAGCTTGCTCTGCGTCCCACGGCGCAAAAAGCGGCGCTAGTTCGAGCGTTCGGATTGTCTCGCCAGTAATCCCGCGGCGAATCCCAGCAGATCTTCCCGCTCGCGGCAGATCGCCTCCAGTCGCTGCCAATCGCCGCTCTGCTCGGCGAGTTCCAGCAGCGTCGGCGCATACCGCGACAACTCGCGCCCGGCGGGAACGAGCTCGCGGTAGGCGTCGAGCGCCTCGTTCGCCCGACCGGCGCGCGACAACAGCACCAGGTACGTTTCCACGGCGGTCGTGCTCTGCGGGTCGTCCGCCGCGACGCGGGCCTTGGCCGCGAAGTACTCCACGGCCGCGTCGACGTCGTGGCCCAGCGCGGCCTCGAGCAACAAGCGGTGCGACGGGTAGAGGTCCTCGAAGGGCGGTTCGCCCGGGTACTGCATTTCCTCCGGCAGATGCGAGCCGTACTCCGCCATCTCCAGCGCCTTGGCGACCAATGCCGGGTCGGTGAGCAGCCGGGCGTACCGCATGGCACTGGCCAGGTGCGAGGCGTCGAGGTGGTAGTTTCCCCCGGCTTGCAGCTCGGGGTGCTCGGTGATGAGCTGGAGCACCGAGGCGTCGCGCGGCGCCGTCTCGCCGAGACGGTGCAGGTGACCGCGAAGATTCCCCTGCAGCTCGCCGTACACGTGCCGGACGAGCACCGCGGCGCAGGCTCGCACCTCCGGCACGCCGAGCTGCTGCTCCAGGCCGTCGAGCGTGGTGATCGCACTGCACGTGCCCTGACGGCCCAGGAGCCACGCGTAGCCGCGCTCGGGGTCGACGCCCTCGTACAACGCCAGCTCGATGAGCTCGTCGGTCTGGCATTCGTCCGGGGTGACGCGAGCCAATCGCTTGCGCAGGGCAAGCTTGTCGCCCGCGGGCCGCAGGTACATCCAGGCCTCGCGGAACCGGCCCGACTCGAGAAACAGCTCTCCCACTTCGCGGCAGGCCGCCAGGTACGCCGCTTCGAGCCGCGAGCGGAGGGGCTCCTCGACCTCGTCGATCGGCGTACGCCGTTCGAGGGCCAGGCCCAACCGTCGCCGCTCCTGCAGCAGTCGCAGGTCGAACAGCCGATGCAAGTCGCCCGCGGCGGCCAACCGCTGGGCGATGGTCGCAAACAGCCGCTCCGGATCGTCGGCCAGTGCTGTCAGTTCGTCGAACACGGCGGGGGCCCGGCGAGGGTTCTCAAGTGACGAAAAAAGCCAGCGGACGCCGCAGCGCCCGCTGGCTTAAGTTTACGCGTTTTCACGCATGGCCATCCAGCTACACCTCGTACCCATCGCGGTACTCGGGCTTCACGACGCTGGCGAGGCTGGGATCGCTGGGCGTAAGCGTCTTGGCATCCCAATCGACAGCGGCGCCCTTCCACAGTGCCAGGTTGCCTAGCAGGATCATCTCAAGCATCGGCCCGGCGTAGTCCGGGATGTTCGACATGGTTTTCTGGCTGGGGTCCTTGATGGCGTTGTAGAACTCGGTGACGTGCGACAATTCGACGTCGCCCGATTCCGGCGGGTGAACGTAGTCCGCCTCGATCCACTCTGTGCCGCCGCTCAGCTCGATGCCCTCTTGGGCGTAGTCGCCGGCGGCGTACATCGTGCATTTGTCGCCGACGATGAGGCAGCCGCTCTCGGAGAGCTTTTTCGGCTTGCCGTCGCTGCCCGCCTTGCCCTCGAGGAACTCCGCGTAGAGCTCCTCGGGCGGCAGCTGCGACTTGTCCGCCCAATGCAGCTTGAAGGCCGGGCGGTCGCCGCGCGCCGGAATTTCGTAGGTGAACTTCGAACTATCGGGATAGCTGTCCTTGTTGTTGGGCGAGCTGGACGCTTCGCACGAAACGGGGTCCCGCATCTCGAGCGCCATGTAGGGCAGATTCAGCGTGTGGCACGCCATGTCGCCCAACGAGCCGGTGCCGAAATCCCACCATCCCCGCCAGGCAAAATCGTGGTAGGCGGCAGGGGCGTAATCGCGGAAGGGCGCGGGGCCAATCCACGCTTCCCAATCTAGCTCCTTGGGCACGGTCGTCCCCTGGGGCCGCGCGCCGCCCTGAGGCCAAACCGGACGATTGGTCCACGCCCACACGTCGGTCACGTTGCCGAGCTGGCCCTTCTTGATGCGGGCCGCCGCTTCGCGCATGGCGGGCAAGGCGGTGAACTGATTGCCCATCTGGGTGACGACGCCGTTCTCGCGGGCCAGCCGACCGAGCTCGCGCGCTTCCCAGATCGTGTGCGTCAGCGGCTTCTGCAGGTAGACGTGCTTCTTCATCCGCATCGCCTTGCCCGCCATGACGGCGTGGGTGTGGTCGGGCGTGGAGATCACGACGACGTCGATTTGGTCGCCGAGCTTGTCGAGCAACTCGCGATAGTCGGTGAAGACGTTGTCGGTCTTCAGCACCTTGCTGGCGGGCTCGAGAAATCGCTGGTCGATGTCACAAATCGCGTGGATCTTGCCAAAGTGGCGAGCGTAGCGCATGTCGCTCTCGCCCTTGCCTTTGACGCCCAACTTCGCGATTTGCAATTGCGAATTGGCCTGAGCGCGAGCCTGTGAGGCCAAGCCGCCTGCCACCCAGAATCCGGCGCCTGCCGCGGCCGTGTGCTTGAGAAATCCACGGCGCGTGGATTGTGATTTGTTTGTAGCCATGACAGAGCCCCAAGGATTGGTGTGAAGTGTGCCGGCGTCGATCGCGCGGCCTGCCCCGGCAATTCGACATTCCTACGTGGTCGCGACGACGCCGCTCGATCGGTGCGCCGCGAACCCTAAATCTAGTGCAGCGGCGGTCTCGTGGCAAGCAATGCCAAGGCTTTGAGGAACCGAGGCTCAGATTCCGTCGGAGGCCCCCATGTAACGATGAAACCCCAGATTTCTCGGATCGTCACGCCGCGGTCGACCACTCCGCGCGAGGTGCGTTGTCGACCCGCGGGGCGCGACGTTAGAGTGGGGTGAACTCCTCTGCGGCGGTCAAGCGCGCCATGCGGGCCGCGTCTGCGTTTTTTTTGGCGGTTTACCGAGAAGGACTTTCATCGTGATTGCATCACTTCAAACTCACAAACTGCTGTGTTTGGACAGCCGGCCGCAGCTTGCGTTTCTGACAGTTTTCGGCGCCCTGGCACTGGGAGCCGCGCTGCCGGCACGGAGCGCGACTCTTGAGGAGCGAGTCACCCAGCTTCGCGGAGCTGTAAAAAAAGACGCCGAAGGCCACGTCATTGAGGTCAATCTCGACAAGTGCGCGCCGACGGCGGCCGACATTGAGCTGATTGCCGGCGAGCAGAATCTGACGAAGCTTGTCCTGTGGGGCGCGGCAGTCAAGGACGACGCCGTCGCCAAGGTTGTCGCGCTTCCAAAACTGGTCGACCTTTCCCTGCTGGGAACTCCCGTGAGCGATGACGGCTTGGCCGCGCTCAAGCAGGCCAAAGCGCTGAGAATGCTCAACCTGCAGGGTTCCACCGAGCTGACCAACGCGGGGATGAAGAACATCGCCGGGCTGACCGAGCTGACGCACCTGAGCGTCCCCTATACGTCGGTGACCGACCCCGGCGTCGCCGAGGTTGCGGCGCTCAAAAAACTGAAGCTGCTCGATCTCCGCGGATGTCGCGTCTCCAACGATGCGCTCGCGATTGTCGACCAACTGCCCACACTCGTGAGCCTGAAGTGCCGCAGTTCGGCGATCACCAACGAGGGACTGGCTCACCTGGCCGGCGCCAAGAAACTGCGCGGTCTGCATCTGGAAGACGCCAAGCTAACGGACGAGGGCATGCAGCAGATTGCCGGACTGACGGCGATTGACGATCTCAACCTGCTCCGCGTACCGATCACCGACGAAGGCCTCGCTGCACTCAAAGGCATGACCAAGATGCGGCAACTGAACCTCCGCGGCACTTACACGGCTGACGATGGCCTTGCAAACCTCGCAGGCATGCCCGAGCTGTTCAAGCTCGACTTGAGCGAAACGCAGGTCAGCGGCCCGGGGCTCGAACACCTCTCCACGCTGCCAAAACTCCAGTGGCTGAATCTATGGAATACCTTCTGCGACGATGCGTCGATGGATTTCGCGGCGCAAATGACCGCGATGCAGGACCTCGTGCTCGACGGCACGGCCATCACTGACGAAGGGCTGGCGAAGCTAGAAACGCTCAACAAACTCAAAACGCTGTCGGTCGCCGGGACGGGCGTCACCAAAGCGGCCGTGGCAGAGCTGCAACAGGCCCTGCCCAAGACCAAGATCACGCACTAACGGCCCGGCGCCGTCCGCGCCTCGCCGTCACAGCGTCGAGAACGAGAAGCGGTAGAACCCGATTTTCTTCACGAGCTTGGCGTCGAGCGCCGCGTTGGCCGCCTGCAGGATTTGGCCTCGCAGGGCGTCGAGCCGCGGCTCGTCGAGCTCTGCCTGCTTGAGCCCGCGCACGACGAGCAGGATCCGCCGCCGCAGTTCGGGATCGTTCTGCTTGAGCAGCTTCGTCACCTGGTCGTGGTCGCGGCGGGTCGCCTGCCCGAACACGTGGAAGCTGACGACGCCGCCGCCCGCATCGCCGGATTGGCTCGGCAGGGAAATGCGGTACTCGCCCATGTCGATCTCGTCGAGCTTGACGAGGCTGGTCTCCTCGCGGTGAGCGTCGACGAGCGCCGCCTCGTCGTAACAGCCGGCCGTCGAAAGACCGGCGACAATCGCCAGCGCCAGCGTTGTGCTTCGCGTCATGATCGCAGCCCTCGCCTGGGGGCGAATGCTCGCGTCCTCACGGACGCGGCCGGCGGAACAACCCGCACGATCGGCGCCGGGGCCGGCCGCCGCGGGAGTCCATCGACAAGTCTAGGCCGCAAACCGGCCCCCGCGGCGGACCTATGTTTGTGGGGATGAACCGCTCCAGTCCAGCCGCCGACGCCGCGACGCCGACGCCCTGCCGCGGGGGGCCGCGGCGCGCCGCCGGACTGCTGCTGGCCGCCTGTGGGAGCCTGGCCGCGGGGTGCGGCGGCGGCGACGAGCTGCTGCTGGGCGAGTACCTCAGCGAACTTCAGATCGATGCGCCGCTGGAGTCGGCCGTCTACGTGTCGCTTGGGGTGTTCGACGTGCCGGCGACGATGCGCGTCACGCCGGACGGCGTCCCGCGAACGATGTGGATTCGCCTGAGCTTCGAGTTGTTCGCCGAGGCGGCTCCGCAGTACGAGTCGGCCGTGACGACCGCCGTCGAACAGCACCGCGGGGCCCTCAACGACGCCTTGCTCACGATCATTCGCACGAGCTCGACCGACGAACTGACTGACCCGCGGCTGAGCGCCCTCAAGCTGCGGATGACCGAGGCGGCTCGGCCGATGTTGGGGGAGAACAAGGTGCGACAGCTTGTGCTCAAGGACATCATGACGGATTTGCTGTAACGGCTCGGAGACCGGCGACTTCCGTCGGCGGCTACGAACAAAGCGGCGCGAGGCAACGAGCGATGATGCGGCAGATGAGATCGCTGAGTTTGATCGTCGTGTGCTGTGCAGCGGCTGCTGCGGCGCTGCTTCCGGGCAGGGCGTGCGCCGTCGATCATGCGCCGGCCGGACATGGCGCCGCGGAGGGCGCAGCGGGCAAGGCGGAGAAGCGGATCGACATTCTCGACCTGGGCTTGTTCCGCATTCGCAGCTCGCGGACCACGGATCGTGAGATTTCCGATCTCAAGTTCGCGCTCCACCTCGTGCTGTCGTCCAAGACCACGGAGGCGGAGTATGAGGAATTGGAGCATTGGCAACAGCGGCTGCGCGACCAGGTGGTGATCGCCGTCCGCGGGGTCGAGCCCGCGGACTTTGACGACCCCGAGCTGCGGCGGCTCCACCGGCTGATCCTGTTCCGCGTGAAGCGGCTGCCGATTTCGGAAATGGTGATCGGCGTGTACCTGACTGACTTCGCGCTCGACCACGGCGAGACGATCGCCGACGCCTACGCGCCGCCGATCATCATCAAGGAGGCGCCGAAGAAGAAGCCTGCGGGGGGCGGGCACTAAGGAAAGCTGGAGGCTGGAGGCTGGAGTGAAATGCCTTCGTCGCCAGCATGATTGTCTCTGTCTCTTGACGGATGCTTGATGCTTGATGCGGGGTATTGTCGCGAAAACACATTTTTGGCGACAAAACTCCTTTCTCGGGAGTTGCGCTGGGCGTTCTTCTCGGAGGACATTGTCCCGGCTTAAGTTGCGTCGCGGCGAGTCGGCGCAAGGTTTTGTCGCCAATCGTTGGAAGTCGTTGTTCCGTGCAATGAGGAGGACGAATCTTGGGTTTTCGGTTGCAAATTGACGGGCGCATGAGCGGCGTCCTCGCGCTTGGATCCGGGAGCCCGAGGGGGCTGACCCGGAGGGAGAAGCGGGGGGAAGGTTTGGGGTTCAGGAGTCAGAAGGCGGTGGGCAGTGGGCAGTTTATAGCGGGAGTCGCCGGAGGCTGCCGCTAGGGCGGCATGCCTGGGGGCGGGGGAAAGCAGAACCGGCGGCGAAACGGGTCAACGCACGGATCGCGTCGCGGGCGCCGCTCGGGAGATAGGGGACGGGTGTATACTACAGACTTCGAGGGCTGGCGTCAAGGGAGTTTTTGGCCACCAGCTGTTTCGCACGACGCGTTCTGAGGCGCGTCTCACATCAGCGCGCAACGGAGCAACCTACTGCCCGCCTAGGACGGTAAATCCTGTGCAGGCGGGATCGCTGCGGAAGCGCGGCCGTTAGACTGTCAACGTCCGAATTCAGTTGTAATACAAGATGAACTTGACAGGGTTTTCACGTAGGCGGCAAAATGCTCGGCCGAGTCCAATTCGGGCGCTTTCCGGATGAACGGTGATAGATGATGGACACGGGCGGAAGCCCGCTCTTCATCATCATCTCTCGCCCAGTTCATGCGATTTGGAGACTCTTATGAACTGGGGAACTCGATGCGCTTGCGTAGCGAACATCGCGATCGCGGTGAACGGCTTAGTTATCGGCCGAACGACGGCCCACGCCGCACCATTCAATCGTGAAATCAAGCTCTTCGCCTCCAATCCAGCGGAGAACGAATACTTCGGAGTTTCCGTCGGCATTAGTGACAACACAGCGATCGTTGGAGCGCATTTCGACGATGACGCTGGCGCGAACGTTGGATCGGCCCATGTGTTTGACGCGACGACCGGCAACCAACTTTTCAAGCTCGTTGCCTCCGATGCCCGCTGGCACGACAACTTCGGAAATTCCGTTGCGATCAGTGACAACATCGCCATCGTGGGATCTTATCAAAATAGCGGCACTGGCTCGGCCTACGTATTCGATGTGAAGACGGGCGATCAGCTGTTCAAGCTGACCGGATCAGACGCCGGGAGAGACGACCTCTTCGGCAATTCCGTCGCTATCAGCGGTAAAACGGCCATTGTGGGATCGGTTCTTCACGACCCCACGAGGAGAGAAGATGCCGGTGCAGCGTACCTGTTCGATGTGACTTCCGGCGAGCAGCTTTTCAAGCTCACGCCTTCCGACATTGCGCAGGATGACTTGTTCGGTTATTCGGTGAGCATTAGCGGCAATACAGCAATCGTCGGGGCGCCACAGCACTTCCTAGATACAGGTTATGCCTATCTGTACGACGTAACGTCGGGAAGCCAGCTTTTTAAGCTCACCGCATCAGACGGCGCGAAATACGACAACTTCGGCACGGCCGTTGCCATAAGCGGTAAATTCGCGATTGTGGGATCACCCGGGAACGACCGAGGGGGAGATGCCGCTGGCGCGGCATATTTATTTGACATTACCACCGGGGCGCAACTCCGTAGGCTCACGTCCTTAGATATCGACACGGACGACCAGTTTGGCAACTCCGTGTCCATCAGC
>JBIOVA010000183.1:0-6935 GCA_044867485.1 Lacipirellulaceae bacterium | reverse complement strand
TCTTGGCGTCCGGATCTTCGGGGGTTGACGGACGCACGGTCGTGACGCTCGACGGACGGGCCTGCGCCCCGCCGCTGCCGCCGAAGTAGATCGAGCCCGCCGCGGGATTGAGCCGCGTCTCGGCGTCGACCAGAAACGAGCCGCTGGCGACCACGCGGTCTCCCTGTTTGAGGCCGCGAAGCACGGGATAATACGTGGCGCCCTTCGGCCCCTCCATGCGCGGTCCGACGGCGACCTCTACTCCCTCGTAGACGCCGGGCGTGATTTCGCGGTACACGATGCGTTGGCTGCCGGTGTCGATAATCGCGCTCTCGGGAACGGCCAAGAGAAGTCCCTTGTCGAGCATTTCCCGGTCGTGTGGGTCTCCCTGGCGGCTAGCGAACAACGCCACGTCGCGGGGCTTCACCGCGAGCTTCACCGTGGCCGTGCTGCCGGGCCGAAGTTTGTGACCGGGGTTGACCAATTCGAACCGCACCGTCACGGTGCGCGACTCCTGGTCGACATGGGGGTAGATGAAGGCAAGCTTGCCGTGGAATTCCTCGTCGGGAGACGCCCGCGTGACGGCCGTCACGTCCACTTCGTCCAACGAATCGCCGACCGACGCTTCGTCGCGATAGTCGACGGGCAACAGCGCCAGGTCTTCTTCGTAAATCTGGGCTTGAATCCACACCGTCGACAGGTCGGCCAAGTCGTACAGCGGCATGCCTTCCTCGACGTACTGCCCTTCGCGGACGTACTTGGTGATGACGTGGCCGCTGATGGGGGAGCGAATCTTCAGGGCGGTCTCCGTCGATCCCGCGGCCAAGATTTCGTCGAGCTGTTGATCGTCGATTCCCCACCGCTCGAGTCGGATGCGCGCGGCGCTGAGCAGATCGGGGCTGCCGCTGCGCTGGGCGTCGAGCAGATTTCTGACAGTCACCACCAGGTCGGGGCTGTAGAGCACGGCCAATTCGTCGCCGGCGCGGACCATCTGCCCGGTGACGTTGACGACGAGCTTGTCGATGCGCCCGGCGACGCGCGCGGCAACGGTGCGTTGGCCCCGCTCGTTGAATTCGACGTAGCCGACGGCCGAGAGCTCTTTCGTGAGCGGCTGATAGTCAACGGGCCAGGTCTGCACGCCGGCCAGCACCACGCGGTAGGGCGAAAGCTGCACGCGGCTGACGACCCCTGCCGGCAGCGCCTCCACCTGCGCGCTTCCCTTCTTGCGCTTCGAGAGCGGCATGAAACAGATCGGGCACTTCTCGCGGGGGTTGTCGCGAATGATCGTCGGGTGCATCGGGCAGAAGTACTCGACGTCGGACGCGGTTGTCTCCGCGGGCCCGGCCGGCCGCGTCCACTTGTCGTAGTTGGCCAGCAGCCAATCCCACTGCGTGATTATGAGGCCAATCACGACCAGAATGCCGATGAAGCGCAGCCGAGCCAGCTTCACCAGGATGATGAAGTCGAACCACCACCACGCTTTTCGCCAGCCGGTGAGGCCCGGCGGCGCACGCAGGCCGCCTTCGTCGTTGCCAGGGAGCAAGGCGTCCATGCGATTCTCCGGCAGGAGCTGGTTGTTCTTTCCGATCATCGCAGTTCTCCTCGACTTTGACCAAGGCGAATATGAGGGCAGCCGCGACGCCAGGCGGGTCAACTGGTGCATGGTCGACCGACGACCTCACGCGCGGCCGCCCCCGTTCGATCGCTAGCAGCCGCAGCCTCCTCCGCGAGTCGTTTTCATGAGAAGTTGTCCTGTCGTACCCAACGTGCGCCTGCTGCTTGGTCCGCGTCCGCGTCTTGATCACAGCAATTCGGCTTGGAAGCCGGCTGCGTTCAGGCTCTCAATCAGTTGTCGCGTCATCACATCGCCCTTCGCTGAGAAGAACACCGCGATGGAATGTCGGTCGGGGTAGGCCTTCGCGCTCTTGACTCCTTCGACGCCGCGGAGCGCCTCCTCGGCCTTCCGGCCAGTCGCCTCGTCCTTGATCTCCGGCGCTCGCAGCGCGAGCCACCCGCCGTAATGCATCTTGCCGCCCATCATGTGCGGCGTGGCGGCGATGAGGCGCGAGATGCCCTGGGCAGGCAGCACCGTCTCGTCGAATTCGATCAGCGCGGTCTTGGTCTTCCAATCGACCTTGACCGCAAGAATGCCCTTGACGCCCGCCAGCGACGACTCGACCGTCCGCGTGCACGGCGGACAGTGAAGTCCCGTCATGAGATAGGTGGCTTTGGTTGGCTCGGCGTTGGCGTCGGAAGCCGGCGCGGGTTCTTGGCCTATGGCCGGCGCGACGAACGCCATCGCTACGGCAACGACTGCGAGGTAAGGCTTGGTCACGATTTGACTCCTGTTTTGGCTTGGGACGTCATACGCAATCTCCCTAGTCCGGCAAGCACCGGACCAGGGAGCGCGAACTAGACACGTGGCAGCGTTCGCGGCGTTACCGCGTGTTGTACTTCCGCGGATCGGTCTTCAGCAGGGGAAACCGATCAGCCGTCGAGCGGCTCCCGCTGCGGCCCGAGGTGCTCGGCCGCGACGAGTAGACGCGCGGGGCTGCCGTCGGCGCCGGGGCCACCGTCGCCTCAGGCTCCGGCTCGTAAGAGAACCGGCGTGCGCCGTCCGTCGCAGGCGCGCTGGCGGTCGCCTGCCCTTGTGGGCAAGGAACGCTGCTGGTCGCCGGGGTCGACGGCGCGTACGAGAACCGACGGCCTTCCGCCGGGGCTTGGGCTACCATCGGCGCCGGTGCGGCGACGACCGCTGGCGCTTGGTAGTACCTGGCCGGCGCGCGATATGCCGTCCGAGACCGCGCCGCGCCCGTCGACTCCCAGCCGCCGCCGCTGTAGATGCCGCGAGCCTTGTTGGTTCCGACCGCCGGACCGGCTTGAGCCACACTCGCCGCGGTCACGGCGAGAACGACAAACAGAGTCAAGATTCTTCGAGCGTTCATGGAACACCTCCGCCTGGAAAGGAGCCGAGCGGAAAGCCGATTACTCCACGCGAGTAACGCGGGCCGCTGGCTGCTGGGACTAAGTGGAATTGACCACGCCGCGGCGCAGCAACGAGCCACGCCCAAACGGCGGACGAATCACCGTGCGAGAAATGCTAGCTGCGAGCTAGCTGCGCACGGGTAGCGCGAGAAGCCCCCATCACACCCGCAAACAGGCGTGTTGGGCGACTAGTGTTTGCAGCGGCTGGACCGATGCCACATGCGACGCGGCCTCGCCGACTCGACCGCTCTCGGTCAGCGCGACCGCAAGATACGCGACTGACTGCCCGATCTTGACGAGATCGCGAGTGTCATTCGGAACGGTCGGCGAATTCTGCTTGTCGTTCGACCGCTGCTGATGGGCGCCGCAGTTCATGCAATGGCAGCGTTCGCCACAGCAGCACTTGGCGCCGGCATGCTTGGCTGCGGAGATTTGGCAGCCGGACGCCGCCGAAGGCGCGCACACGGGCGCGACGCTCAAGCTTACCGCCAGCGCGCTCGCCATCAGCCATTGAAGTGTGTTGTACGCGGAGAACATGGGAATCTATCCCCAGTATACGTCCGTGGTCTTTGTCGGTTCAATCGCAGCGGAAACTTGTGCGGTTTTTGCTGCCCATGTCCTGGGGCAATTTCCGCGCCAAACGGCTTCCGCCGTGGAAATCACGCCGAAATCCCCGAAAACTGCGCGCTTTCGGCCGCACGGACCTGTCGCAAGAGGTGTGCTGGTCCGCACACTCGCGCTTCAATCGGGCGCTCCGAAAATCGGCGTCGTCGTCGACGCTTGGACGATCAGGGACGTACGAGGCGCAGTCCCGCGAAATGAGGGGACGATGCTCTGCCGACCCCGCGCCTCCTGCCGCCACAGCCGTTCCAACTGCGTCGTCCCATTCAAAGCATAGCTCTCTCGAATCGCCAGATTGACGCCCACTTCCGGCAATCGCTCGACGAACTGCAGCAGTTGCTGCGGAGAGCCCCGTTGCAGCAGACTGCGGGTGAGCGAAGCACTTTGTCCGTAAAACACATCCCAGCGGTCCGCGGGGGGATAGGCCTTCAGGGTCAGTAGTTCGGCGAGCGAAAACGTCCTCCCGCGTTCGAGGCCTTCGCGAAGATCGCGCTCGTGCAGACGCTGCTTCGTCGGAGGATCGTAGAGCAACGCCACGCCCTCATCGAACCACAGCGGCGCCGGTTCCGCACGAAATCGATCGGCCACCACGACGTGACACAATTCGTGCGGCAGCGCCGCGGTCAGGTAATTATCGACATCCGTGCGCAAGTCGATGCGGCGACTGACAATCGGGCCGCTTGTCGGCCGAACCCACGACGAGCCAACGGTCGCTTCGCTGCCGCCGCCCACCGCGCGGATGTAGTCCGCCTGGCGGGCGTACAGAATCACCTGACACCTTGGATTCCAGCTTGCGGCGCTAGGGTTCCACGCACTGCCCAAGTCGGTCCGTAAGGCTTCGCAATGCCTCGCCGCCAACTTCGCCTCCGCGGCGCTGCGCTGCGAGCAAACGTGAAAGTTGGCGCTGTCGGCGACGAACCAGCCGCCTTGCCGGCTGCAAGCCACGGGGCAGGACTCGCCGCAGGTGCAGTGCAGCGGATCGCAGGCCCGCGCAGCGCCGCCTAAAACCGGAAGCACCGTGGCACAGAGCCACAAAATGACGCGAGCGCGCAAAGACATCGGCGGCGGACTTTAACAAGAGGGCCCCAGCGGCGACGGGTGACGCCTAGGCAACCCGCATTCCTCCTAACGGGCCGACTTTCGTGAATGGCCGTAAGTTAATTCAGGGCAATAAGTTGCGATATGGAAACGCCATAATGCTGAGACGTCGACGCTCACGCCCTGCCAAATCGCTGAGCATGCCATGCTGCAACGGATAGCAGTCTCAGAGGAGCTGCTTTGCGGGCGGAAACCTTCCCAAGCATGGGGAGAGCTGCGGGCGGAGGTCAGTTTGCTTCCGTCCTTGGAACGCACCCTTTGGGCTGCTCCGGCATCGATGGCCAAAACTCCGCTTCGAGTTTTGGCCATCGATGAAGCAAACCCGCGAAAGAAGGCGCCTGGTCCGAGACACGACTTTAGGCCATCGATGCGTTTCACCCGAGCCGCGACCTCTCACACGGACCCACGACACGGGCCTTACCGGCGAAGGGGTCCGCGCCCGAACGCTGCCTCGGGTGGAGGTCTAACGATTGTGCGGATTGTCCCGACGCGGGCACGGATTTTCGCCTTCCCATTCGTTAAAAGCCGATCTGTCCGAATAGGCGGAATGGTGCAACCGCAAAGTGCCCGCGCGTTCAACCCCTGCGGCGAAGGTCGCTGCAACTCACAGTGGGAACGTGTCATGCGTTTCGCCGTTCGCGCCGCTTGCGCTGCGCTCGTCGTTCATTTCGCGTCGGCGACGACCGGTTGTCGCACGCCGGCGAGCCGCCAATTCACCGCCGGCGATGACGTGGGCCTGACGCCTCCAGTCGCGCAGGTCGCAGCCGACGCGGATCGAGCGGTAGCCGACCCAGTTGATCCCCCGCTCATCAACCCGGTTGCCTACTCGGCGCCCGCCGCGGAGACGGTCCCGGCCCCGCTCCCGACGGTCAGCGGCCCGACGGTCCACGAGCTCGATGTCGACTGGCTCGTGGCCCAGGTGCTCGCCCGCAATCCCGACGTGCGATCCGCCGCCGCGGCGTGGCGTGCGGCGGCGCTTCGTTATCCGCAGCAGATCGCGCTTGACGACCCAATGTTCGGCTACATGCTCGGCCCCGACTCGTGGGGCGATCCCACCGTCGAATCGGCCTACTCGCTCGAAGCCTCACAGAAACTCCCCTGGCCCGGCAAGCGACGCCTTCGCGGCAACGTCGCGCAGGCCGAGGCTAACGCCGCCTATTATGACGTCGGCGAACAGCGACTCCGGATTGCCGAGGCCGCGCGCAACGCTTACTACGACTACTTCATGGCTCATCGGCAACTGGCTGTGCTCGAAGAGTCGACCAGGCTGCTGACGAGCTTTCGCGACATCGCCACGACCAAGTATGAATCTGCCGAAGTCGAGCAACAGGATGTGCTGCTGGCCGACGTGGAACTCGCGCAACTCGAACGACGGCGGTTGGAACTCGTGCGGCAGGCCCGCGTGGCCCAGGCGCGCCTCAATACGCTGCTGTTGCTGCCGGCCGACGACCCCCTGGCGCCCCCGCCCGCCGAGCTGCCAAGCCGCGAAACGACGCCGACGGCCGACGAGCTGCGGACGATGGCGCTCAGCCAGCGCCCGGAGCTCGCGGCGCAAGAGGCGCGGATTCGCGCCGAACGCTACTCGGTGGCACTGGCATGCAAGGAGTTTTATCCCGACGTCGAGGTGATCGGCCGCTACGATGCCTTTTGGCAAGAGACCCCGCTACGACCGATGATTGGCATGAATCTCAACGTGCCCCTCAACAAGGACAAACGCCGGGCGGCGGTCGGCGAGGCCCGCGCCCGGTTGACGCGCGAGCAGGCAGAGCTCGACGCGCGGATCAGTGAAATCGTCTTCGACGTCGAGGAGGCTCGGCAGCAGCAAATCGAGAGCCAGGATTTGCTCGCCGTTTACCAGGACCGCCTGCTGCCAATTGCCGAGCAGAGCATCGAGTCCGCCCGAGCCAGCTACATGGCCGGCCGACTCGACTTTCTGCGGCTTATTGAATCGCAGCGGCAACTGCTCGCGTTGCAGGACGAGTACTATGCTTCGCTTGCGGAGTATTACCGGCGCATGGCTGCCCTGGAACGCGCAATCGGCTCGCCGCCGCCGCAAATGAACGCGCGATGAGGAAAATGCGCGCCCCGCGCAATGATCCACTGGTCGCGTGTCCGCAAGACGCTCTGACCTTCCCCCCGTATCTTGGTCCATGCGGAATGCGAGATTTTTCAGTATCTTGCATTTTCGAAGGAGGGCCCAGGAGCCATGAAACGGAAGCGTTATTCGGAGGAGCAGATCGCGTTTTGTCTGC
>JBIOVA010000182.1:0-3812 GCA_044867485.1 Lacipirellulaceae bacterium | reverse complement strand
CACAGTTCACTCGTCTCCAATCGCATTGAGCCTTTTTCTGACTCGAGGGGTTATCAAATGTCACACCATCGACTCGTGCTCTGTTTAGGTTTGGTTCTCGCACCGTGCATGGCGCCAGTCGCCGATGCCGCGGTCCAACAGAGCGTTGAAACGAACATCGCCCCGGCGGGCGGAGCGCCGGGGGCGGCCTATACGCCCACGTTTGTCGCGGGCGGCCCCTCGTTAACGGACATTCTCAACGGCAAGTCGCCGACGCTATCGAATGGGAACTTTACGCAGGAAGGCTCCACGGGGCTCCTTGCATTGACCAATGGCACAGTCGCAACGTTCTACGGAAATCAGGCGGCTGAAAGCAATCACTCGGCATATGCGACGGCGGGCGACGGCGGCTCGGTCACGTATTCGTTGGGCGGCGCGTTCAATATTTCGTCGATCGTCATCTACGGCGGCTGGAACGACGGCGGCCGTGATGCACAGCACTACGACTTGCAAGTCTCGACCAACGGGGGCGGATCGTTCACCACGCTGAGCACGCTGGACATCAATCCGGGAATCCAGGGCACGGATACGACACCCGTATCAAATCGGGTCGCCTTCACCGAGGACGCTCTTCCAAATCTTGCCGAGAATGTGACGTCGATTCGGTTGAGTTTTCTGGCGGTGGAGAATGGGTACACGGGTTACACCGAAATCGACGTCTTCGGAACCCAACTCACCGTGCCCGGCGACGCCGACCACAACGGAGTCGTCAACTCAGCCGACTTCATACTGATTAGCGACAACTTTTTGAAAGTGCCGTCGGCGCCCGGCGAGCAGGGCGACGTCAACTTCGACAACATCGTCGACCAGAAGGACTTTCGGGAGTGGAGAGTCGCATTTGGACAAGGAGCAACCGGAGCTAATTCGGCTGTGCCAGAGCCCACGACGGCCATTCTGGCCGGCATTTGTAGCCTAGCGGGCCTCCGCACCCTCCGTCGCCGGAAGTAATCGCGTCTTGCTCTTCCTTGGTGCTTCATCGTTTGAAAAGTCCAAATAAAGGCGCTTTCAATGTTTCATCTTGTGCGTAGTACGCCGCTCCTCGCGCTCCTAATTGGCGTAGGCGTGGCAAATCTGGCAGATGCGCAGACTGTATACAACTGGAATACGCCCAGCGGAGATTGGGCGTCGCCGGGCAACTGGGACCTCGGCATAACGCCCGACTCTGCGTTTGACGAAGTCGGCAATGTGAGCAATGGCGGCGTCGCCTTAGCCAATACGCTCATCGTGCCCAGCCCGGGGCAAATCATCTTAGGACAGGCGGCGGGTCAATCCGGCTCGTTGACCATTGGCAATGGGGGAGATCTCTCCGCTGTGGTCACGCCGGGAAACGCCTCGACGGGCGGGGTTAACGTTGGTCAGGCAGGCACGGGCGTCCTTACCGTCCTGCCGGGCGGAAGTTTGGCCGGTCGCACGCTCAGCCTTGGAGGCGAGATTGGCAGCAGCGTCACGCTCGGCGGAGCGGTCGGGGGAGCGACGACGGTCACCATTGAATTCGGGACCAACGTAGCTCGCACGACGCGGGTCATTGGGCCGAACGTCAATTTTTCGACGCAGGCCGTCACGTTTCAGAACACCAGCGTGTTTATTCCCCAAATCACCGCCGCAACCCATTCGCCGATCAAGTCGACGAACTCGGCAGCAATTGCCGGCGTGTTGCGGCCCGAGTTCACCAATGGGGTGACTCCGGTTGCGGGGAACAAGTGGAACCTGATCGACGCGCCGGCGATCACTGGCCAGTTCACGCTCGACGCGTCCGCAGCGCCTGCGCTCCCCACAGGGCAGGTGTATCAATTTTCCGCCGTCGCGGACCCTACGAGCGCTAACGGCATGTACGGCCAAGTGTCGGTCAAGCAGCTCTTGGTGCTCAACGTCAATCGCACGACCGGCGCCCTCTCAATCAACAATGGACCGTCGCCCGTCAGCATCGACGGCTATTCCATCCGGTCGACGCTTGGCGGGCTCAAACCTAGCGGCTGGTCGAGCCTGCAGGATCAGGCCGTCAGCGACTGGCGCGAGTCGCCGCCAGGCGGGTCGATGAATGCACTGAGCGAACTGAAGCCCACAGGATCCACGACGATCACCGCCGCGACGCCCCGATCGCTTGGCAATGCGTTTCAACTCCCTACTCCGACTCAATTCGGCACGGAGCTGGAGGACATCACTTTTGAGTACTACTCGGCAGGGGGAGTGGTGACGCAGGGGATTGTGAACTACATCGGCGACAAGCAGCACAACAACCTTGTGCTTGCAGTCGACCCCGCAACGGGGAATGCTCGCATGGAGAATCAGTCGGCGCTGACCGTTGCCATCGACGGCTACAAAATTGCGTCAGCATCGGGTTCACTTCAGCCCGCGAACGGTCAATGGAGCAGCTTCGACGACCAAAACATCGCCGGCGGGGATTGGCGCGAGTCGAACCCTACGGCCAATCAGCTCGTGGAACTGAAGCCGACGGCGGCGGCGACCATGTCTGGCGGCACAGCCTTTGGATTGGGCACGCCATTCAAGACAGTGTCGGTAGGCGGCGCCCAGGATCTTACGTTCCAGTATCTCTTCAACGGCGATACCGAATTCCGTGACGGCGTCGTCGTCTACCGCGCTCTCTCCACTTTCTTGGCGGCGGACTTTAA
Source organism: Lacipirellulaceae bacterium (assembly GCA_044867485.1). GTDB lineage: Bacteria > Planctomycetota > Planctomycetia > Pirellulales > Lacipirellulaceae > Lacipirellula. The sequence continues at coordinate 1,143 of JBIOVA010000182.1, read as the reverse complement.
CCACGACAATCAAGTCAACGGCGCCGATTTGGCGGTTTGGAGATCCTCGTTCGGAGCCGGCGCCGGCGCGGACGCGGACGGCGACGGCGACTCCGATGGCGCCGACTTCCTCGTCTGGCAGCGTCAGCTCGGCATGACGTCTGGCGTTCCGGCGGCCGCCGCAGTGCCAGAGCCCTGCACAATGGTGCTGCTCGGGGGCGTATGTTGCGCACCGGTTGCCTCGTCGCGACGTCGCCGTGCGACGCGCCGCGAAGCGAAGGAGGCAAGGCTTCGCAGTCGTCTTGCGGCGGCATGGCGACTGGCGATCAAAGAGCAAAATTGAAGAAGAGAGTTTGAGGCGTCGGAAGGTTGTCAGCTACTTTTCACCCTGGTTCGCAATCGCGAGGAGTACGACTCATGAGGTGGACTCACTTTGTTTGGACATGCGCCCTGTTGTGCGCGGCAAGCGTGTCGAGTGCGGCAAGTGCGGCCGTGACAACGACGGTCGAGACGGACTTTGCGCCGGCCGGAGGATTCGGGGCGTATGATCCCACGTTTTCGTCGGGAGGACCGTCGTCGACCGATCTATTGAACGGAATGGCGCCCTCGGCGAGCAACGGAAACTTTCAAGAAGAACTCTCCACTGGGACGCCGGCTCTCACCGACGGGACGGTGGCCACGTTCTACGGCGACGGAACAGCCGCCAGCCTCCACACGGCGTATGCCACGGGTCACAACGGCGACTCCGTAACGTACGCGTTGGGCGGAGCCTTCAACCTTTCGTCCGTGGTCATTTTCGGAGGTTGGAACGACGGCGGTCGCGATGCCCAGCACTACGACCTCCTGACCTCGTCCGACGGCGCGGCGTTCAGCCCGCTCGCCTCGATCGACGTCAATCCGGGCGTGCAAGGAACCGATGTCACGCCGATTTCGACACGTGTGGCGTTCGCTGAGGACGCACTTGCCCATCTAGCGACGGGCGTGACGCATCTCCGATTGAACTTCCTCGCTGTCGAAAATGGCTACACTGGCTACACGGAGATTGACGTCTTTGGGTCGCCGGTCCCCGAGCCTGCCACGACGGCCCTGGCGAGCTTCGGCCTGCTCGGCGCCCTCGCGCTGCGTCGCCGACGATAATCGCCGCGCCACAACGGCTTTCCGCTG
>JBIOVA010000181.1:0-2386 GCA_044867485.1 Lacipirellulaceae bacterium | reverse complement strand
CGCTTACTGCGTTCGACCTGGGCCGTCTGCCATTGCTGGCGACGCTGCGGCGCGTGGGGATGGTGAGTTCACCCAGCGCCTGCGCATACGAAATGAAAACCTGCGCAAGATGCGCATTGCCGCAGGCTGTCGAACAGGCACAATGACAGGCTGGAGGAAGGCGGACCTTGCGGCGCCGCGGGGCGCCGCCGGGAGTCGATTCCCTCGCGTGAACTTCGGAGCTATGACGATGCTTGATTCCCCGAAACGGATGCGGCCTGCGGAAGAGGGCGCCCAACTTCGACGCCGGCGCGGCTTTACGTTAGTCGAGCTGCTAGTCGTCATTGCCATTATCGGCGTGCTCGTGGCGCTCTTGCTGCCCGCCGTGCAGGCGGCGCGCGAGGCTGCCCGCCGCGCCCAGTGCCAGAACCATCTCAAGCAGATCGGCCTGGCGTGGCTCAACCACGAAGGCGTCCAGAAGCACCTGCCGACAGGCGGCTGGGGTTCTCGTTGGAGCGGCGATCCCAATCGCGGCTACGGCAAAGAGCAGCCTGGCTCGTGGTGCTACAACATCCTGGCGTACATGGAACTGCAAACGATCCGCCAACTTGGCTCCGGCCAGGCGTCCGGCAGCGCGGCGTGGCAAGCGGGCGTCAAACAGGCGCACCAGTCGCCCATTGCCGGGTATCACTGCCCGTCGCGGCGCCAAGCCAAGCTCTACCTGGCCAATATGCCGAGCATGGCGAGCGAGTTTAAGTTCTTGGAGGCCGTTGGGCAGAACGAAGGCGTCCTAAAGACCGATTACGCAGCCAGCTCAGGCGACAGTTACCATTCCGCTTCAGCCAGCTTTCGCGGCGGCGAAACTTTTTGGCAGCCGGGGGCCTACTCAGAGTCTGTGCCGGGCGGCCGCATTCCACCGCAGTTTCCTCAAGAAGAAGCTCGCTGCGACGATCCCGAGCACAAAAAGTTTCAGACCGGAATCAGCCATTACCGCAGTGAGATTACGCTGCAGCGCATCGAAGACGGCTCGAGCAACACCTACATGGTTGGCGAGAAGTGGGTCGGCGTCGATCAGTACGAGGGCACTGGCGGCACGTCGAGTTCACCGGGCTTTAGCTGGGGCGAAAATCAATCCGCGTTCGGCGGCTGGGAGTGGGATACGCACCGCGTGGCCTGGAATTCCCGCTGGTGCAACAGCACGACTGACCTTGAGTTACACCAAACGGGACAGGATCAGGCGGGCGTCGGCGTCAACGATCCCGAGGTGAGGTTCGGTAGCGCCCACGCCGCCACGTTCAACATGGTGTTCTGCGACGGTTCGGTCCACGCCATTCCCTACGAGATTGACTACAAAGTCCACGCGTACTTAGCCAATCGCCAGGACGGCCAGACGCCGCCGATTCCTTAGCGCGGCGTCTACTTGCTGGTCAACGCAAAGCGCACCCGTTGCCCCGCGACGGCCGGGTCGTCGGGTGCCACCTGCTGGCCGAGCGTCGTTTCCTTGTTGTACATGGCCGGGATCGACTCCTGGCCGTTCGCCAACTTCGAGATCCGCACGCGATAGAAGCCCAGTTGAACGCCCGGCGGGGTGTCCGTGGCAGGCCGCTTGTCCTTGGGGATTGTCACTGTTCCGCCTCCGCCGGGCCCAATGTCGGCGACGCCCGCCTGAATGTTCGACCCCAGGAACGACTCGGGCTCGAACGTTACGGTCGCGTCCGTCACCTGTCTTCCGTCCAGCGTTACTGTGCAGCTTACGGTCATGACGCCTATTCGCGTCTCTTGCCACGACTCAATCCGGGCGGCGATCTCATCCTCCGTCGCCTTATCGTCTTTCGGGCTGACGTCGATCGTTTCCATCGCGGCCTTGATCCCCGGCACGGCGTCGAGCTCACTGCCCGCGATCGCGCCGTCGCCGTCCTTGTCGTAGAGCTCGATCGCCTCGGCCGCCGCGTCGCCGGCGTCGATGTCGGGCGGCTGGACCCGGCCCGGGCCGCTGGAGCAACCGCTTGATAGCGCCGTCGCAAGCACGATGATCGGCGACGCAACAAATCGAGAGTGAGTCACAGTCTTCTTCATACTTCGCTCGTTAAGGGTTCTTCCGACGTGGCCACGCCGCCCGCGTTCCACCACTTTACCTGCCGGCCATCACGCCGCAAGCACGCGCATCGCGACCCTGGTCGCGCTGCGCCCACCTTGTTCGCCCTCGCCCCATCGGCTTGCGCAGTTGCGTGGATTGCCTACGCAAGTCCACGCTTATCAGGCCCTGTCGCGCGCTGGCCCGCTCTTTGGCATGTTCCTTGCGTCGCCTTGGCCGAGATTGACAAGCGCTGTGCGGGACTCATCATCCTTGCCCCGGTGGCGGCACGGCGCGCCAGCATTGTGGTCGTTTCGGAAAGGAGCGTGGGAA
>JBIOVA010000180.1:0-33481 GCA_044867485.1 Lacipirellulaceae bacterium | reverse complement strand
CATCAAGGGAGGGAACGGAAGAAGGCACGAAAAAAAGCCGGCTCGATCCGTGGGGATCGAGCCGGCTTGGTGCTATCAGTCTTGGAACCGCTCAGCCGCCGCCGCTTACCGCAGCAGGGCCAGCACGTTCTGCGGATTGCTGTTGGCGATCTGCAGCACCGTGGTGCCCGACTGCACGAGAATCTGAGCCCGCGTGTGGGCGGCCGACTCGGCGGCGAAGTCGGCGTCGCGGATCGAGCTCTCGGCGTCGGACAGGTTGACCAACGTGTCGTTGAGGGCGTTCTTGTTGGTTTCCAGCGTCGTCCGCTGGAAGGCGCCCAGTCGACCGCGAAGCGTGGTGATCTGGTCAATCGCCTCTTCCACGATGCGGGCGGCCGAGGTCGGGTCGTTGCCCAGCGAAGCCGCATTGCCGTTGGCCAGCTCATAGAGCTTGCCGGCGACGCCGCCCAGCCGAGCCGTGTTGACGCTCGTGATGCCAAGGCGAGCTTGCTGATTCGACACAACGTCGGGACCGAGCTGGAACAGGGCGCCGCCGCCGCTGATCGTGAAGCTCGCCACGCCCTCGAAGCCGGCTTCGATCGACGCCTTCAGGTCGAGGGTCGCCGTGTTGATTTCCAACAGGTTGCCGCTGCCATTGGCCACCACGCCGTTGACTGAGGCCAGGATGTCGGTGCCGACGTCGCGCTTGGTGACGACGTCGGTGAAGATCGTCGACCCCGCGCCTTCGTTGATCACCTTGAGGTCGACAAGCGCTTCAGAGCCGTATTCGGTGCTGCGAAGCTGGAGCGTCGTGCCAGCGGCGACCGCCTCGACGCCGGTGGCGTCTTGGACCAGGTTGATGCCCGTGACCAGGTCGCTCAGGCTCGTGCCGGTACCGAAGCTCAGCACCTCGGAACCGTCAATGCCGGCCAGCTCGATGACTACGGCCGCGGCCAGGCCGCCCGCCGCGGCGCCGCCTGCCGTGTTAGCGACGGTCGGGGGCGTCTGCGTCGTCGAGTCGTAAGCGCCTGAACCCGCAGCGGCGGTCACCGACGCGGTATAGCCCGTGAGGGCGTCAATCGCATTGGCGATGTCGTCGATGTCGATGCTGGTCGCGGCAGAGTTGAGCGTGATCGTAAGGTTGCCATTGCCGTCGTCCACAACGCCGACGCCCGTTGTGGCGTTGAAGCCCGTGCCCGCCTCAACGACGGTCACCGTCTTGGCGTTGCCGGCGGCGCCCACCGTGGCATTCTCAATCGTGATGACATCGTCGCCGAACACGGGCGCCGTGTAACCGACGATCGAATTCGTGCCGGCGGGGGCGGAGATGATATTCCGCGTGCCGGTCCCAGCCGTGGTCAGGTCGGTCGCGGCGTCGTCGACTTCCGCGATCGTCTCAACCAACGACAGGATGTCGTTGAGCGTCGAACCGGCCGTGTAAGTCACCGTGTAGGTCCCGGCCGAGCCGCTGACGCCGGACGAGCCGCCCACCGCGAAGGTCAGGTTCAGGTTGCTGCCCGCGGCGGTGGCAAGCGACGCGATGTCGATCCCGTTGGTGGTCTGGGCGCCGCCCGTGATCGAGTCCGTCGTGGGCACTTCGTCGGTGGCGATGAAGTAGGTTCCCGTGCTGGCGGTCGAGGCGTTCACCTCGGTCAAGTTGTTGATGTAACCCGCGATTGCCGAGACGGTGACGTCGGCCGACCCGAGCGAGATTTGGTAACCGCCTGACACGGCCGTCGCGGCGCCCGCCGTGCCGCCTTCGACCAGTTCGATCGTGATGTTGCCGCTGGTGCCGGCCACGGCGCCGGTGACCGTGATGTTCTCGGTCGACGCTTCGCGACCGCCGGTAAGGATGTTGTTGTACGTACCGGCGTCGGCCGCGACCAATGCCGTCGTGCCGATGGCCGTGGCGGTAAAGGTCGAGCTAGCGCCGTTGATGTTCTGGATCGCAGTTGCGATCTCGGCTTCCGTGACGCCGCCCGTGGTGTCGGCATTCACCGTGATCACGCCGGCAGAGTACGACGCCGACAACACGTTGCCGGACGCATCATTCGTGTCATTCAACACCAGGTCGATCGTGCCGTCGCCGCCCGCGGCGCCGTCGGCGGCCCCGCCGTTGACGACGGTGACCGTCAAGCCGGCCGCCCCGGTCGTGTCAAAGTTGAACTGCGGGCCGCTAGCGTCGATCTGATCCAGGTCAATCGCCACGGTGCCGGCTGACGACGCCGTGCCGACCGTGAAGTTGATCGTCCCTTCAGCCGGCGTGCCGGCCTGGGCCTGGCTATTGAAGCTGACGGTGGTGCTGGCGGCGACGCCCGTGCCGCTGCCGGACGGAACGTTCGTCACGTTGACCTGGGCCTTGGTGGCGGCGGCCGACACGTTGACCGTCACCGGCACGTTGCCCGCGGCGCCCAGGTTGGCCTGGTCGATCTGCAACGACTCAAGCTTGCTGAAGTTCGTGCCCGCCGTCGTCGTGAAGTCGAGGCTGCCGTCGAGCAGCTTGCGACCCTGGAATGTCGTGGTCTGGGCGATCCGGTTCAAGGCGTCCAGCGAGCTGTCGACCTGAGCCTGGTTGGCGGCGAGCTGCGCGGGGCTTTGCACGCCCGCGTTGGCCGATTCGGTCACCAGGCCGCGGATATCGTTGAGCAGCGAGCTCACCTGGCCCAGGGCGCTGTCCGCGGTGGCAATGACTTGGTTGGCGCGATCGGTATTGGAAATCGCGCGGCGGACCGACGTGATGTCGGAACGCAAATTCTCGCTGGCGATCAAACCGGCGGGGTCGTCCTTGCCGGTGTTGATTCGCAAACCGGTGCTCAAGCGGGTCAGCGCTTGTTCCAGAGCGGCGTTCGACCGACCCAGCGTGTTGCGGGCGACCAGCGAGCTGACATTCGTGTTAATCCGAGTCATACCTTGAACCCCTGTCTAAGTAGAAGCCCTTGTGCCAACAACGGTGGGATCAACGGGGAGGGATCGAGATCCTGCGTGTCGTTGGTTTATGTCGCACGGCGCCGAGGTCACCCGCCTCGCGGTTGGTCCACCGTTGCCGACGGCTCTCGGCATCCTCGCTCTGACGCTAGGATTCGAGACGACTCGTCTTGCCAAACGTAGGTTGCAAAACTGCGCGTGCCGGCGGGATTTTTTTATGCCGCCGGTTTTTCGCAGAGTTCGCTTCGCATTGACTGTCCCGGAGGACCGCCATGCGACTTCGGCGAACTACCTACGCCGAGATATCGACGGGGGGAAATAGGGCCTTGAGGGTGCGATAGCACTTTGCGGTGGAAATTGCCCGCCGCTGGCTGGCATTGTCGGCCAAGTCGCGCCAGGCTGCCCAACCGGAACAATCGCGGCATTCGCCGTGCGATGAACATCCGGATTCGGGCCGTCGCCCGCACAACGCGCGGCAAGATTAACCGCGCCGATCCGGAGACGACGGGCGGCCGAGCCCGCGGGCGTCTTCGGGGCGCAATCGCGCGGCATGTTGGTTCTCGCGGCGAATCGCCTCGTACACCTCGCGGCGGTGGACGGAGATGTTCTGCGGCGCTTCGATGCCGAGCTTCACCTTGTCGCCCCGCACGTCGACGATTGTCACGACGACGTCGTCGCCGATGATGATGCTTTCGTCGCGCTGCCTGGATAAAACCAACATGTTCGGCCTCTCGCGTTAAATGCGCCGCGACGGCTGAGCGTGCGTCCGCCTGACGGGTCGCCGCGACGACGCTGATTGCGTGCGTCGGGCGACGTCGATGTTGTGGGAAACTCTTGAAGTGTTTGTGCCGTTTCGTTCGTTACGCCGTCAGCCGCAGTTCGCCCCCCGCCGGCAATGCCAACCGCACTGGCAAATCGTCCTTAGCCACGACCTGTCGGCCGCGCCGGCCTTCGACGTTGATCACCAGCGGCGCTCGCAGGTTGAGGCACAGACCCTCGGGCCGCCGACTGACGACGACCACGACTTGCGCGTCACGAGCCGACGCGAGGCCCAGCGGCGCCAGGTCTTGCCGGGAGATGCGCAGTTGGTAGTCGGGCACGAACCGGCGGGGGCTGACCACGCCGAGCGCCGCGTCGGGATCGTCGAGGCACTGCAACCAACCGAGCGCCGGATTCTGGGCGTCGGCCAGCACGATCCACCGGCGACAGTGGCGGAGCCCGATGAGCCCCTGGTCGAACAACAGAATGTCCGACTCAGGCGCCTGGAGCGTGCCAAATCGCGACGTCGTGACTTCCATGTCGTCGTCTCCGCGCACGAAGGTTCGTCGCATGAGTTCGACGCATTCGCAGATCGGTCGTCCTGGCGCCTAGGGGCGTCAGGCTGGATTCTGGGGCAAGCCGCAGACCGCTGGATGGCGAACCATGCGCCGCAATGCTAGCGCACTTTCTCCATCGGCGCGATGCGCCGCGCGAAACCAGTAAAACTGCGCAGCTTCTAGGGGCGGCGTCGATTGACGCGCCGAACACTGAGGCTGCACTCAGAGGTAGTCCAGCAGCGAGAGCTGAAGGATGTTGCCCATCGCTTGGAGCGAGGCCTGGAGCGAGACCTGGCGAGCGGTGAGATTGGAGATCGCTTCGACGAGGTCGACCTCGATTTCGTTGGACAGCGCCGATTGGAGCTGGACATCCTCATCTTCGAGATTTTGCCGGGCGATCTCGAGAGCCTGCTCGCGGGCGCCGACTTCGGCTCGGGCCGACGTGGATCGGGTGATGTCCTCGTCGATCTGGGCAATGGCCCGCTCCATAGCATTGACGTCGTTGTCGAGAATCGCCTCGCGGAGTCGGATCAGCGTGGTGAACACGCTGCCGGAGTCGGCGTAAGCGATCGGGCCGCCAGTGATTGTGCCGCTTTCGACAATTCGCTCGACGCCGCCGACGGCGATCAACCCGAAGTACTCCGCTGCTTCGCTGCCCGGGGCGACGCGCAGCGTCAGCGGCCGGCCGTTCGTGTCGACAATTTGCAGTTCGTTATTGGCGGTCAGCGACGCCTGAACGGCTACGCCGCCCGTATTGTTGCCGACGTGATTGTTGATCCGGTCGAGCACGTCCTGGACATTGGTCGCGCCGGTGAGGTCGATGGCGAGGTCGACGAGCTCGTCTTCTGGGTCGGCGTCGATATTGCCGAGATTGACCGTGAGCGTGAAGTCCGTTCCCTGCACGGCGGGGACGTCGAGATCGTGGTTGAGTTCGTCAAGTCGAATGCCGAGTTGGGTCGCCAACTGCCCGCCATTCTCGCGAATCCAGAAGTCGCTGCCGCTGAGCCGCGACCGTACGTCAATCCCCGTTCCTGTCGCGTTGATGGCGGCATGCAATCCAGCGCCGGAGCCGTTGAGGACGTTGAGCAGGCCTTCAACGGTCTCGGCGTCGCTGAAATCGAGGGGCACTGTCTGGCCGCCGTTGTCGACTTGGATTCCGGAGGCCAGATCGAGCGTCGTACCGCTGCCGCCGGCGGTGACGGCCGTCGCCGTGGCCGAGACGGCGCCAGTGCCGGCCTGCGCGGGATTAGCCGTATCGCTAGGGTCGAGCGTGGCTGTAAACGTGCCCTCGGCGTCGATCGCCGCTCGGACGGCGTTTGCCGACGTCGATCCCGCGGCGATATGGATTGTGAGTGTGCCGGCGGCGTAGACGGCAAATTCAGCGCCAGCGCTTCCGTCGTTGACGAATTGAACGGTGACGCCATTGAGCGCCGCTCCGTTGGCCGACGCCTCGATCAGGAGGTCGTTGTTGTCTCCGATGCTCGTCAAGCGAGCGCGGGCTTTTGTGCCCAGGAGGCTGTCAAGCCGCGTGGTCTTCGTGATGATCGGGTCGAGGGGTCCGCCCACGAGGGGGTTGGTAAGCGTCCCGGTCTCTTCGAGAATGCCCAGCTCGCTGGCCGTCGCACCGCTGCCAACCTCGGTGACCGTCAGATTCCCGCCCCCGGTCGCATCAAGCTGCAGCGTTATTCCCTCGTTGGTGATCGTTGCGGTGACAAACCGTCCCGCCGGCGGATTCTCCTCGATCAGCCGCACGACGTCGCCGACGGTGACGGCGCCGCTCACATCCACGACGACGGAGTTCGTGCCGTCGGAGATCTGCAGCGCGCCCTGGGGGCTAATTCCCTGACCGCCGCGGAGGCTGCTCAGCAGCGTGTCGGCGCTCAATTGCGGCTGGAGCGGAACGCCCCCCAACACTTCCTCGGAAATGCCGCCGAACACGTCGGCGCCCGGAGCGTTGGTCGCAAACAGCACGTCGAGGTCGGAGAAGTTTTCGATGACCTTTTCATTGCCTGCGTATTTGATCGCGTTTCCGACGCGCGTGTACGGCTCGACATTCGTCTGCGATCCAGCAAACAGGTATCGACCGCGGAAGCGTGTGTTTGCCACCTTCAGCAGTTGATCAATCGTTTGATCAACTTCGGTGATCGCTTCAGCTCGATCGGCGTTGGTGGCAGTGGTGCCGGAAACGCCGAGGGCCACGCCGCGGATACTCGCGAGTGAGGTGGCCACGCCTTCGAGTGCGCTATCGGTCGCGGCGAGGTACGACTGCCCCGCGTCGACATTGGACGCCAGTTGCGACTTTCGCTCGATCAGCCGTTGCAGCGTGATGGCGCGTTGGGCGGCCGGGGCGTCCTCGCTGGGCAGAGTAATCCGGCGGCCCGTGCTGACCTGGTTCTGGAGGCGAAAAATCTCGAGCTGGTCGCCCTGGAGCTGCGCCAACAACCGTTGCCGCACAAACAGGCTGCTGACGCGCGTCGTCGGGATGGGAACCAAGCTGGCCATGGGAAAGCAAACAGGTCAGGAGTTAGACCGATGCCCTTGGTTAGCCGCGACGCGGAGTCCGCGGAGCGGAGCGCTTCGCACTCGGCGCCTGACCGCGTCGGCGTCGATCCGCGTTCTTCATAAACTGATCAACACGTCCATCAAATCCGACAACGTCGCGATGTATCTGGCCGAAGCCTGGTAGGCCTGCTGAAGCATGATCATGTCGATGGCTTCCTCATCGAGGTTGACTCCGCTGACGGCCTGAGCGGCGGCGGACAGCGTGTCCTCGAACACACGGTAGCCGTCGGCAATCGAGGCGGCCGCGGCGCTTCCCTGGGCAACCTCGTTGACCAACTGATCGTACAACCCCGTGATCGTCGCGCCGCCCAAGCCGTCGACGCCCTCATCGTGCAGGGCGATCAGGCGGTGGGCGTTGGTGACGTCGACTCCGACGCCGTCGCGCGACGCGGCAAACTTCGACCCGTCGGCGAGCAATTCGGCGTTGATGCCGAGGTCGGCCGCTGTCGAGCCGGTGAAGAATGTATTGAGTCCGAGCGCCGCAAGCAGGCCGCTCGTGTCGCCGTCGAAGCCGATCTGCAGTTCGGCGCTCTCGGTGATCAGCTCCAAGCGATTGTCAGCCGTCACGCGGGCCGTCACGCCGTCGATTCCATCCAGCTCGGCGGCCAGCGAGGCGAGCGTGGTGTCGTTGTCGAGGCCATCGAGGTCGATGCGAATCGTATGCGTCGTGGTCAACTCCGACTGCTTGTTGTAGACCAGCAGGTCGAACACGCCGCTGACCGGCGTGAAGTCGAGGCCGGCTTCATCGAGCCCGGCCGTCGAGCTCGTTACGGCCTCCTGGCTCGTGATGGTCGGATAGCCGGTGATGCCTTGGCCCTGCGAGTAGACCTTATTGAACTCGAAGGCCAGCGCGGCGGCGAAGGTGTTCAGCCGATCGAGAAAGCCTCCGGCAATTGTGTCGCGAGCGTCGTAGGCGCCGCGCAATTCGCCGCTGGCCGCCTCCAGGGGGCTCCCGCCGTCGACGAACTCCACCGTGGCAATGGGCAGTCCATCGTTGGTCTCGTAGACGGTCTGCACCTCGCGTCGCGAGCCCTCAAACACCAGCACCTCGCCATGCACTGAGATGTTGACGGCGCCGGCCAGCGTGTCGTTCGCCGTAATGTCGGCGATTTCGGCGAGGCGCTTAATCGCCGTCTGCCGTTGGCTGCGGAGCCCGCCGGCCTGATTCGCGGAGTTGGCGCCGCCTTCCAGTGACACAATTTGCAGGTTGAGCTGGCTAATGTCCGAAGTCAGCGCGTTGATCTCGCTGGTGAGATTCTCGACCTCGCGACCGAAATCGGTGTACACCGTCTCGACGCGGCGATGCAGGTTGTTGATGGCCGTCGTGAGCGACTTGCCCGCTTTGACGGCCAGATTGCGAATGGAGACGTCCTGGGGGGCCCCGACCACTTCGTTGATGCTATTGAAGAAGCTCGTTAGCGAGGTGCTGACGTCGGTGTCGGACAGCTCGCCCAGAATGGCTTCGAGATCCTGATAGGTCTTTTCCTGCACCTCGGCGCCAGCGCGGTCGCTGCCCGCGCCGCGCAGTCGGTCCTCGGCGAACTTGTCGAGGCTCTGGACAATGCCGGCAACCTCGACGCCCAGTCCCAGCGTCAGATCGCCCAGCTTCATCGTTGGCGCAGGGGCAAAGATCGCCCGCTCGCGGATGTAGCCTGGCGTGTTGGCGTTGGCGATGTTGTTGCCCACCACGTGCAGGCCGATTTGCATCGCCTGGAGCGTGTTGCCCGCCATCTGGATGGAGCCGAAGAGAGACATGGCCAATCGCGCAAGATGAGGAGCGAGTGACGAACGAGCGCAAGCGGCGACGGGGCCGGAGTGCTAGCACTCGCCCCGGGTTGCCGGCTTCTCGTTCGGACTTAGACCGCCTGGTCGATGAGCGCGCCGCCGCGCTCGCCGTTGCGGCCCTTTCCATATGTCGGCTGGGCGCGGCCGCCGGTAGCAATGATCTCCAGCATTTGCGCGAGATGGAGCACGGTGCGCTGCACTGCGACCCACTGCGTGAGGCACTCGTGGCGGATGAGGCGGGCTTGCTGACGAGCCTCGTCCACGGAGCCGCCAAGCTGCCGCGCTGTACTGCTGGGGAGCGCGGCCGACAGTTCGGCGAGCGTTTGGCCAGGCAATCCCTCGGCGTCGGCGGCGGCCAGCAGCCGCTGGCGCTCGATCTGGCATGCGCGCAGCTCGTCGCCGAGTTGGGACTCGCGCGACGCCAGCGCCGACAGCGCCTGGTGGTCGCGCCGCACGATCAGCTCGCGTTTGGTCGCCAGCAGCGATAGCAGCTCGCGCTGGGCGGCCGACAGCCGCTCCAAGAGCGAGGCGAGTTGCAATTCCAAGGAGTTAGTCGTGGTCGCGTTCACGGCGTGCGTCCGAACTGGGACATTGAGCCCCCGGTGATTGACCGGGGGCTAAGTGGTTAATACCGACGTAATCCTTGCAAATGCGTGAGCGACGCCTGTTCGCTCTTCTCCGCCGCCTTGAGCGTCGCCGCCTCGCGCGGGAATTGCCGCTCGAACATCGGATCGGCGACCTGCGACGCACTGGCCGTCGTCATGTGGTCGGCAAGCTCCTGGTCGAGCATCGTGCGGAACGTTTCCTCCGCCTGACCGCCGTGAAAATACGCCGGCTTTCCGACGGTGCTCCGCATCGCCTTCAGCATCTGGCCGAAGAAGGTCTTACCGACGAAGTCGACGTAGGCCTGCTTCAGCTCACGGGCGCCGTCAAGCTGCTGCTCGGCGGATTGCAGGCCCGGAACGAGCGGGGTCACCATGCCGAATTGAGCAGGGTTGATTTTCATGGCCCGGACTCCGTTAACGTCACCCTGAGGTCCGCCGAGGGGCCTGGTCCAAGTTCAAGTTGCGGCCAGACCCTTCGGCGGACCTCAGGGTGACCTTGTTGGGAGCTACTCGATGATCAGCCGGCCGTGCAGTTTGCCGTTGTGGGCGATGCCCTTGATGATCTCCACGACGTCGGCGGCCGGTACCTTGATGGAGTTGAGGGCCGTCACGAGCGCCTGCAACTTGGCATCCTCGGTCTGATCCGGATCGATCGCCGCGAACGTCGCCGCCTGACCGGCTTCGATGACGACATTTTTGTGCGACACGATCACGTCGCCGATCGTCACGTCGCCGCCAATCACGATGCTGCCGGACTTTTGATTGATGACGACGCGAGCCTCGGGCTCCGGCGAGTAAATGACGGTTTCGAGCAGCGTCGCGGCGAATGCCACCGGGTCGTTCTTATACTCGGCGGGGACTTGGACCACGACGTTGGACGCATTGATCGCGCGGGCGAAGCCGTCAGATTCGTGGGAATACTGAGCATAGATCGCGTCGGCGACGTCGTTGGCCGTCTGAAAGTTGGCGTGGTGCTCGTCGAGGATGAGCGTGATGCGGTCGTCCTGGATGAAGGGCGTAAACACGTCTTCGACCATCTGGCAGCCGCCAGTGACGACGCCGGTGAGCTTCTTCTCCGGATTCTCAAGGTGCACGGCGCCTTCGCACACGGCGTACACCGTGGTATCGCGGACGTCGGGCCCCTGCAAGGCGGCGAATGCCAGGCGGCCGCCGTCCAGGCTCTTGCCGTTGACGCCGCTGACATAGCAGTCGAGCTTGTCGCCGCGGCGGGCGCCGGTGGCCGGCACGCGAGCCGTCACCATGACGAGGGCGACATTCTTGACCTTCTCGAGATCCTTCAACCCGCCGCTGCCCGCAAACGGCAATTCGGACATCTGCAGACCCATGACGTTCATCGCCTGCAAGAGCGCCGTCATCGTCGCCCGATCGGCGGCCTCGCCCGTGCCGTTGAGCCCCACGACCAAGCCAACGCCGCGGAGCTGGTTTTCTTCCTGCCCCTTGACGCGGCAGATGTTTCGCAGCACGGTGCGAGCCGAGCACACGTCGGCGCCGAGCAACGAGAGGACGACGCCCAACACGGCAAGAATTCGGTGCGGTTTCATATCGTGGACGCTTTGTCGTGGAGAGGAGTTGCGGGCGTCGCTAGGGCCGCTCTAAAACGGCTTGTACTTGTCGTACCACGCCGCGAGCCAGCCGCGGGCGTAGCCGTCGCGAACCTGGCCTTCTTCTTTCTTCACGACGTTGAGGTTGACGATCGAGTCGCTTGTGACCGTGCGGTCGGGCTGAATCGACTCGCGCCGCACCTCGCCCGACAAGTAGATGCGCCAGCGTTCCTCGTTGTTCTGAATGCTCCAGTTGGCTTCGACGTACAAGTTGCCGTTGGGGCGGATTTCGACAATCTGGGCGGCGATACGAAACGTCAACGTGTCGCGGAGCTCGACGTCGCTCTCGGCCCGGTATTGGCTGTTGTAAGTGCCCTGCACGCGGGGGTCGCCGTCGGTCTGCGGGGCGAGCTTGATGCTCTTGCCGTCGAATTTCAGCCAACTCTGCAGCACCGCGTTGAGGCTCGAGGTCTTCCGTGATTCGGCGTCGCCTTCGCTGAGCATCCGCGTGCGGTAGTCGACGATCACGGTGATGATGTCGTGTTGCTTCAATTCGCTGGGCCGCGCCTCGGGCGGCAGCTCGCGAAACATAAACGAACTGTCCTGCAGCGTGACGCGTTGCGCGGGTTGCTCAGGCTGCTGCACGAACAGGAGTCCATCCTGGGCGGGCGCTGGCGTTGCGAGCAACGCGATGCAGCACGGGGCGCCCAGCAGCAGGTCCAAGCGGCAGCGATCGTGGCGACGATTCATGTGTTTGCTATCAGAATTGGGGGAACCAATTGCTACCGGGCCGCCGCGGCGACCTCTTCGGCCGAGGCGCCGCCGGCGAACACTTCGAGTTCTCGCAGTCCGGACACGCGGGCCATGTAACTGGCCTTGCCTTCGACGGCTTGCACCGGCATGAGATCGCCGAGGCAGCCGTTCTGTTGGGCCGTGGCGAAAGTTCGCACGACAATTCCCGCGGCGCGGGCCTTGATGGCCACTCGCTCGCCGCGGCGAACCAGGATCGGCGCCCGGACGTTGCGCGTCAGTAGCATGCCGTCGGCGCGAATCTGCTGCGTTGCTTCCTTGCCAATCACTTCGTCCAACGAGCGGACGGCTTGAGCCGGCACGACGCCGGCGAATGGCCTCATGGCGACGTCAGCGGCGCGAATCAGGTCGCCGGCGGGAATCGCACGCACAGCGAAGGCGATCATCTCGAGCTTCTCGACTTTGCAGTAGACACGCACTCCGCGGGCCGCCCTGGCGCCGCCGACGAGAAACTGCTGTCGTCCGATCCATGGATCCCGCCCGCCGCTGACCGTCAACTGCGGACCCTGTTGCCAATACATTTCAGCGACGGCGGCTTCGGCGTCGACGGCAACGTTCCACAGTTCGTGTCCGGTGATTTCCGTGAGGTAGCGAACAATCGCCGTTTGGACGTGCCCCATGGCGGTTTCCGCGTCGGGCGGCGTCGAGATTGCCGGACCTGAATCGTCGCCAGGTTTCGCGACGATTGTCGCGGGAGAGCCAATCGCGACGGCGTCGGCGCCGCTGAAGGTCAGGCGGCTGGCGTCGACGCCGCTGGCCATCAGCAAGTCGCGCAATTGCGGGGCGGCCAAGAACTGCCGCGAGCCTGCCGCGGGCGCAGGCATGAGCGTCACGGCTGCCAGCTCCTCAATCTCCGCTGGTTCCGCCGCGGAGAGGTCCGCAACGTCGCCGAGCCGCACCACGGATTCCGACAGCGTCGCTTCGGTCCGCAGCGACACCTCGACGCCCTGCGCAGTGAGAGGGAGCGCCGACGCGATCAGCAAGACGAGAAGCAGCCGCATGTCTGGGGACTCCCTTCCGAAGCGGACTGGTCGCTTAAGCGACCAGTCCAGTATGCGAGACTAAACTCGCCGCAGGTTCGCGGCCACTTGCATGATCTGGTCGCCAGCTTGCACCACTTGCGAATTCAACTCGAACGCCCGTTGCGTCGTGATCAGGTCGATCAACTCCTGCACGGGCTCGACGTTGGACGCCTCGAGCGCCCCCTGCCGCAGCAGGCCCGCGCCGTTGTTTCCAGGATTCTCATCCGTCGGTTGGCCCGAGGCGTCGGTTTGCTTGTACAGATTATCACCGAGCTTGAGCAAACCGTCGGGGTTGAGAAACGTCGTGACCTGAATCTGACCGGCGTTCTGTAGCGTGGTATCAGTCGCCGTGCTGTACTGCACCTGGCCGTCGGTGGTGACGACGACGTTGGTCGCTTCCTGGGGGACCGAGACCGGCGGGTCGAGAATCCAGCCAGTTTGTGCCGAGCCAAGCACAAGTTGGTTGTTCGCGTTGATGCCAAAATTACCGGATCGCGTGTAGAGCACGCCGCCCGCAGGGTCGGTCACGCGGAAAAAACCCTTGCCCTCGACGGCGAAGTCGAGCGGGTTGTTGGTCACCTGCATGGCGCCCTGGCCGTGGTTGGTCTGTGTGCTGGAGACGCGCGTGCCCAGACCGATCTCGACGCCGGTGGACGTGATATTGCCGTCGGCGTCGAGCGCGCCAGGCAAGCGAATCTGTCGGTAGAACAGGTCCTCGAAATTCGCCCGGTCCTTCTTGAAGCCCGTCGTATTGATATTCGCCATGTTATTGGCGATCACGTCGAGCTTCGTCTCGAGGGCGTTCATGCCCGTTGCGGCGGTGTACAGGGTTTGGACGCTCATGATTGGGGGAGTGAGTAGGTGAGTAGGTGAATGGGTGAATGGGTGAGTAGGTAAGTAGGTAAGTAGGTGGACGCGTTTCTTGCACTTCGGACTGGCCGCTTAAGCGGCCAGTCCGGCGCCCTGTTCAACTAGGCATTCGACGCCAACACCCGGTTGATGAGCCCGCCGATCATGCTGTCCTGGTACTGAATTAATTTCGTGTTCGCCTCGAACGCCCGCGTAGTTTCGATCATCGCCATCATCTCGCTCGTAGGATTGGCGCCCGACTCTTCGAGATAGGTCTGGCGAATATCACGCTCTTCCTCGGGCACTTGGACGCCGGGAACGAGCGGGCGGAACATGTTGGAACCAACCTTGACCAGGTCGCCCAACGACTGGGGCCGCACCAGCCCAACTGAGGTTGCGGCGCCGTCCTGGACGATGCGCCCGCCGGAATGCAGCTCCCACGGCTGCGAGCCGTCGATGACGATGTCGGCGCCGCCCGTGTCGAGCACCGGCATGTCGTCCTGCGTGAGCAGCCGACCCTGAGCGTCGAGCGTGAAGTTCCCGGCTCGCGTGAGGTACGTGCCGCCGTCGCGGCCGCGGACTTGGAAAAATCCGTCGCCGTTAATGGCGAAGTCCGTCGGCATGCCGGTATGCCGCAGCGTCGTGTTCGAGAAGTCGGTCTGCGTGCCGATGATCTTCACGCCGCCGCCGAGATCGTTCTCGGTGCGGCTGCCGGAGTAGTCCTCGCCGCGCTGGATCGCTTCGGCGAATCGGGCCTGAAACGTGGCCACGTCGCGCTTGAAGCCCGGCGTCTCGACGTTGGCGAGATTGTTGGCGATGACCTGAAGCCGCTGCGCCTGGGCTTGGGCGCCCTCGGCAGAGATGTACATTCCGTACGGCATGTGTCGCGAGCCACGGTGCAGGCCCCCCTGCACGATCGCGTCGGGGAGCCCTATGCACCGGCCGTGCCAATCACGCAAGAAAGGTCCGTTCGTCGCTTGCGTCTTCGCTTCGCACCGCCCAAATCGCGGCAATTTGCGCGGAACTTTCTCGCAAACGGCGTGGGCGAACTCCAGTCCGCAGAATGATTTACGCTTGGCGCCAGCGGCAAACCCTGCCGGTTGGCTGTTCGCGACGCGGCAGGACCTGCCGTTGTCACATCCCTCGCGCGGACGCCACGAGGGCTTCGGCGCCTTGCTCACGGAGCGCGTCGGCGACTTGCTGACCCAAGGCGACGGGCGCTGCGATTGCCGCGTCGGCGCGGAACTCAGCGAGCTCGACAGCCCCGCTGGCGCGCAACACCTGGCGGCCATCGGCGCCGGCCACCAATGCGTCAAGAAAGAGCCGCGCTCCGACAAGGCGTCCCCACGCCGCGATGGGGGCTGAACAACCGCCGTGCAAGGCTGCCAACACGGTGCGCTCGGCAGTGGTTCCTACTCGCGAACTGAGATCATCCAGTTCCGCGACCTGCTGGAGAGCATCGGCGTCGTCCGCGCGACATTCAATCGCCAGCGCGCCTTGCCCCGGCGCCGGCAGCATCCGCGGCGGCGCCAGCGATTCGGAAATCCGATCGCTCCAGCCGAGGCGCGCCAGCCCGGCCGCTGCCAGCACGACCGCGTCCAACTCGCCGTCCGCCACTTTGCGAAGCCTGGTGTCGACGTTGCCGCGAATCGCGACGATCTCCAGGTCGGATCGCAGATGGAGCAACTGGGCGCGGCGACGCAAGCTGCCGGTGCCAATCCGCGCTCCTGCGGGAAGCGCAGCCAGTTTCACGAAATCGCGCGTCACGAGTGCGTCCGCCGGGTTCTCCCGCACAGGCGCCGCCGCGAGCACAAGGCCGTCGACGGTTAGCGTCGGCAGGTCCTTGAGGCTGTGAACGGCGAGGTCGACGTCGCCCGCCAGGAGCGCCGCTTGGATCTCCTTGGTGAACGCGCCCTGGACGCCCATGGCCGCGATGGGCCCAGCCTGCTTCACGTCGCCGCTGGTGGTGATCTCGACAATCGCGGTCGCGACGCCGCGCTCCGCAAGCCGCGCCGCGACCCAATCGCTTTGCCACCGCGCCAGCTTGCTGCCGCGCGTGCCGATTTTGAGGATGCGTGCCCGGGCCATGGGCCCATTGTCCCACGGTCGCACACGGGCTGGCTAGCCCTCGGGTCGCGCCGCCGGCAGCGCCGGCCGCACCTGCTGCTCGCGGTGCGCCAGCGCCTCGCTCAAATGGTGGGGCGGCGCCACGACGCCGCAACTCACCAGCAGTTGGATCGCCTGTTCCATCGTGATGTTCAGGTCGAGCGTGTCGCACCGCTTGACTACGGCCGTGAACCCCGTGAACGGCATCGGCGAGCAAGGAAAAAACACGGTCAACATCGGCTCGTTGGCCGCCGCAGCGATGTCGCCCAGAGCGTCGCCGGTGACGAACGCCAACTGCCAGATGCCCTTACGCGGGTATTCCACGGCCACCACCCGCGTGTACTCGATCTCGCGTTCGCTAAACACGAAGTCGGTCACTTGCTTCACCGACGAATACACGTTGCGCACGAGCGGCAGGCGAATGATCACGCGCTCGAACTGCAACCAGAAGAAGCGCCCCACGCCCGCGGCCAGGAACTTGCCGAGCAGGTACAGCACCAACAGGAACAGACAGAGAAACACCGGCACAACGATGTGCCGCTGCAAGTAGGTGCGGTCGACGAACGCCCGGTAGAGGTCCTCCGCAGTGGCCGGCATCTGGGCGGGGCCGTAGAACTCCTCGACCACGTCGTAGTGTTCGGTCGGTACGAAGTCGCCGTCGCGAGTCTGCCGGTAAGGTTGACCGTCAATCAGCGCGCGGCCCTCGACAATCTCCGCGGCCGGCACCGTCGCGGCGGGGACGATGGACTTTTCGTACTGCGTGACGAGCACCCGCCGGGCGGCGCCCTCCAACGGCACGAGCAAGTAATCGGCCACCGTGTTCCACACCCAGACCAGGATGACGATCGTCAACAGCGGCGGCAGCAGCACGGCCAGGCCGCGCACGAGCGCGCGGCGAAACGGGTCGAGCGGCCGCTGCTGTTTCGCGTTGGGCGTGGTGGCGACTTCCATGAGCGGACTATTCTGCACGTTGAGCGCGAGCCGGTACAAGGCGTTGTCGACACGGGGAACAACGCTTCGAGCGTAGTCATCCGTCAGCCGGCGTTCGCGCGAGCACCAGGACGGTTACTTCCTTGGCGCCCGCGCGCTTGAGCGCGCGGGCCGCCTCGCTGGCGGTGGCGCCGGTCGTGAGGATGTCGTCCACCAGCAGCACATGCGCGGCCTGTAAAAGATAGCCCGGCCGCACGGCCATCTCGCCGGCGACGTTGCGAAACCTCGCGGGCCGCGATAACCCTATCTGCGGCGGGATGTTGCGCACTTGCCGCAGCAGTCCGCCGGCGGCGGAAACGCCTAGCCGGCGGGCCAGTCGCTCGGCGATTTCCCAGGGTGGATTGACTCCCCGTCGCCACCGACGCCAAGGACTCATCGGCACGGCCGCAACGGCGTCGACGGCTAGCGCTGTGAGCGGCTCGCCGAGTCGCTGCCAAACGAGTTCGGCCAGCACGCGCGCCGCCAGAGCGGTGCGATCCGACTTCATCCGCACGATCCACTGTCGCAGCAGCCCTTCGTAGCTCCCTAGCGCAAGGGTGCGGTCGAAGCGAAGCTTGGCGCCGCGACAGTGGCTGCAATCGAGTTCGACGCCGCCCGCCGTAGGAATCGCCGCCGCGCAGCGCAGGCATACCGGCCAGTCAACGAGCGGAAGCTCGTCGAGGCACTGGCTGCAGACGAGATCGCCGCAGGCGTCTTCCGGCATCGAACCGCCGCAGGCGCCGCACTTCGGCGGGAACAGCAGGTCGACGGTCGCGTCACGGGCGCGGCCGAGCCAATGTCGCACTTTAGGCGCGGTGGAAGTCATGCCAGCACACGGTCTTGTGGAGAATGCAACGCCGCCGTGGTGCGTATTCTACGGCGGCAGTTTGGCTTGACGCTAGCAGCGACGCCCCGTACTCTGCCGCCTCCGTGCTCCGCGCCCTTCCGCCTGGCATCGATCGGCAGTGCGCCCGGAGCCCGTGGGGCTCCGGCTCGCGGGTAGCGATTTGTTGGGATCCCATGTTTATTCTCCCGCGTTACCTGTTGAGGCAGTTTGGGCAGATCTTTGTGATCTGTTTCCTGAGCCTCACGGGGTTGTACATCGTCATCGACGCGTTTGGGCACCTCGACCACTTCTCGTCCTACGCCGAGAACGAGGGCAATCTGCTCGGCGTCATTGCGCGTTATTACTCGTACCACAGCCTGGCGTTCTTCGATCGCACCAGCGGGATCTTGGCGATGATCTCGGCGGTGTTCACCGTCGCGTGGCTGGGTCGGCATCAGGAACTCACCGCCATGATGGCGGCGGGCATCTCGAAATTCCGCGTCATCAAGCCGCTCCTGCTGGCGGCCGCGGCGGTGAGCCTCCTAGGGGTCCTCAACCGCGAGCTTGTGATCCCGAAAGTCCGCGACGAGCTGACCCGCGACACGAAGGACTTGGGGGGCGGCGCGGCGAGGCCCCTCGAAGCGCGATTCGACGCGTCGACGAACATCCTCATCGGCGGGGAGAAGGTGATCCTCGGAGGGCGGCAGATCGTCCGCCCCGCGTTCATCCTGCCGCCGGAGCTCGACAACTACGGCACGCAACTGGCGGCGCTCAACGCCTACTATGTCGACGCGACGCCAGAGCGCCCCGCGGGGTTCGTGCTCTCGGGGGTGACGGCCCCCAAGCAAATCAGCCAGTCGCCGTCGTTGAAGGTCGACGATCGCACGGTGATCGCGACGCCGCGCGACGAATCGTGGCTGGGCGAGGGCGAAGTCTTCGTGGCCAGCCAGATCCAGTTCCCGCTCCTGGCGAGCGGCTCGAAGTGGCGCAGCTACGCGTCGATGCTGGAGCTCGTCAGCGAACTGCATAACCCCGGCGCCGGCGCCGGGCCCGACGTGCGCGTCACGATCCACGCGCGGTTGGTCCAGTGTCTCATGGACGGCACGCTCGTCATGCTGGGACTACCGGTGATGCTTTCCCGCCGCAGCCGCAACGTGTTTCTGTCGATCGGGCTCTGCCTAGGCGTCGCCATGGCGTTCACGCTCGCCGGCCTGGCGTGCCAATCGCTCGGCGCCCTGAACCTGCTGCGGCCGTCCTTGGCCGCCTGGCTGCCGCTGATGGCCTTTGTCCCGGTGGCGACGGCCATGAGCCATTCGCTGCGGACCTAGGCAGATTGTCCGTGGTCCGTAGTCAGTTGTCCGTCGCCGCGGACATCGCGCCCGTCGGTTGACAACGGACTACGGACCACGGACAACTGACTCTTCTCGCATCCGATTCCCTCTACCGAGAAAGTGCAGGCGCCGCGATGAAAGTCGCAACCCTCAAGACGAACAAGGGCGAGATCCGCATCGAGCTCTTTGCCGACAAGACGCCCAAGACGGTCGCCAACTTCGAAAAGCTGATCGGCGATGGGTTCTACGACGGCCTGAAATTCCACCGCGTGATCGACAACTTCATGATCCAGGGCGGCTGTCCCGAGGGGACCGGCACGGGCGGGCCGGGGTACAAATTCGCCGACGAGTTTCACAAGGACCTGAAGCACGACGGCCCGGGGATTCTCTCGATGGCCAACTCGGGGCCGAACACCAACGGCTCGCAGTTCTTCATCACGCACGTCGCGACGCCGTGGCTGGACGGCAAGCACTCGGTCTTCGGCAAGGTGTTGGGCGACGGGCAGAAGGTGGTCAACTCGATCAAGCAAGGCGACAAGATCGAGAAGGCGACAGTCGCGGAAGAGTGATCCAAGACGCGACGCTCTACCGGGACGCGCAATTTTGGGTTTTGTACGCTCCGCTGGGGGCGCCTCATCCAATGATCCAGAAAGAGGGGTTTGCACCAAAATGGAAATGTGGGGGCGTCTCGGACGCCGATCTCGCGAGGCGTCACAACCCGTTGGGGTTTGCAGGCCGTCATCGCGGTGGGAGACCGCTCCCACAAGAGTGTTTTGATGCAAAGCCCCGCCAGATCCCATCAACGCCAACGGGGGTGCACCAGGCTCCGCCCTGCGTCACAGCGCCGCCTCCACCGTCCCCGCCATCCGCTCCAACACGCTCGGCCAGCCGCGGCCCATCCCCTCGAACGCCTGTTTGGCCAACGGCGACTCGAGGTCGAACCCCGAGTGCACGAGGTGCAGCCGCGTCCCATCGCCCTCCGGCTCCAGCCGCCAGGTGATGATCGTGTCGAGCGTTCCCGGCGCGAAGCTGTAGCGGAGCAGCCGCTCATGCTCCACGGCCAGCACCTCGCATGGTTGATGGCCCCACGGCCCCATGTCGAGCGTGAAGCGGTGGCCCACCTGGGCTCGCACATCGCCGGCGGCCCACCACTTGGCGTGCAGCTCGGGGTCCGTGAGCGCTCGCCACACCTTGGCCGGCGGGCACGCGTAGTATTTTGAGAGCTCGATCTTGCCGGGTTCGATCATGACTGGTCCTCGTTGAGCACGTCGTTCAGGGCCTGCATTCGCGCGGTCCAGTAACGGGCAAATGGCTTGAGCCAGGCGCTCACCTCAGCCAGTCGCTTCGGCTCGATGTGATAGTACCGCTCACGGCCTCGCCGCTCGTCGCGGACGAGCTTCGTCAGCCGCAGCACCTGCAAATGCTCCGACACCGCCGGCCGATTGAGGTCGAACTCGTCGACGAGCGCGTTGACGGTCGACGGCCGCGTGCGGAGCAGCTCGAGAATTCGCCGCCGCACGGGACTCGCCAGCGCTTGAAACACATCGGGTGCATCCATGTCGCGATAATACGTCGGAATTCTCCGACTCGTCAAGAGGGCAAACGGACGCGGCTCATCGCGATCGGTTTGCCGTCATGGGAGTCATGGCCTGCTGCCCGTCGAACCACTGCGCAGTTCCGCCCGGCTCTGAATCCACTGGGCGACGTCGGCGCTGAGGCGATCGCGGCCCTGATAACTCAGGTGATGATCGTCCGCAAAGTCGGCGAGTCCGTACTGGTCGGGGTGAATGACGGAGATCTCAAGTTCAGGATAGCGACTCTGCAAATCACGGATCAACAAATTGGCGTCCGGGTAGTAATTCGAAGCGGCGCGGTCTGCCTCGACAAACGGAGGCGCAGGCGGCAAGAGAAATGCCACGCGCGCGCCCGAGCGAGCGCAGAGTTCCAGCAGCCTGTCGAGCCACAGGAGACCGCTCGGGGTTGCGGTCCACGGTCGTTGTTGAGCGGCGGGGACCTGGTCCTCCGTCAGGCCGTGCGCAAAGCCGCCAGGGGCAAAGCCGAGATGCTCGGTCATGTCCGCCGTGATCTGCCGATTGCGATCGTGGATCACGGACGTTAAT
This sequence comes from Lacipirellulaceae bacterium, assembly GCA_044867485.1. Classification (GTDB taxonomy): domain Bacteria; phylum Planctomycetota; class Planctomycetia; order Pirellulales; family Lacipirellulaceae; genus Lacipirellula. The sequence continues at coordinate 12,714 of JBIOVA010000180.1, read as the reverse complement.
TCTCCAGCTCTGGCGCTCATTGAGATCAGATTGTCCAGAGCCCGGTTAAACGCATACGACGGCAAGAGACGGCTCGCCGCGAAGGGAATCAAGGTCTGCGGTCGATGGTACTGAATCCCGCTCTGTAGGAACTCCGATGCGGTCGCCCAGAATTGGAAGAAGGGACCTCGCAGCCAATTCTCCTGTGGAACGTCGATGTCTCTCAGCTCCACGATGACCAACTCGTAGGTCATTCCTTGGTCGAGACAACGGGCGAGCGTTTGATATTGTTGCGGCAATTGCATGCCGTTGAGCGAGAGATTCACCGCTTTCCTCGCAGGGCCAACTCGGTTGTTGATCTGCAAGGGATCGATGCCGTGAAAGAGCACGCTCGTGCCGAGGATCGCGACGTCCCCTTCGAGCTGCCGAGCGGCGACCAGATCGGCCTTGGTCTTCCAATACCACGCCGCTTCGTCCGCATACCACGCCTTAAAGCGCGCAAGGAACGATTCCATCACCATCACGGACGCGACGAACGCAATCGCCGCCCAGGGGACTGTCCTGACGGGCGCGCGCTCCAGCGGCGAGAATTCAAAATTGGAAGTAGATGAACTCGACGGCATCAAACGCTCCCCAAATCACCGTGAAATAGAACAGCATCAAATAGAAGGGAACACGAACGACGATGGGCCACGTCAATGGCGCCAGAAGGTTTCCGGACTTGTTCTGGCAGATTTGCACGACGACGAGCATCCAGAGGAACCACACGAGCCTGACAAGCACGCCGACGTTGTCGCCCGCCGTACTCCAGCCGGTTGCCAGGGCGCCAGTCAAGTGCGAGACCATCTCCAGCGTATCCGCACGGAACAGGAGCCAACCGTAGCAGACAAGATGAAAGAAGACGATCCACGCCGCGAGGTCCCACACGCGGCGACTCCACACGCCACGCGGAGACCAACGCTCGAGCGCGGGCCGGATCAAGCGATGAATCGCCAGCAGCAAACCTTGGTAGAGTCCCCATAACACGAAGTTCGCCCGCGCGCCATGCCAAAGCCCCCCGAGGACCATCGTGATCATGAGATTTCGGTAGACGTCCCACGCGGTCCCTTTGTTTCCTCCCAAGGGAATGTACAGGTAATCGCGCAGGAACGTGCTGAGGCTGATATGCCATCGCCGCCAGAAATCGCTGGGATTCCGCGCCGCGTAGGGAAGATTGAAATTGAGCATCAGATCCACGCCCATCCAGCGCGCGACGCCGCGCGCGATGTCGCTGTACGCGCTGAAATCGCAATAGATCTGCCACGCAAAGGCATAGGTCGCCACCAGAATCTGCGGTCCCGTAGGTTCTGCGCCGGGATCGTAAGCCAGGTGCACAAAGCGGGCCAGGTTGTCGGCAATGAAGATCTTCTTGTAGAGCCCCCATCCGATCAGAAACGTTCCCACTTGCATGTCGCTCCAACGGGCCGGGCGATGCCGCTGCAACTGCCAGGTCAGGGCATGGGCGCGCTCGATGGGTCCGGCGACGAGTTGGGGAAAGAACGACACGAACAGGGCGAAATCGACGAAGTCGTCGATCGCATCCATGTCGCCCCGATAGACGTCGATCGCGTAGCTCATTGTTTGGAACGTATAAAACGAAATCCCCACGGGAACAATGATTCCGATCATCCACTGGTGACTTCCCAATCCGAGGGACTCAACCAATCGCTGGGCGCCCTCTGCGAAGAAGTCGAAGTATTTGAAGAATCCAAGGAGCGCCAGGTTCGTTCCGATGCTGACGATCAGGAAGTACTTGCGGCGACGTGCGCCCGACAGGCGGAATCCCACGGAGAACAGGGCCGCAAATGCGCAGGCCACTGCCAGGGCCGCCCAAACAAGGCGCCACGAGCCGTCGCGCAGGATGATCGCGTAATCGGCGGGCGGCAATTGCCATCCCCCCTCGTAAGCGCGACTCGGAAGTGCGTGCCACGCCACGGCTGACCAATTGATCGGCGCCAGCAGCAGCACGCTGCTCACAACGTACAACGCCGACAGTGCGACTGCCGACGAAGCGGAAAGGCGTCGCTGCGCCACGCCGAGCCCGCACGAGTAATCGACGGCCGTCGACAGGACGATCAACGACAGGAATCGATGATCCCAAGAGCCGTAGAAGAAGTAACTCGCCGCCAACAGGACAAGATTTTGCAGGCGATGAAGTCGCGGCGAGCAGTTGAGAAGAAAATAGAGCGGGCCGACGATCAGACAGAACAGGGCAAAATCGGCGCTATTGAAGGTCATTGCCCGAGTCCAGCCACGTCTCCAAGCGACCGCAACGATCGAGCCCGAGTTGGGAATCGCTCAGGCGTAGGGAATCGCTCGGAATGGGCTCGTCGTTTGCCGGAAAACGCCGCTTCTAGGTCGGCTGCACGCATGTCGGAAAGTGGCATCATCATTGGCGAGAACGCGCCTGTCAACGTTTTGGTTCTTGTGCGTCTGCGTTCTTCTGAACGGACAATCACTGCCTCAAAAACAGTTTCGTCCGAGGCGGCCTGCGAACGCCATCACGAATTCTTCCAATGCCCCCGGCAGGAATCGAACCTGCGACCAACGGTTTAGGAAACCGCTGCTCTATCCCCTGAGCTACGAGGGCAAACGGCCGTGCCGAGCCGGTCGCTATTATTGCTGAGGCCGATGGCGCCGTCGGTAGCGCCCTTGTGTGATGACGGCGATCGCGGCGGCGAGGGCAAGGGTCGCACTACCCGGCTCGGGGACTTCTTGGATGAAGTCGTCGAAGGCGACGATTAGATTGTCAGTTATCGGATCGGCGACGCGAACGCGGCGGATCAGGGCGTTTTCGGATTGCCAGCCGGCGAACTGGGGCTGGTTGGCCTGGCCTGTGAGGCGGAGCGTGGCTAGAAGCGAGTTGCTCGTGTCGAAGAACGAGACGTCGATCGTCCAAGGGAAGTTGAGCCCGACATACATGCCGGAGCGGAGCGCTGGCGCGGCGAGGGTGATGTCAACCCACCCGAGTTCCGACTGCGTGCCAAAGGCGCCCCCCGTCGTGCCGAGCGCGTCGCCGCCGAGATAGCGAGCCAGTCCATTGTTGGTGTTGTACGTATCGGCGCCAATAACCAGCGGAGTGGCTGGCGAGCCGATGAGGTCGAGGCCGTCGTACGTCTGAACGACGGCGGCTGGAGAGAAGTCGCTGCGCTGGACCTGACCGGCGACCGCGGTGTGTCGGAGCACAGCGAGGAGGAGGGCGCCAACGATGAGTTGCCGGATGGAATGTGCTCGGTAGTGTGTTAGGGTCATGAGGTCGCTCCGTGTGACAACGTACCAAAATGGCAGTAAGGCAGTAAATCCTGTCTACAACCAGGATAGTCAGGGGCAACTTGGGGTAGCGCGCCTCGCGCACGAGAGTCGAAATTTCGCGACAAAGGCGTCATTTTTTAGCGCACCGATCAGCTCGCCCCTGAGCTACGAGGGCGCGTCTTGCGACCCTCCAGTGTAGGGCGGCCCCAGCGCCTCGGCGAGGTCGCCGAAGCGTTACTCCGCCTCGGCTCCCTCCGCATCCGCCAGCTCCGGCCAGCCATCCGCCGTCCATGCGAGCCGCCGCACCGCCAGCTTCGACCGGCCGCGATCGGCCCCGTCGTAGTAGTGGTAGCTCACGTACTCGCGGTCGCCGTCGACCAGCACGCCGATGTGCCCCGGGCCGATCTGGTCGCCGGCCGCGTCGAGAAACAGCGTCCCGCCGCCGTCGGCCAGGTCGACGCCGCCCCGATCGACGAACGGCCCCAACGGCCGCTGGCCGCGCCCCACGCGCACGTTGTACGTGCTTCGCACCCCGCGGCAGCAGCGGCCCCAGTTGACGAACAGGTAGTAGTCGCCGCCATGCTTAGTGAGGCACGGCGCCTCGATCTCCGTGCGTTCGCTGTTTTGCGCCAGATGCGTCGGCGGCGTTTTCGGGTTGAGCCGCTTTCCCGTGGCGGGATCGAGTTCCATCCCGTACACGCCGCCCCAGAACGAGCCGAACGTCAGCCACAGCCGACCGTCATCATCGAGAAACACGGCGGGGTCGATCGCGTTGTAGGGCGCTTCGTCGTTCGATGGGATCACAATCCCCTGATCGACCCACTCGTAGTCGGCGTCCCCCGGATTCAGCGTTGCGTTGATCGCCAGCCCGATCGCCGACGTCTGACTGCCAAACATCGACACGGAGTAGTAGAGTAGATACCGGTCGCCGACCTTCACCACGTCGGGCGCCCACACGCGGCCGCGAAACCCCGGCACGATGGTCTGCATCCACGCCGCCGGCGCGTCCAGAGCCGACGGCCCGTCGCGCCACCGGACGAGGTCGTCCGACGCCTTCGACTCGGCGCCCCGTCCCGTGGCGAACAGATAATAACGGCCGTCCGCCTTCACAATCCGCGAGGGATCGTGCACGCGCAAGTCGCCCGTCAACGGCGGCTGCGGACAGGCCATCTCGGCCGTCGCAAGGCCCGCGCCCAGGGCCGCCACGACGAGGCGGAATACGCGCGAAGCTCGGCGGATGTGCATACGGCCTCCCGACTTGCGACGCCAATGACAAGTAACTCCCGGAACCTAACGTAAATCAGCCCCCTCCGTGAACCAAACCAAGATCGCGCAAAACGGCTCAGAACGAGCGCAGGTTCGCCGCCCACCCGGCGGATGCCGGGGCCAACGCATGTCTTGCAACTCGCCCGCCGTCAGTTAAAACAGATTTAGCTATTGCGCATTACGCAAGCGACCGCCGCATCCGTCGGCGGCAGGTTTTCGCTCCGCCTCCTCGCCCCATGACTGTGCCTCCCAACGTTCCCAAAGTGGCCCTGCTCATCGAAACGTCGCGCGGCTACGGCCGGGCGATGCTGCGGGGTATCGTGCGCTACGCGCGGCTCCACGGACCGTGGCGGTTTTGGGTCACGCCCGGCGACTTCATTCAGGCGCTGCCGCACATGAACCAATGGGGCGGCACGGGGATTATTGCCCGCATCGAAACCGTCGAAACCGCCCGCGCCATCCTCGCGGCGAAGCTGCCGACGATCGCGCTCGACGTGTCGCAGAACATTCCGATCAAGGAACCGCGCATCGCCCAGTTCAGCGAGATCGCCTCCGACTCCCGCGCCGCCGCGCGCCTGGCCGCCGAGCATCTGCTCGAGCGCGGATTCCAACACTATGCCTACGTCGGCGAATCCGACCGATTGTGGTCGCAGAATCGCGAGCTCGGTTTTCGCGAGCGACTTAACGAAGCCGGATTCACGCCGATCATTTACCAGCCACCCAAGAACAATCGCGACCAACACTGGGAACGCGAGCAGAAACTGCTTGGCGCGTGGCTGGCTGACCTGCCCAAGCCCGTGGGCATCCTGGCGTGTAATGACGACCGTGGCCGGCAAGTGCTCGACGCCTGCCGCGCCGCCGGCGTCTCGGTCCCGTTGGGCGCAGCCGTCGTAGGCGTCGACAACGATGAGTTGCTTTGCGAGCTGGCCGACCCGCCGCTCTCGAGCGTCATGCTCAATGCCGAGACCGGCGGCTACCGCGCAGCCGCCCTGCTCGACCGCATGATGAAGGGCCGCATCCGCAAGCCCAAGCGGCTATTGGTCGAGCCCATGCATGTCGTGGAACGCCGCTCCACCCAGGCCTCCGCCGTCGACGATCCCGACGTGGCCATGGCCCTCGACTTCATTCACCACCACGCGGCTGAGCCGATCGGCGTCGACGATATTGTGAATCGATTGCAAATGTCACGGCGGGCGTTGGAACTCAAATTCCGCAATGTCACCGGCCGCACGCCGCATCACGAGCTCCAGCGTGTGCGTCTGCATCGGGCCCAGCGACTCCTCTTGGAGACCGATCTGCCGATTCCCAAGGTGGCCGGCGCCGCGGGTTACGGCAGTGGCGCGTATCTCGCCCAGGTCTTCCAAAAACAGGTGGGCAAGACGCCGGCGCAATACCGCAAGGAACACCGGTCGTAGTCTTCTCCCTCTCCTGCGAGTCGACCGTTCTCGTCACCCCGAGGTCCGCCGAAGGGTCCGGCGGGACGACTTGCGGCCGGACGCTTCAGCGGACTTCGGCGTGACAAACTCAGTCGTATCCTGTCGCGCACGCAACGCCGCGCGACGCATAATCCGACGCTTCCAGCGTCTGTTCCAACGCCCTAAGCTCGGCAACAATACAGGGGCGGCGGCGATCCCGGAATATCGCCGCCTCATCACGGACAGTGGAGGAGAGCGTCCCATGAAGGCCGTGCTCGATTGGGTCGGCAAGAACTACAGCGTGGAAGAAAACCCGGGCGTCGGCAGCGCGGGCCTGTTCTACGATGACCACGCGTTCGCCGCGGCGCTGGCGGCATCGAAGCTTGACGCCGTAGTCGACGCCGACGGGACCGCGCACGACTGGCGCAAGGATCTCGCCGCCGAACTGATCTCGCGGCAGAACTCCGACGGCTCGTGGACGAACTCGAACCGCCAATGGTTCGAGAACGACGCCAATCTCGCGACGGCGTTTGCACTCTTAGCGCTCGACCACTGCGCGCAACCCGCCGACGCGCCATGAGCCAGCAAGCCGCTGCCGCTGAACCAGGTCCACCGTCCTCCCGAAGGCGGGCGGCGCGGCAGTGGCTCGGCGACGCCGGCGTGTCTTGGCTGTGGGCGTTCAACGCGCTCCTCCTTGGCGGCCTTTGTCTTTGGATTTGGAACGACATCCGCTTCATGGAGCCCGCCGTTTACAAGTGGAACCTCCCCGGAATCAAAAACATCCCTCCAACGCAGATCCCGCCGCCGGAAATGATTCCGATGACGTGGGGCCGCTGGCTGGCGTTCCGATTCCTCGCAGTCGCTGCGGCCGCCAGTTTTGCCGGGATCATCGTTGGACTGTTCCTCGGCGCCGCGCGGCATCGAAGCGTTCGCACCTGGCTGGCCGTCCTCGGTCTGGCGGCGGCGTGGTTGGGGCTGGCCACGTCGTGGCGCGACGTGGCTTGGGCCGGTCGACGCTGGCGCGCCGCCAATCTCGTCGAGGCCTTCGAGCCGTTTGCGTCTTCGCTACGAGAAAACTGGCCCACGCACGACGGAGCTTCCGACGCGTTGGGCCCGTACAGCGCCTACCCGTTGGGCGACGTACGAATGGTCATGCCGCTGACGGCGCGCACCGCGGGCGGCGTTCCGTTCACCAGCATCGAGCGTTCGCCCGCCGGAGGCTTGCGCTTCGAGCTCGCGGGCACGGAGCGAGGGGCCTGGTTGGAATGGCATCCGCAGGGTTCGTCGCCGGCGAGCTTTCGGGGCGGCCTTGACGCCGGATATGAATTGCTGCGATCCAGCGCCCTGCAACGCGGCTGGTATGTGGCGCAATACGGCGAGTACGCCGTCAGCGGCCCCGGAGAAACACGGGTTCCCTTCAACCGGACGGAAGTAACGCCCTCCGACGAGAGTCGCTGAACCGGAGGACAGGTCGCCCAGCCGCGCCGGGCGGCGTTACGTACTCCAGTTAAGTGGGATGAAGCGATGAGAGAAGCGAGGGCCGAGCTGACTCCTCGCGTCGAGACGCTCCCGCGCGAACTCCACACGCCGCGGCTTCTCCTGCGGCGCTGGCGGCCGGAGGACCGCGCCCCCTTCGTCGCCATGAACGCGGACCCCGTCGTGATGGAACACTTCCCAGCGCCAATGACCGCAGGCGAAACCGACGCGCAACGGGCGCGGATCGAAGAGCACTTCGCCCAGCGCGGCTTCGGCCTGTGGGCCGTCGAGATTCCCGGCGTCGCCGAGTTCGCAGGATTCATCGGGATGACCGTCCCGCGATTCGAAGCCCACTTCACGCCATGCGTCGAGATTGGCTGGCGACTGGCCGCCGCCCACTGGAGCCAGGGCTACGCGACGGAGGGCGCCCGCGCGGCGCTGGCGTTCGGATTCGACGCCCTCAAGCTGCCGGAAATCGTCTCGTTCACGACGCCGGCCAACGTCCGCTCGCGCCGCGTGATGGAGCGCCTCGGCATGACCCACGACGAGCGCGACGACTTCGACCACCCGCTGCTGCCCGCCGGCCACCGGCTGAGCCGGCACGTGCTGTATCGCATCAGGAGTAGGACGGGTGAGCGGTTCGCCGCCGACCCATCATCTGCGGAATGGCCCGCCTGTTGATGGGTGACCTGCGGACCGGTTGCCCAGCCGACAAGCTGGGATCCATGGATTGGACGATGCGACGGTGCTTTGGCACGATGGACCATTCTCCGATCCGCGTCATCCGCGCAATCCGCGGTCCTCCGCCCCTTTTGAGCGAACGCCTTTTCGCCTTCGTCCTTCGCAAACCATGGTCCATCGGAAATGGCCCGACTTTAGATCATCTATGGCGCAAACTCCGGGAAAAATGGCCCTCCGCCCGGGATGCGACTTTAGACCATCTATGCACGCGACTGGGCTGCAGCTCGCCTCGACGCTCGCCGGCCGAACCGCCCACGTCACCCGCGCCGGCCGCTGCGGTATCATGGGGGTATGACCTGGCGGCTTCTCATCGCGGTGCTTTTCGGCTTGCCGGCCTGTGCGGCGGCGCGGGCCGCGCCGCCCGACTTCCGGTTCGACGTCCGACCGCTCCTGGCCAAAAACTGCTTCGCCTGCCACGGCCCGGACGAGGCCAAGCGGGAAGCCGATCTGCGGCTCGACGAGCGCGACGCGGCAATCGACCTGGGCGCGATCGTACCGGGCGACGCCGACGCCAGCGAGCTCGTGCGACGGATCACCAGCGATGATCCCGACGAGCGAATGCCCCCCGCGGAGACGGGGCGACGGCTGAGCGACGCGGAAGTCGCCACGCTGAAGGCCTGGATTGCCGACGGGGCGCCGTACTCGCGGCATTGGTCGCATGAGCCGCCGGTGCAGGCCGAGCTGCCGGAGGTGTCCGATCCGGCGTGGTGTCGAAACGATATCGACCGATTCGTGCTCGCGCGGCTCGACGCCGAAGGCTTACAGCCGTCGGCTGAAGCCGACCGGGCCCGGCTCCTGCGGCGCGTGTCGCTCGATCTCACCGGCTTGCCGCCGACGATTGACGAGGTCGAGGCGTTCGAGCAGGACGAGTCGCCCGAGGCGTACGAGCGGGTCGTCGATCGGCTGCTCGAGTCGCCGGCCTACGGCGAGCACTGGGCGCGAATGTGGCTCGACCTCGCACGGTACGCCGACACGAATGGGTACGAAGCCGACAAGCGGCGGGAGATCTGGCCGTATCGCGATTGGGTGATCGACGCGCTGAACGCGGACATGCCGTTTGACGAGTTTACCGTCGAGCAGCTTGCGGGCGATTTGCTGCCGGAGGCGACGCGGGCGCAGCGGATTGCCACGGCGTTTCATCGCAATACGATGCAGAACGACGAGGGCGGGACAGACGACGAGGAGTTCCGAGTGGCGGCGGTGATCGATCGCGTGAACGTCACAATGCAGGCGTGGATGGGCACGACGATGGGGTGCTGCCAGTGTCACTCGCACAAGTACGATCCGTTGGCCCAGCGAGAGTATTACGAGCTGTTGGCGTTTTTCAATCAGACGGCGGATGCGGATCGCGAGGACGCGGCGCCGACGATGCGCGTGCGGGGGGCGAAGTTGCCGGTGCTGCGTGAACTGCCCGAGGACCAACGGCGCACCACGCACGTCTTCACGCGCGGGAGTTTCCTGAGCCCGGCGGAGGAAGTGCAGCCGGGTACGCCGGCGGTGTTTCCGCCGATGGCGGAGGGGGCGCCGCGGAATCGTTGGGGGCTCGCGCGGTGGCTGGTTGATCGGGCCAATCCGCTCACCGCGCGGGTCGTGGCCAATCGGCATTGGGAGCAGTTGCTCGGGACGGGGATCGTGCTCACGAGTGAGGATTTTGGTTCACAGGGAATGCTGCCGACGCATCCAGAGCTGCTCGACTGGCTCGCAGTCGAGTTCATGGAGGACGGCTGGTCGCTCAAGCGGCTCGCGAAGCGGATCGTCATGTCGGCGACCTATCGGCAGTCGTCACGGGCGACGGCGGAGAGGTTGGCGGTCGACCCGGAGAATCGGCTGCTGTCGCGGGGGCCGCGGCATCGGCTGAGTGCGGAGCAGATCCGTGACCAGGCGCTCGCGGCGGCGGGGCTCTTGTCGCCGAAGATGCATGGGCCGAGTGTGATGCCGCCGCAGCCGGAGGGGCTGTGGCTGATGGTGTACAACGACGAGAAGTGGACGACGAGCGAAGACGAGGATCGGTATCGGCGGGGGTTGTACACGTTTTGGCGGCGTACGGTACCGTATCCGTCGGCGATGGCGCTCGATGCGACAAGTCGGGAGACGTGCACGATTCGGCGGGTCGTGACCAACACGCCGGTGGCGGCGTTTGCGTTGCTGAACGACCCGGTCTACGTGGAAGCGGCGCAAGGGCTCGCGCGGCGGATGATGGAGCAGGACTGTGCCGACGCCGTGTCGCGGGCTGAGTACGGGTTTCGGCGAGTGCTGGGGCGGCTGCCGACGGCGGACGAAGTGCGGCGGCTCGTGGAGTTGTTCGAGTCGCGGCGGGAGCACTATGCAGCGGACGAGGCGGCGGCGACGGCGATGGCGACAGACCCATTGGGGCCGGCGCCGGAGGGCGTCGACGTGGCGGAGCTGGCGGCTTGGACGGTGGTGGGGAATGTGTTGTTGAATTTGGATGAGACGCTGTGTAATTAAATGGACGCACGAATCGAAACATTGCGGGCGGCGACGCGGCGACACTTTTTGCTGCGGCAATGCCCGATTGGGATTGGGGGGATGGCGCTGGCGTCACTGCTGGGGGACGCAGGTCGGGCTTCGCCGATTGCATCTCCACGGCCCTTGGCGGCGCGGGCGCCCGCCGGATTGGGGCGCGCAAAGCACATCATCTTCCTGCACATGGCGGGGGCGCCGTCGCAGCTAGATTTGTTCGACTACAAGCCGGAGTTGACCAGACGCGACGGGCAGCCGTGTCCGGAGGAGTTTTTCAAGGGGCAGCGGTTTGCGTTTATCAAGGGGCACCCGCGGCTGTTGGGAACGATGCACACGTTCGCCCGGCATGGCGAGAGCGGGGCGTGGTTCTCGCACTTGCTGCCGCAGTTGGCGAGCCTGGCGGACGAGCTGACGATTGTGAAGTCGCTGACGACCGAGCAGTTCAACCATGCGCCGGCGCAGCTCTTGATGCACACGGGCAACCAGGTGCTGGGGCACGCGTCGATGGGGGCGTGGGCGACGTACGGGTTGGGGACGCTCAACCAGGACTTGCCGGGGTTCGTCGTGATGTTATCCGGCGACAAGAACCCCGATGCGGGCAAGAGCGTGTGGGGCAGTGCGTACCTGCCGGGCGTGTTTCAAGGGACGCAGTGCCGCACGTCGGGCGATCCGATTCTGTACGTGGCCGATCCGCAGGGGATGGATCGGGGGACGCGGCGGGAGAGTTTGGATGCGCTCGCGGCGCTCAATCGAATGCAGGCAGACGAGTTTGGCTCGCCGGAGACGCTCGCGCGGATTGAGCAGTACGAACTGGCGTTCCGCATGCAGACCTCGGTGCCGGAGGCGATGGACATCAGCCGAGAGAGTGCGGCGACGCTGGCAATGTACGGGGCGGCGCCGGGGGCGTCGTCGTTTGCGAACAACTGCTTGCTCGCACGGCGGCTGGTCGAGCGGGGCGTGCGGTTCGTGCAGCTTTTTGATTGGGGGTGGGATGGCCACGGCACGAACCCCGGAGACGACCTCGTGCACCAGCTCCCGAAGAAGTGCCGGGAGGTCGACCGGCCGACGGCGGCGCTGATGGCCGATCTGAAGCAGCGCGGTTTGCTCGACGAGACGCTGGTGATTTGGGGCGGGGAGTTTGGCCGGACGTCGATGATTGAGTCGCGGGACGGGTCGACGTTTCTGGGGCGGGATCATCACCCGCATGCGTTCACGATGCTCATGGCCGGCGGCGGGCTGAAGCCGGGGCTGGTGTACGGCGAGACGGACGATTTTGGGTACTTCGTGACACGCGACCAGATGACGGTGCGCGACCTGCAAGCGACGGTGCTGGCGGCGCTGGGGCTCGACGCGCATCGGCTGTCGTACCCGTACATGGGCCTGGAGCAGCGGCTGATCGGGCCGGAGGGGAAGGCCCGAGTCCACGCGGAGCTATTTGCGTGACGGGCGCTTTCGGCGCTAGCGTCCCAGCTCGACGAGGTAGCGGAAGTACGGTTGTCGCGCCCAATTCTTCTGGAGATATTTTGACACATCCTCGGCGGCGCGTTGAACCTCTGCCGGCAGGCCCGGGGCGTTCCAACTCCCTTTCCCGATGAGCACCTCTTGGAGGAGGTCTTCCATATCGAGGTGGGCAATGGCTCCCAGTCCGACGAGAACGTTTTCGGGGTCGCGTGAGACTCCGGCGTCGTGGCCGCGGGAGAGCATGGCGTAGAGCCGCACGCGATTGAGGAATCGCTTGATGGACCGGGGCGTGGCGGGTGGCTCGTTGCCGCTGGGAGCCAGTGCTGGGAGCCAACGGAACACGGCTTCGTAGAACAGCTTCGAATCGCGCACGATGTACGCCTCGTCGACGCGCCGCAGGGCGACCGTAACTCCCAGGCCGATCACGCCGAGGGCGACGGCCGCCCATTTCCAGTCGACGTTGCTGCTGCGCGCGAGGACTTCGCGGGTGTATGCTCGGGACGGCGCCGCTGGCGGCGTTTCCGCAGATTCGGCGGCGTTCGGCGTCGTTGCGGCCGGCGGCGATACGCTCTTTGGCAGCGTCGTGGTCGCGCGCGCGCCGCCC
>JBIOVA010000179.1:0-17688 GCA_044867485.1 Lacipirellulaceae bacterium | reverse complement strand
GCCTAGTGGGTATGGCCCGTAACGCGTCCCGTGGTTGTATTGATTGTGTAGGCTGTGCCATCTACAGGGCACGTGGGCAGACCGTTGGGGAAATAGGCCGTGTCGGCCCCGATATTGCTCAAATTGGCGACCGGATAGGAGCCGTTGTTGCGCCGCCAGAGCTTCACCTGCAGCTCGATCTCGGCCTTCTGGTTGAAACACGACGTCCGATCGGCGCTCGTGCGCTGCGTAGACAACCGCGGCACGATCAAGAGCGCGATCGCGCCCAAGATGGCGATGACCGCGATCAACTCAATCAACATGGATCCCTGTCGTTTGTTCATCATCTGCACCTACTCACCTACTCACTTACTCACTTACTCACTTACTCACCGGCGCCACAACTGCCCTTACCACGCAACTGGACGGTCCGCACCGAACCTCATGTGGCGTCACATTGCCCAAAGCGTGCAGGGAAGCGGGCATGTCGCCGAGAATAAGCCCTGCCAGGACTCGTGCGCCGTGCGCACGATTGGCGAGGGCGCTGACGCCGTGCTTGTGGCATGCGTTGCCGACGGCGCCGGTTCGAGCCGGCACGGCGGCGTCGGTTCCAGCCTGGCGTGCGAGTCGGTGCTCGAAAGCGCCGGCAAGTTTCTCGAGACCTTCGACTCGTTCGCCGAGCTCGAAGACAAGCACGTGCTGAGCTGGTGCGACGACGCCCGCCGCAAGATCGGCGACTATGCCGAGTTCAGCGAAGGCGGCATCCGCGAGTTCGCCACGACGCTCTGCCTGGCGGTCGTCGCGCCGCAGCGGACCTTGTTCGTCCAGATCGGCGACGGCGCCATTATCGCCCGCAAAAACGGCGTGTTCGGCGTCGTGTTCTGGCCGCAGTCGGGCGAGTACGTCAACACGACCACGTTTCTCACGTCGCCCGAGTATCGCGAGCGCGTCCAGACGCTCGTCGTCGACGGCACGTTCGACGACGTCGCGCTGATGACCGACGGGCTCGAACGGCTTGCCCTGCGGTTCGACAGCCTCACGCCACATCCGCCGTTTTTCCAGCCGCTGTTCACCGCCCTCCGCGGCGCCGGCGACGTCGCCGCCCTCGACCAAGACCTCGCGCAGTTTCTCAAGTCCGATTCCCTCCGCACGAAAACCGATGACGACAGGACCCTTGTCCTCGCCTCGCGGGTCGACGCACGCCACGACGTTTGTTGACGCCCGCGGCCAGCACATCAAGCTGGGCGAACGACTCGGCGCAGGCGGCGAAGGCGCCGTCTACGCCGTCGAGGGACATCCTGCGCTCGCGGCGAAGATCTACCACAAGCCTCTCGACGCCGAGCACGTCGAGAAAATGCAGGCGATGATTGCACGCCGGAGCGAGGCCCTCGACGTCGTGTCCGCGTGGCCACAATCGCTGTTGTTCGACGCGCGCCGCCAGGCGTGCGGCATCTTGCTGCCCAAGATCAACAACGCCTTGCAGCTCCACGAGCTGTACGGCACGTCGAACCGCCGGCAGAACTTCCCCGACGCCAAGTGGCATCACCTTGTCCTGGCCGCCCGCAACGTTGCCGCGGCGTTCGAGTGTATGCACCAAGCGGGCATCGTCGTCGGCGACGTGAACCAGGGCAATCTGCTGGTCGATCGCGAAATGTGCGTGCGGTTCATCGACTGCGACTCGTTCCAGATTCAGGCCGACGGGAGGACCTTCCCCTGCCCGGTGGGCACGCCCCACTTCACGCCGCCGGAGCTGCAGTCGAAGAACCTCCGCGATGAGGCCCGCACGCCCGAGCAGGATCGCTTCGGCATGGCCGTGCTGATGTTTCACCTGCTGTTCGTGGGCCGGCATCCGTTCGCCGGGAGGTTCTACGGCGCCGGCGAGCTGACGATCGAGAAGGCAATCGCCGAGCGGCGGTTCGCGTTCTCGAAGGACCGTTCGGAGACGCTGGTGGAGCCGCCGCCCGCGTCGCTGCTGCTTACGGACGTGACGCCGGGCGCCGCGGCGCTGTTCGAGGCGGCGTTCCGCGCCGAGCCGGACGCCCGCCCATCGGCCCGCGCGTGGGCCGAGGAGCTGGAGAGTCTCATCCGCCAGCGGAAGCCGTGCAACCTCGACCAGGCCCACATTTACTACGGCCCGCTCACCGAATGCCCCTGGTGCCGGATCGAGGACGAAGGCGGCCCGTCGTTCTTTATCCTCGGCGGCTCGACGACGACCGTGGGGTCCGATCGGCTTGACCGGCTGGAAGAGAAGCTTCGCAAGCTTAAGCTGCCGGTGTTTCCCGATCTGGCGCCGACCCAGCTCAAACTGCCCAATGCGCTGGCGCCCAAGCGGGCGACCAAGTCGCTTCGCGTGACGTTGCCCGACTTGGCGGCATGGACCATGGCCGCAGGCGCCGCGGCGTGCCTGGCCGGCGCTGCATCAGGGTGGTCCTATCTGGCGGGCGTCGCAC
Organism: Lacipirellulaceae bacterium; assembly: GCA_044867485.1. Lineage (GTDB taxonomy): Bacteria > Planctomycetota > Planctomycetia > Pirellulales > Lacipirellulaceae > Lacipirellula. Next base: position 15,259 of record JBIOVA010000179.1, on the reverse strand, counting down.
TCATGGCAGTTTCTGGAGCGTATTTGCTTTTCGCTCGAGAGCCCAAGGAGCGGCGTCGGTGCATCGACGAGTTGAACGCCGGGTTCGAGAAGCAGCAGGTTCAGCTCTACCACCGCGCGAAGACCGTCGCGGGCCAGCACGAGCTTCGCAAGTCATCGTTCGAGAACTCGGTCGAGCAGCTTCGGCAGGAGTACGACAATTACCGCAACGCCGGCACGCAACTGCACGACATCCTGGCTCTCTACCGCGTGATGCAGAAGAACAGGTTCTTGTCGACGCACCTCATCGCCAAGAATGTCCGTCGTATCCCCGGGATGTCGCCGTCGCTCGCCGCCCGGCTGGCTTCCTACGGCATCGAATCGGCCCTCGACGTCGACCCGCTGCGGCTGCTGGGGCTGCCGATGATCGACGAGGATCGCCTGCTGGAGCTTAAGACCTGGCGGGACGGCGTGGAGCGGCAGTTCGTGTACACGCCCGAGCATGGCGTGAACCTCGGCAAGGGGACGAGCGCCAACGAGGCGACGATCAAGCGGTTCAAGTCCTCGCTGGCCCGGCGGATTCTCATGGCGGTGCGGCAGTTGGAGTCGGTGGTCCGCTCGGGGCGCGAGCAGCTCAACGCCGACCTGCAGTATTTTGACGCAGCCGCGGACCGCGCCCGCGGCGCGGCCAACCAGGCCCGCGACGTCCAATCGGCCCGCCGGCCGCTGGAGCGGACGATCAACCGCTCGGTCGCCGTCATTCTCGGCATCGCCGCCTGCGCCGCGGCGCTGGGCGGCATCTCCTATTGGATGGGGCATTGAGCGGCCGTTAGGTACGGCTACTCAACTCGCCAACCGCCGCGAGCGTGCAAGAATCGCCGTCGCGACAAGGCTGCCTGCCAGCGCAAGCGCCATGTCCTTCTGCCCGTCCCACATGTCGCCTTGCTGGCCGTTGTAGCGATCGGCGTAGTCCGGGGCGGCGATGATCGCCAGCAGCCACTCAAACACTTCGTAGGCCGCGCTTGCACCGGCGACTGCCGCGAGAGCCATCGCCAGCGCCCACCGCCGCGACAGCCCGCCGTGCCGCACCGCCGCCTCGGCGATCGGCAGCGGCATGAGCAGGCCGAACGCCAGGTGGACCAGCCGGTCGTAGTGGTTGCGCGTCCAGCCGAACCACTCGCGCGGGCCGTGGCCGAACAGCGCGTCGCACCAGCGCTCGTAGGGGACGTTGGAGTAGATCCATCGCGCGCCGCCGATGTGGAGCACGATCATCGTCACGAGACACGCCATCGCGGCGTCGCTGAGCCACCGCTTGCGCGCCGCCCAAAACAAGGCCGCCAGCGCCGCCACCGTCGGCGGATGCTGCAGCCATTGCTCAGCCGGATACAACGGGTGCACGAGCGTGACTGCCAGCAACAGCGCGGCCGCGAGGATCATCGCATATTGGCGGTTCATGGCAGCGTGATCCTTACGACATGATTCGCAACGAAGGATTAACCACAGAGGGCACGGAGGTCACAGGGGAAGGCAGGAAATCCAGTCGTTCACTTCGACGTTTGTCTCGCCTCTGTGTTCTCTGCGTACTCTGTGGTGAATCTCCGGCAATCCACGGTTGAGTTTAACGATTGCGAAAGACTTGCGTGCGCCAAGTGCGGCGCCAGCACGCATTTTCCCGCTGTGCGATGGGTGAACATTCGCATCGCGCGGCCGTACAATGGGTGCAACCCGGCAACACGACGTAGCCGTAAAGCAGCGCCGGCGGCGCCATGTGGAGGTTTGGCGTCGCGGCAACGTGTGGATGCTGCTGGCAGCGGAGGTTTGGTTCGCCAAGCTCGGCCGCAAGTCGAAGGAATCACGGTTGGCCGGGGATTTCTGACATAGAGTTCCAGTGACCGCGCGACGGGCGCCCTCCCTCCTAGTTGGCGCCGGTTCGGGACTAGCGGTTCACGGTAACTTGTCACGACTTGGCCGTCGCCCTCTGCGGCCGCGTCACCACACTTTTCACGCGAGTCATCAGCAGTCGCCTTCCGGCGGGCCTTCGTGCGCGCAAACTCTGCGCGCCCAGAATGGCTTGCCGCGAATGGACGCAGAGGGGTCGGCTTCATGGCACGGCAGCGCAGGGACAAGCCCCGCTTTACCGGTGGGATCGAACGGCTCGAGGATCGCCGCGTGATGTCGGCCGATCCGCTGGTCGACGCGCTGAGCGTCGAGCTGCACACCGATGACGAGCCGCTGGCCGTCGAGCAGCACCTGCTCGACGAGCCGGACTTCTGGATCGACACGTCGCTGCAAACCGGCCTGGACGGCTATCTCGACCAGGTCGACCAGATGTTGACCCAGGCCCACAACCTCACGGGCTGGTTCAATGTCCAAAGCAACTACGGGTTCACCGGCCTGGGGCAGACGGTCGCGGTCATCGACAGCGGCATCGCGTACAACCACTTTGCTCTGGGCGGTGGTTTCGGCTCGAACTACCGCGTCGTCGGCGGCTGGGATTTTACCGAAGAGAACGACTCCAACCCGCTCGACGATCCGGGCTCCGGCAGCCACGGTTCGCATGTGGCGGGCATCGTCGGCAGCAGCGACGGGACCAACACGGGCGTGGCGCCGGGCGTCGACCTGGTGGCCCTTCGCGTGTTCAACGATGCCGGGCAAGGGTTCTTCAGTTGGATCGAGAACGCCCTGCGGTGGGTGATCAACAACCGCACCTCCTTCGAGAATCCGATCACCGCGATCAACCTCTCGCTGGGCGTGTCCGGCGTCAACTCGACGACGTTCCTGTCGTCTCAGCTCGATGACGAGTTCGCCGCGCTGGAGGCCGCCGGCGTCTTCATCGCCGTGAGCGCCGGCAACAGCTTCGCGAGTTTCAACACGCCCGGCTTGAGCAATCCCGCGGCCAGTCAGTACGTCGTCCCTGTGATGTCGACCAACGACGCGGGGTCGATGAGCAGCTACAGCCAGCGGCTTGACCGGGCGATCGCGGCGCCGGGGCAAAGCATCGTCAGCACCGTTCCCGTGTACGACGGCAGCGGCAACATTACCGGGCATACGTTCGCGTCCAAAAGCGGCACCAGCATGGCCGCCCCCTACGTAGCCGGGGCCAGCGTGCTCATCCGTCAGGCGATGCAGTTCGTCGGCATGACGAACATCACGCAGGACATGATCTACGACCACATGATGGCCACGGCGGACACGTTCTTCGACTCTGCCACCAATCTGAACTACAAGCGGCTCAACCTGAGCCGGGCGATCGACACGCTCATGCCGGTCGACGACTACGGGTCGACCGCCGCCGCCGCCCACAATCTGGGGACGATGACCGGCCCGTTGAATGCCAGCGGTAAGATCGCGAAACTCAACGACGTCGACTGCTTCAAGTTCACCGCGTCGTCGACCGGCACGGTGACGTTCTCGGCCACGGCCTCCGCAGGGATGACCGCGGGTTGGCAAGTATGGGGCGCCACGGCCACGCCGGGCGCTCCGGGGACGCTCACGTTCAGCGTCGTCGCGGGCCAGACCTACACCATCGGCATCTCGACCTCGACCGGCCTGGGCAACTACTCGCTGTCGTCGGCGTTCACGCCCTCCGGGCCGCCCGCGTACGTTGACTGGGGCACGGTGTCGTTCAACCAGGTCAACAACGTCACCGAGTCGACTGGCGAGTGGTATCGCGTCCAGGCGTCCCGCACCGGCATCTTCACGGTTCAATCGCAATTCAACTCCGCGGTCACCAATACGACGCTGCGGCTGTACAACGCGAGCATGCAACTCGTGGCCAACGGCATCCAGGCGGGCGCCGGCGTCGCCCGCGTCGACGCCGCGGCGACCGCCGGGCAGGTGTTCTACCTGTTCGCCGACATGGGCAACTCGGACAACACGTTCAAGCTGCTCAACTTGTTCACGCAGACGGGCTCGACGGTCACCGTCGGCGGCACGGCCGGTAGCGAAGCGTATGTGTTCACGGCCGGCGCCTACAACATTCTCACCGTCAACGGCGTCGGCTACGGTTGGACGCCGGGCTCGGCCACGCAGTTCAACATTCAGGCCGGCGGCGGCAGCGATTCGATCGTGCTCAACGGCAGCGCCGCGACCGAGGTCGTCTGGCTCGAGGCCACCCGCGCCACGATGGCCGGCGCCAACTATCTCGTGTCGGCCGTCGACGTCGAGACGAAGACCGCCAATAGCGGCGGCGGCGCGGCCGACTTCGCCTACCTCTTCGACTCGGCCGGCAACGACGCGGTCGTCGCGACGCCTAACCAAATCACCATGACGCTCGCCAACGGCGACACGTCGCAAGTCAACGGCTTTGCCCGCACAAGAGCGTGGGCGATGTTCGGCGGCGTCGACACGGCGACGTTCTACGACTCGGCGGGCAACGACGTCTACAAAGCTGGCGCCGTCCGCGGGATCATGTCCGGCGCCAGCTACTGGAACGAGGCCGAAGGCTTCGACCAGACGATCGCCTACGCCACCGCCGGCGGGTTCGACACGGCGACGTTCTTCGACTCTGCCGGCAACGACGCCTTCACCGCGTGGTCCGACCGCGCGACGATCACGGGCCCCGGCTTCTCGCACGAGGCACGGGACTTCAACCAGGTGAAGGCCTGGTCGGTGGTCGGCGGCGTCGACGCGGCGACGTTCTACGACTCGGCGGGCAACGACCAGTACGTCGCTGGCGCCGTGCGGGGGATCATGAGCGGCGCCGGCTACAGCAACGAGGCGGAAGGCTTCGACTCGACCGTAGCCCATGCGACCGCCGGCGGGTACGACACGGCCAAGTTCGTCGACTCCGCCGGCAATGACACGTTCTCCGCGTGGTCCAACCGCGCCACGATGACCGGCACGGGCTTCGCGCACGACGCCCGCGGATTCGAGAAAGTGACGGCCCGGGCGGTGGTCGGCGGGCTCGACGCCGTGCATCTGTACGGGTCGTCGAGCGCCGATTCGCTCACCGGCTCCGGCAATCTGGCGACCTACAGCGGCCTGGGCTTCCTCTACGAGATGGAAGGCTTCGACAACGTCACCGCCCACGGCCTGCTCAGCGACGACGACGTCGACCTCAACGCCACGGACTACGTCTTCACGCAAGTGGGAGCGTGACTCTCACGCCAGCGTCCGATAGTAGTCGATCGACCGCCGCAGGCCTTCGTCGAAGTCGATCGCCGGCTCGTAGCCCAGCACGGCGCGCGCCGCGGTGATGTCGGCCAGGCTGTCGCGCACGTCGCCCGCACGGGCGGGTTGAAACACCGGCTCGAGCTTTGTCCCCAGCACGCGGTTGATGCTCGCCACCAGTTCCAGCAGGTTGTACTGCCGGCCGCATGCGACGTTGAACGTGCCGCCCGCCGCCGCGGGCCGCTCCGCCGCGGCCAAATTGCCGCGAACCACGTTCTCGACATACGTGAAGTCGCGCGACTGCTGCCCGTCGCCAAAAATGGTTGGCCGTTTGCCGGCGAGCATGGCGACGACGAACTTCGGTATCACCGCCGAGTATTCGCCATTAGGATCCTGCCGCGGGCCGAACACGTTGAAGTAGCGAATCACGACCGTCTCTAGCCCGAAGCTCGCGGCGAATGACTGGCAGTACATCTCGCCGGCCAACTTGGCGGCGGCGTAGGGCGACAACGGGGCGAGCAAGTCGGATTCGCGCTTCGACGCCGTCGGCTGGTTGCCGTACGCGCTGCTGGAGCCGGCGTACACGACCCGCCGCACGCCGCCGCGCCGGGCCGCGTCCAGCACGTTCATCGTCCCTGTGGCGCACGCCGCATGGGTGTCGAGCGGCTTGTCGAGGCTCCGCGGCACGGAGGCGAGCGCCGCCTGATGAAACACCACGTCGACGCCCGCGACAGCCTTCTCGACCTGCTTCATGTCGAGCACGTCGCCTTCGACGAACTCGATCTTTCCAGAAATGTGCGCCAGGTTGGCCCTCGTGCCGCTGAACAGGTTGTCGAGCACGCGGACCCGCTCGCCGCGCTCGACCAGCGCCGTGGCAATGTGCGAGCCAATGAACCCGGCGCCGCCGGTGACGAGATACTGCATGCCGTTATCCTTCGCTTCGCCGCCACCTGGCGAAATGTTGAGCCATCCGTTCGTCGGGATTTGGCACGGCTTCCCGCAGCCGGCGCGCCAGCCGCCCCGACGGATCGCCGCGACGCAGCTCCGCCACATACTGCACCAGCGCCCGGTGAGCGGCCACCGGCCCGTGCAGCATAAAGTGCACCCACGCCCAGGAGAAGCGGTACTCGACGCCGCCCATGTCGCTGAGGTCCGCGGCGGATTCCAGCGATTCCACGGTGCGCCGCATCCCCAGTCGCAGGTTCCACCGCACGGCGGCCAGGTGAGGATGGCCGAACGCCCGAAGGGCCTCCGGCATCTCGAAATACTCGGCGAGCCCCTCGTCGAGCCACAACGGGACGCTCGGTAGGTTGGCGTGGAGCAGGGCGTGCGTGCACTCGTGCCGCAGGTCGATCGGCAGTTCTGCGTGGCGGAAGGCGTACACCGCGGCGCGGCCCTCGCGTTGCACGTAGAGGGCCCGGCGGTACGGGACGCGGGGATAGAGCTCGGCCAGCATCGCCCGGTGGGACGCCTCGTCGGCCAGCAGGAACACCTCGACCGAGTCGTTGGCCGGCGGCAGCCCGAGGGTTCGCTGCAGCTCGTGCTCCAGTCGCGAAAGCTCGCCAAAGACGCCGTCCAGGGCGGACAGCGGGAACTCGGCGACGCATTGGAAGGGGCCGTAGGCGTCGCGATCGGCCCAAATGTGGCCGGCCCCCCGGGCGCGCAGGCCGCTGGCGAGGCAGGCCGCCGCGGTCAGACCGCCGGCCGCCAGGAATTCGCGCCGCGTGGTTGCGCCCATCAGGGAATCTCGGTGACTGGCGGTGAGACCCCACGCACGCGCCGGCGTGCCAGGGCCCGGGAAAAGGCGATGGGCGGCGTCCGCAGCGGCGCCGGGCGGCGGAGTATATCGAGGTCGCAAGCGCGGTCAAGGCGGCGTTTTGCCGGTTGATCGCGGGTCAGTCCCGTCACCCCGAGGTCGGCCGAGGGGTCCGGCTTGCAGACTTGCGGCCGGACGCCTCGGCGGACCTCGGCGTGACACGCTTGCGCACCCAAGATCACGCCTCCCTCCCAATCCCGAAGTAGGAATTTCGTCCCGTTTTAAGACCAGTTTGGCTGGCCGTCGCACAGTAGCAGCGCTGGCACTGCAGGTGGGCGGCATTCAACAAAGCGTGAATTTCCCGTGTTTTTATCTCTACGCTCACGCGACATGCAATCGCCCCCCACTTGGCATACGTATTGCTTACAGAAGATTCCGTAAAGGACAGCTACCGCTCGTTTCCGAGGGGACAGCCGGCCTTGGGAACGATTCAATAAGACCTGGGAAGGAGGGAAGTAGGGATGCTCGTACTCAGTCGAAAAATCGGCGAGAAGATTCACGTCGGCAACGACATCACGATCGAAGTGCGTCGCGTGGCGGGCAACCGCGTGACGCTCGCCGTCGAGGCCCCGCGGGACATTCGTATTTTGCGCGGCGAGTTGAAAGAGGCCGCCGAGGCGTTTGAGGAGCCGGAGCCGGCGCGCACATCGGCGGCTTCCGCCGAGACGTTTGTCGTCTCGCACGACCACCTGCACCTGCCGGCGAGCTTGCCGCCGGTGCTGGGTTGAGCGGTTGACCGCAGACGGACTCGAAAGCTCCGCGAATATGCCCAGAACCGCGGTCTGGAGCTGGGATCGCGGACAGATCTCGAAGAACATGCCCTGAGCCGCCCGCTGCTCTCGCGTCCGTCACGAGTTCTTATTCTCCCCGATGACGCGAAGCAGTTTTCGGCAGCACAAAGCGGATTGCGTCCCCGCGAGTTGCTAGCTGAAGGGCGGCTTTTTTCTGCGCTCCCGCCGGTCCTCGGCGGCGGGCAGTGGTAGTCAGACATCATTGGTTGGAATTCCCGCACCCCACTGCTCGCCGCCGAGGGCCGGCGCACCGGCCTTGGCGCCGAGGGCTTCGGCACGCTTCTGTTGCTGGCGCCCAATCGTCGCGCCGAACTTGACGCCCCACTCGGAGCGCTTCTAAGCTCCGCCTCGCCAGGGGGATGGGGCGCTCGCATGCTGCCGGCAGGCCGGCGGCGTAGCTGCGCCCAAACTCTTCAGCCGACGCACGGTCCATGGCGCTTCGCGGCGATCCCTTGGCGACGGTCTCGACGCGCCGCGGCGCCGCGCGCGTCCTGTTGGCTGCATGGCTCATTGCGGCCAGCGCATTGCTGGGCAGCGCTGGCTGCGCGTCAACAAAGTGGGTCTCGCTGCGCTCGACGCCCAAGAATCCGCTTTCCGATGCGCTGGGCCTGGTGACGCGCACCGGGCCGAAGCCCACGCCCCGCACGGTGCAACTCCTGCGTCGCTACGACCTCGAAGGCAAGCAGGCTGACAAGCCGGCACTGTTGGCCGAGCTGGCCGAGATCAATCGCCGCGAACCCAATCGCGAGAATGTCTACGCGCTGGCTGAGCTGTCGTACGTCGGCGCCAAGCGGGCCGAGGTGGCCCTGCATCAGGAGGAGGCGCTCGAGCTCTACGGCTCGGCCGTGCTGTTCGCGTACCAGTACCTGTTCGACAAGAATTACCCGCTGCCGAGCAACCAGTACGACCCGCAGTTTCGCCGGGCGTGCGACTTGTACAACGCGGCGCTGGAAAGCACGCTGCGGATCGCGCAGTCGCAGGGGGCGCTGCGGCCAGGCATGACGCGGACGATCCAAACCGCCAATCACGACTGCGAGATCGAGATCGTCCTCCAGAGCAAGGGCTGGCACGTCGAGGACTTCGACCGCTTCGAGTTCGTCTCCGACTTCGAGGTGCACGGGCTGCGGAACCACTACCACAACTTCGGTCTGGGCGTGCCGCTCATCGCCGTGCGGAAGCACCACGAAAACATGGATCCGCGGGAGCAGTTCTACCCGCCGGATTTGTCGTTTCCGGTCACGGCGTTCCTGCGGCTGGAAGCGGAGTCGGATCGTGGCGGCGAGGGTGATGTGGTGCAGACTTCGACGGGTGCTTCTGGGGAACGCACTGGCGGGACGCCAGTGGCACACGAGAGCGTGGCACGCGAACCGGGAAAACCATTGCGGGCGGTGCTCGAGCTGCACGACCCGCTCGAAGACGCTCAAGTCCACGCCGGGGGCGTCGAGGCGCCGCTGGAGACCGACCTCAGCACGCCGCTGGCCCACTTCCTCAACCAGCCGGCGTTCGACGACAACACGGTTTCCACCCTCGGCTTGCTCCACCCCGAGAAGGCCGAGCAGCTCACCGGGCTCTACATGCTCGAGCCGTTCGACCCCGACAAGATTCCCGTCGTCATGGTTCACGGCTTGTGGTCGAGCCCCGTCACCTGGATGGAAATGTTCAACGACCTGCGGAGCGACCCGGCGATCCGCAGCCACTACCAGTTCTGGTTCTACCTGTACCCGTCAGGGCAGCCGTTCTGGTTCAGCGCCGCGCGGATGCGCGAGGACCTGGCTCACATGCGGGCGGCGCTCGACCCGCAGCGGCGCGCCGCGGCGCTCAACCAGACCGTGCTCGTGGGGCACAGCATGGGCGGGCTCGTGTCGAAGCTGCAGACCGTCGATAGCGGCGACAAGTTCTGGAACACGCTCTCCGAAAAACCGTTCGCCGAGCTGCAAGCCGACCCCGAGCTGCGCGACGGCCTGGCGCAGGCGTTTTTCTTCGACCCCAACCCGTCGATCCGCTGCGTGATTACGATCGGCACGCCACACCGGGGGAGCGAATTCTCGAACGACGTGACCGCCTGGCTGGGGCGGAAGCTCATCGACGTGCCGGCGAAGATGCTGCAGGGCCGCAACCAGTTGTACGCCAAGAACCCCAACTATTTCCTGCCCGCGGCGCCGCTCAACGTGACCAACGCCATCGATTCGCTGTCGCCCAAGAGCGTGGTGCTGCCGGTGCTGCTGTCCGCGCCCGCGGGGCCGTGGGTGAAGTACCACAACATCGTCGGCCACGCGCCCCGCAAGGGGTTCACGAGCACGGCCTCGACGTGGCTCGCCGGCGAAGGCGACGGGGTGGTGTCGCTGGCCAGCGCGCAGGTCGACGGCGTCGCATCGCAAACGGTGGTGCCGGCGGATCACCAGATGGTTCACCGCCATCCGCAGAGCATCCTGCAAGTGCGCCGCATCCTGCGGCAGCACCTGGCGGATCTGGAGAGCTTCCCCTACGGCGGCGTGGAGTATGCCGCATCACAGCAGCCTCCCGCCGGCGGCGCAGGAGCGGGCCCGCCACTGTTCCCGGGGCCGGTGGCGAACTTGCCGACGGTGGAAACAACTCGGTAACAGCAGCGGTTTGCCTATGACGCTACAATCTCTGCAGTAGGTCCTTCAGAATTGCTGCGTCCCATGCTGCGGCCATGGCACTTCGAATCAGTATTACTGTCGAGGCGGAGTCCCATTGGAAGACGCTCTCAGTGCACGAGCAAAGAATCCTCGAGGCGGCCATCGTATCGCGACTTGTCCAACAACCAACAATCCCAACACGAGCTATTCGGCGGCTTCGACCAAATCCGCTTGCGGAATTCGAACTTCGCGTCGGCGACCTTCGTGTACTGTATAATGTTGAAGGCGACGAGATCGTACTCTTGGTGATTGGTCGAAAAGTTGGCAATAAGCTCATTGTCGCCGGGGAGGATTTTCATGGGCATCAAGACGGTCCCGCTGAGTCAGCTGGAAGCTAATCCAAGACGAACATTGAGCGAGTGCGCCGACTCGGGGCAGTCGTACGTCATCGAACTGCCGGATCAGCGTTTGGTGGCCATCCATGGACTCGAACCCTCTGAGGACGATTCGCTCACAAGCGAACTGCTCGAATCGAACGTCGCATTTCAGGCGCTGGTTGCCAAGTCGAAGGCCGCGCCGCGCAAGCCTTTTGGCGCCGATCCTGCAATCTAGCAATTCTCAGCCGTCCTTCGACGCTACGCTGCTCAACACCGCGCATCCATCAGCGCCCGCAGCGGCCCCCGGCTCCCCGCGGCGCTAGCGGCGCTCGCACTGCAGGTGCGCGAGTCGACGCACATTCGGACCCTTTTCGAGCCATCGCTAGCATCCACCTCGGGAGCCTCGCCGTCCTCGCTCGGCTCCGCTGGCCGCGTCTCGTCGGCGATCGCCCGCGCGATCTCGCCCCGCAGCACCGGCACATGGGCCGGCGCCTGGATGCCCAGCCGTACCGCCTTGCCTTTGGTGCGGACGACGGTGATCACCACGTCGTCGCCGATGCGAATCTTCTCCCCCTGTTTCCGCGTGAGGACCAACATGACACACTCCATTTTGTTGGCGAGATGAGACGGCCGCAGCCAATGCGGCGGCGTACGTTTGACACGTCTGATCCTTGGACGCACAAGCTATGCCAACGGTTCAGCTAGCGGCCGCAGATCGCCGCAGAAATCGGCTGGGCAACGAGTTGCGCGCAATCCGCTGGCGCCGGCGTGTACACGACCACGGTGTACAAGTTGCCAAGGTTTGAAAGAAAGGGGCAGGAAAAGGCTGTCGGCTTTCAGCGATTGGCTATCAGCAAGAAGGTCGAGGCACGACTTATCGCCCTCTTGCTCTGGCCGACAGCCGACAGCCGATCGCTGACAGCCGGCTCCTACGCCCCTTCCGGTCTCCGCGCCAGCTTGTCGCGGAGCTTCGCCGCTAGCTCGTATTGCTCGGTCGCCACGGCCTCGGCGAGCTGCTCGGCCAGCGACGGGCCGAGCGAAAACTGCGACTTGATCGACTCCTGCATCTCCCGCAGCTTGACCACGAACAGGTCCTCGTCGAAATGCTCCTCGGCGTCGTGCTGGGCGAAGAGTTTGGCGAGCGCGTCGAGCCCGCCGCCAATGATCGTCACCGCGCCGGCCGGGTCGTTGGCCTGCAGCCGCGTCAGCGCCTGCGCTTGCACATGGTGGAACATGACAAACGGCCGGTACTGCTCGTGCATCACCGCCCACTGGCGGTCGGTCGCGTTGGCGCTAGTAAAGTCCATCAGCCGCAGCGAATGCTCGGCGTCGGCCCCGGCGCGGCCATAGTCCTGCAGCGCCAGCCAGCAGATGCGGCGGTGATAGTACTGATAGAACTCGCGGTCGATCTCGATCCGCCGTTCGTCGTTTAGCTCGAACTGCGGGCCTTCCTCGAACGCCGCCGCCACGAGGTAGTCGTAATAGGTGGCAAATCCGTGCGGCCGCTCGCCGTCGGGGCGCCCCTCGGTTTCGAGCTGTAAGAGCCCCATGTCGACGCGCATTTGGAGCAACTCGCGGCCGTCGTGGCCGGAAACGCGGCGCACGACAGGCCGTCCGGGGACATAGGCCCAGTCGCGAAGCAGTCGGTCGAGGTCGAGATCGCGGGGCAGGTCGGCCATCGGCTCAGGCGTCAGGGATGCGAAGGCTCACAGCGGCTCGGCGGCAGAGGATGCCGCACCGGCGCTGAATTCTACTTCGCACCCCCCGTGAGCGGCGAGGGCGCAGCGCGAAAACCGCAACTCTGGGGTGACGCGCCCCAAGGTCGGCCGCGGGGCGTGGTGAACTCGGGCCGGACCACGCCCTGCGGAAGACCTTAGGGCGTGCCCCCGAAGGGAAGCGGCCGGTTACCCCTCGCCGCCTTCGTCGCACAGGAGCGTGTCCTGCAGGAGTTCGATTTCCTCGACGTCGTGCTGGTCCACCCGGTCCAACAGATCGGAGATCTGGCTGCAGACAAATTCGAATTCGTCCTCGGCCAGCGCCGGCAGGGCCGCGACGTCGGGCGTCATTTCCTCCAGACGTTGGCGGAACGCGCGATGCTCGCGCTGCAGGCGGCGGATACGGGAGTCGAGGTTCGGCTTTTCCTCGAGGACGACGGACATGTAGCCGTCGCGCTCCTCGAGGTCCATCATCCGCAGCAGGTGCCGCGAGAAGGACTTCATCGTGAACTGAACGCTCGACACCTTCCGCGGCAGGCTGACGGCGGGGGCCTTCCAGTCGAGCGTGATGCGGAGCGCCTGCTTCACGTGGTCGAGAATCTGGTGCTCCATTTGCGACGCCCGCGCGGCTTCGTGGACATTGGCGGTGCGTGTGGAGTACATGGGGAAGATCTCCATTCTACGGTGACGTGCGGAGTGTGCGATCAGGCGTCGGGGCCGGCGGGGCTTGGTCCCTGCTCGTGGGCCGGTCTGTGAAAAGAACGCCAGAAGCGTTGCAAGGGGCAAATGTCGTGCCGCTCACAAGAGCGTGGCCGCACAGCGACCGGCGCAACCTGCGAGTACCAGGCGATTTACAGCCGCTGCGGTCGTCCCTCCGCATTGGGTAAGTTGTGGGCGCTCACATGCGGGCGATGAGCACTAACGAGCCACCGCGCGCATGTCCGTGCTACTTTTCGGGTCCGCGATGCTGAGAACTCGAAGATGATAACTTCGTACGCAGACCCTGCCTGACAAGACTAGCTAGCTTAATCGCAAACGCTGCCCGGTGGCTAGCCTTCCGTCGGGGGGCTTCATGAAATCTTCAACAACGCGGCGGCGCCAAGGAGTTGGGCACGGAGCGTTTGCGACGCCGAGAGCCCGTCCTGAGGTCCGCCGAAGGATCGGCCGAGGCATCCGGCCGCAAGTCGACAGTCCGGACTTCCTCGGCGAATCTCGGAGTGACAGAAGCGGCCCTCGACGCATCCAGCAGTCGCCTTACTCCTCCGGTCGAAACTTCCGCCGCTGCTTCTTCTCGCTCGCCCGCTGCTTCGACTCGATCCGTCGCTCCACGGCCGCTCGCGACGGCCGCGTCTTGATCCGCCGGCGCGGCGGACGCAGCACGGCCACAATCATTTCCCGCAGCCGATCGTAACACGCCGCGAGGTTTCGCGACTGCTCGCGGTGCTCGTCAGCCGCCAGCACCAGCTCGCCCACGCCGTTCACGCGGTTGGCGTAGCGCTCCAAAAACCGCCGCCGCACGGCCTCGGGCAGACTCGGCGACTGAACCACCTGCCAGCGGAGCACAGCCTTGGTGTTCACCTTGTTGACATTTTGTCCACCGGGCCCGGCGCTGCGCGCATAGGTGGCCTGCAGCTCGGCGGCGGGGATGACGAGGTCGGCGTTGATGACCAACGGGCGGGGCATGGCGGCATTGTAACAGCGCCAACGTGTGGCATGGCCTCGGAGGTCCGCCGACGTGACCATGCTCCTTGGCGCCCAGCATGCCCACGCGGACGAGGGCATGCCACCCACTCCTGGCGTTCACGCCGGGGCCAAGACGCGCTCGAAGAATTCCTGCGACGACCGCAGCAGCGCGTCGTATTGGCTGGGTTCGATGGCGTGGCCGATCAGCTCCACGTCGAAATCTCCCACGTAGCCGGCTTCCAGCAGCCCGCGCACCAGCTCCGCCAATTGCAGCCGCCCTTCGCCCAGCGGCCGCCGCGATTGGTCGAGGCTGTGCGGCTCGACGCGGTCGCCCAGGTGAACCACGCCAATGTGCGGCACGAGCTCCGCGAGGTTGGCGAGCACGGTGCCGTCGTGGCCAAAGTGGTAGGCGTCGAACACCAGCTTCAGAAACGGCGAGTTGAACCGCTCGAGGAACGCGACCGTCGCCTCGAGCTCGGTGAGAAACGTCCAGTCGCCGGCGCAGGCCGGGTGCATCGGCTCGATGGCCAGCACGACCTCGACGTCGGCGGCGAAGTCGAGCAGTTGCTCAACCGCCAGCCGCAGCAGCCGCTCGGCGTGGCTGACGATGTGGTTGTTCCGCCCGCCGGGGTAGACCACCAGGCATCCCGCGCCCAGCGCCCCGGCCAGCCGCAGGGCGTGGACCGCGTCCTGGACGCTCTCCTCCAGGCTGCGGCCGTCGCTGCCGGTGAAGCCGCCGCACCAGCCGACGTTGGTCACCCGCAGCCCGCTTTCGGCGATGAGGTCGACGGCCTGCTCCTCGCCGTGATCCGCCACTTTCTGCCGCCACACGCCGATGCCTTCGTATCCGGCGGCGACGTACCGCCGCACGTCGTCCTCCAGCGACCAGCGAAACGTGGTCACCTCGTTCATCGATAGCGTGGGCATGGCGTGGAAGCTCGCGAGTCGCTTACAGGTTAAGCACCGTGAGTCGTGGGAAAAGCGCGGCGGGTTGAGACTCGTGCCGGCGCGCGACCGCCCGCGCGGATCGGACGCGTGAGTATGCGACATTCATCGGCGCGTGTAAACCTGTGGAACGGTTCACATTCGGCGGTCGACGCGGCCGCGCCGCGCGCCGATGTTGTCCCGCCGTTTGCGGCGAGGTCGCCGCCCAATTTGCATTGCCAATTCGTCGCGAGTCCGCGACG
>JBIOVA010000178.1:0-6438 GCA_044867485.1 Lacipirellulaceae bacterium | reverse complement strand
GGCTCTGTAGAAAACGTGCCTTGCTAGCTAAACAATTGTTCGCCGCCGCTGCGTAAAGCAGTCGTGGCGCTCACCAGTAAATCTCCTCGGGCGGTGGCCTTGGCGGCGCTGGCGACGGCGCGGCGGGCGCTGCCGGCCTACTCGCACGTGTGCAGCCCCAAGAAGTTCACGCAGCATCAACTCTTCGCCTGCCTGGCGCTGAAGAACTTCCTGAAGACCGACTACCGTGGAGTCGTCGCGCATCTGGCGGACCATCCGGCGCTCGTCGCGGCGCTGGAGCTGACCAAGATTCCGCACTTCACGACGGTCGAAAAAGCGGCCAAGCGGTTGCTCAAGAAAGCGCCCGCCCGCCGGTTGCTGGCGGCGACGGTGCGGATGCACATGGGCCGTCGCCGCCGCGTCGAGCGTTCGGCCATCGACTCGACGGGCTTCGAGTGCACCGCCGCCAGCGGCTACTTCGTCCGCCGCCGCGTGCGCGCGTCCGAGCCGTGGAAAACCGTGGTCTACCATCATTTCGCCAAGCTGGGCGTCGTGTGCAACGGCGACGATCATTTCATCCTCGCCTGCCGCGCCGGTCGCGGGCCGCGGCCCGACGTCGATGAGTTTCGCCCCTTAGTGGCCGAGGCGCTGCACAACGTCCGACTGTCGCAACTGGCGGCCGACGCCGGGTATGACTCCGAGTCCAATCATGCGTTCGCCCGCGACGAGCATGGCGTGCGGACGGTCATCCCGCCCAAGCACGGCCGCCCCTCGCCCAACCCGGCCAACGGTCGTTATCGACGACTCATGCAGGTCCGATTCAATCGCCCCGCTTACCGACGACGCTCGCAAGTCGAGACGGTGATCTCGATGATCAAACGACGCCAAGGCGCCTACGTTCGCGCCCGCTCGCACCACAGTCGATGTCGCGACCTCCGCTTGCTGGCCCTCACACACAACGTCATGATTCTCATGCCACGACGGGTTTTCTACAGAGCCTGTCTTGAGCGGAAATGCGGTCTTCTTGACTCTGGCGCACGAGCGCAATTGCTCGTCTTACAGGTAGCAGCAATGCCGCCCGCCGCAGCGCTCGATGAGCTCATAGCGCGCGCCAGCAGGGCCTAATCGACCAATGCCCGGTCTCAGGGAAGGAAGGAGAACGCGACCCGAAACGATCAACCTGCGCGGCAGAAACGCGCGTTTCTTCGGTCAGATGCCGTCCTTTAAGGTTCCAACAAACGCCGACCCATTCTCTCCACAAAGAATTTCGCCTTCCTGCTTGTATTGCTGCTGAGAGATTGGTAAATTTCTGCAGGTTGGTTAACTCTCTTCTTCTTTCTGTCACTCGGCGGATTGGGCGGTTCAGCAGAGGCCCCGATTTTCGCATCGGGATGCGTCGTCTTATTGCCCGCGTTTGGATCAGGTTTCGGGCTTCGCCACGAAAACGCTTGATTCCATAAGCTCACGAACTGCATCAGTTCGATGTGTTAGTGCTAACACGCTCTTCTTGAAATCCTCGAGGAGGGATCAGATGGTCTCCAAGTTGCGCTTGGTGGTTGCCATTGGCTGTGCCTTGATCTGCCAGAGCGTCAGCGCCCAGACGCCTGGTGCTCAGATCAACAAAACGAGTACGGCGCCGGTCATCGACGGCAATGGAAATGACGCTGTCTGGGCGAACGCGAATGTTTACGGTACGACGACGTGGTTCCAATCCGAACCGATGATCCCGGGCGTACCGCTTGAGGCGACGGCGGATTTCACCGTGGAGTGGAGGGCGCTGTGGGACGACACCAACCTCTACGTTATGACGAAAGTGCACGATGACGCGATCGTCAACAGCCTGCCTCAATTTGGGGCGCCGGACCTCGAAGCCAACTTTAATGATGACGGCATTGAGTTCTATATCGACGCACAAGACGTCAACAATCTCGAATACAATGGACTTCCAGAGGAGCCGACATATCAGTTCACTTCGATCGCTGGTTGGACGCCAGCGAACGCCAACGATGCGACTCTTCTGAGAGAAGACGGCGTCACCCCAGTCAGTCCTCGCTCGCTCAGAGATCCGCCTAGTTTGCCCAACACTTCGTTTACGTACGGCATCAACTCGTACGATGGAGATGACGTCAATACGGGATATCCGCAGACAGAGGGCAGCGCAACGTCTGGCCCGATCACCGGGAGTGAGGCAGCTGGATGGGATTGGTCGTTCGAGGCGTCGTTTCCGTGGGAGGCGTTGCAAGAGACCCCGGCGGACATTCTCGCCCGGGATGGCATCTTTGGCTTCGGAGTGGCCTATAACGACGACGACGACCGTGAAGGACGTGACGCCCAGTACATGTGGGGCACCGACCGGAACGACCTGTGGCACGTCTCCGAAGCGTTTCCGGACGCTCAGCTGGTCGAGGCGCCATCGCAACCCGGCGACTTCGACGCCGACGGCGACGTGGACGGCAACGACTTCCTAGTATGGCAGCGCGGCGTCGGCGGAGTCCACAATGCTGCGACGCTGGCGACCTGGAAAGCCAACTTCGGCGCGTCGGTGACCGCGGCGTCCGGCGGCGTCCCCGAGCCGGCCGGGGCCGTGCTCGTCGGCTTGGCGCTGGCGCTGCTGCGTAGTTGCGCCCACCGTCGGAGCCAGGCGATACGCAAGCAAACAAGTTGAGAAGTTAGCCGTGATCGTCGCTGGGGAATCGGGCAGCATTCCCCGGCGACGGGTTTCAACACAGCAGCGCGCGTGTCGCACCCTGGGAACTGCCGTGCCTCGCCCACCCGCTGGCCAGGAGAGTCGTACTCGATCACGTTACGTCACGGTTCGATCTGCGTTTCCGCAGGTCGGGCAAGCCGTGGATGGTGACCATAGCTGAACTGGATACGAACACCAGTTCTTCGTGCTGAACCCGCGGACAGTATCGGACTCCTTCAATCGCATAGGCGGCGCCTCGGCCGTCTGTGCACTAATCGAAGTCGTGGAATCGGCCTCCACGCGCCGCGGCCATCGTTTCTCGCAAGTCCAGGGCATGGGTGGAAGTGGACCGCATGAAGGAACCGCACTTGCGCGGGCGCTAATTCCGGTAGCGTGTCACGAATTCGATCGGGCCGCCGGGCTCGGCTGCCTTGCCGAACGGTCCGTCCCACGCGGGAACCTTGTGCGCCCGCTCCATGAGCCTCGACGCATTCATCAACGAGGGTATGCCGTGGACGAATCAGCATCGAGAACCCGGACTATTCAATCGGCGGTCGTGCGGACTGCGGCCGAAGGTTTCTCTTCACGAGTAAAGGTCGGCCCCTATTGTTCGAAAGTTCGAAGACTTATCGTTTGCGTTACTTTGGCCGTCGCTGCCGTAGTTGCTCAACGGACTCACGCCCAGACCATTGCCCCTGCGCATGCAAGCAATCTCACCATCACGAACATTGGCGGTGCGTTCTTCAATACCGGGGCCAATGCCAGTCGGGTGACGCAGATGACGTTTGGTCCAGGACCCGATCCCGCGAAGACGTACCTCTACCTTGCCAGCAACGTCCGCGGGGTTCGCCGGGTCGAGTACAACCCCGCCACGGGTTCGTTCGTTGGCGGTCTAACGACCGTTTCGACGATTAAGGGGAACGGCATTGCGTTTCATGGGACTACGATGTATCTGACCGATGCCTATAGCAGTTCTGCCGACGCGAGCGTAGCACTCTCGCGGCTGTGGCGCGCGAGCGACAATGACAACGACGGAATTTATGAAACGAGCGTCCCAATCGTCGAGGGCATTCCGCGTGACGATCATGGGGCCAATCAGATTCAGATTCGCGGCAACTCCTTGTACGTCGGACTGGGGGCACGAACGCGCAATGGCGTAAGCCAGACATTTGGCGGCGATACCTTTGGCGAGTCCGCTTACGGCGGATCAATTGGCGTCATCGAAGACCTGACGCAGGTCGCAAGCTCGGCGAATTCGGCCGGATTCTTTCCCGCTAATCCCACGGCCGCGCAATATGGGGATTTGATCGACGGCACGAACCCGATTGGCGGCAGTGCTTACACGTCGACCGCCGTAGACAAACTGCGCGCTTATGCGACCGGACTGCGAAACCCCTACGGCGTGCGATTGGATGGCGACGGGGCGCTGTGGGCGACCAACAACTTTCAGCGGACCGAAAACAACGTCTTCACGCGCGACTCGTCCGAGGGCGACGCATTCGGAGGCGACGGATTCGCCGAGGATATTCACGATCAGATGTTCCGGATCCAAGCCAAAGGCGACTACGGCTATCGCAATGCGAATTGGCAAACCGATCTCGTAGCGACGAACGCGGGGTTCTTTCTCGATGCCAACCGGCAGAAGTCATTCACGTTCGATAATTACGACGATCCAGCCGTTCCCTCGGACGTCGATAACGCCGATCCTGCCTACAATGTTCTGCACACCCCCGCGTCGCCTGTCGGCCTGGGGCCCCACAGTTCCTCAAACGGCCTGGATTTCTACGATGGCAACGCGTTCCCGTTGCAGTATCACAAGGATGCGTTTGTCGCTCGCTGGAATCAGTCCGTGTCCGACGGAGGTCAGACGCTTCAATACCGCGATGTGGTCTCGGTCGACGTCGATACCGGCAAGACAAGCCGCATTGCTTCGGGCTTCGCATCGCCGCTGGACATCGTGGCCGATTCAAACGGTAACTTAATCGTCGCTGACCATGGCGGCTCGCTGCACCTGATTCGCGCCGCGTCGGCCACGGTCACTCCGTATGCGTTCAATTGGACGTCTGACAGCGACGGAAACTGGTCGGAACGTCTCTCGTGGAATGCGAATAGCCAGGCAGCGGATGATCGGATGGCGCCGCATGCCTGGGGCGTTGCACGCTATGCGGTCGCGCTCGACAGGCCAGGAGCCAATCCCACGATTACGCTCGACCAAGATGCGCGAGTTGAGTCGGTTCGCGTCGCGGACCGGTTGCGTCTAACGATCGGCAACGAACTTACCATCGATCAACTTTTGACCTTCGACCCATCGGGCGCGTTGACCGGCAACGGATCGATCTTCGGAAATGTCTCCAACAACGGCGCCATTGTTCCTGGCGACTCGATCGGTTCGATCGCGATCGCCGGAACGTATTCCCAAGCGGCGTCTGGGGCGCTTGCGATTGAACTTGGCGGAACTGTCCCCGCCCCAGAGTTCGATCAGCTCCTCGTCACTGAAGGTGTGACGCTCGCCGGCACGCTCACGGTCGAATTGATCGATGACTTCACGCCAAGCATTGGCCAGACGTTTACGATCCTCTCGGCCAACGACGTCGACGGCACGTTCACCACAGAGCTGCTGCCGTCCGTGCCGGGCCTATTCTTCGACGTCATCTACAATCCGCAGAGCGTCGTCCTCACTGTCAGCCCCACCTTCACCGCGGACTTCGACGAAGACGGCGACGTCGACTCGGACGACCTCGTCCAGTGGCAAGGCGACTACGGCCTCAACGCCCTGAGCGACGCCGACGATGACGGCGACTCCGATGGGGACGATTTCCTCGCGTGGCAGCAGCAGCTCGGCAGCGGGTTGTCAATCGGGTCCGCAGTCGGGGTGATTCCGGAGCCGTCCGCCCTGGCTTTAATTTCGCTGGTTAGCTGTGGTTGGGCGCTGGTCCGCCAATTGCCTCGCTAGGACGTTCGAGAATCGTTCGTTTGTCGACGAATCTCGTCATAAGTCTCACCGCAGGCAAATCATCAGATGACTGGATCTCTAAACTCATGTCGGCAATCAAAACGCCGACTACTCGTCACCGAAGCAGCTTCTCGGCGCCGCATTTGGCAGTCCCATCGGAGAAGTCCGGCCCAGGGTATTTCATGGGCTAACTGAAGAGCGTCCCGATGGCTGTGTCGTCCACCGCCACGTGCAGATAGCCCTCCCCGTATAGGACGGATTTCCGAACTTTTCAGAGAGCGCGCGGAGAGAGCGCTTTTCAGAAGTGCTTATGAGATGTACTGTTGCGGAGTTCGAGTCCTATTCGATGGCCGCGCGCAGATCGGGACAACTTCGAACTAATTTGTCCCCCTAGCCGAGGGGGCCAGCGCTCGCGCGCAAAAACAGAGAGCGCAGCGACTGCATAGACATTTGTGTCAAACGTAAGAATCTTGGGCGCCTGGAGCGGCTAGGCGATCCATGCTGTCGTCCATCGTGCGAGCTTCTCAGCTCCCCCGCCCTGTCGATGGCGACATCCCACTTCCTTCTAAACTCTATCCGTCGAGTGCGCTCTCTACGCGCTCGCGCGCGAGCGCTCCCTGAACGGCCAATCAGCTATTCGCCGGGGTTCGGCGCTGTACAAAAACTCTGCCCTCGCTCTCATCTACGTCCAGACGGCAAGGATTCTATCGCCATGGGACGCGTTATCCAGCCCCTCTTGTTCCTGCTGGCCCGCTGCACGCGCAACCAGCTCATCCGCCAGATTGAGTTCCTCAAGGCGGAGAACGAGATGCTCCGCACG
>JBIOVA010000177.1:0-34708 GCA_044867485.1 Lacipirellulaceae bacterium | reverse complement strand
GGGAATTTTGCCGAAGGTGCGATTCGTAGTGCGAGCGCGCAATGCGACCCGCCGGCCGGATGCTGGCCACTTACCAGCGCCACCACAGCTCCGAGAGCCAGCGGCCGATGGTTGAGTCCTCGCCGAGCAGCGTGGCCAGCCGGCGAAGAAGATCGGCCTGCTGCTCGCGCGTACCAAGAATGACCGGCCCGGCCGCCGCCGCTCGGACAACGCGGCGCAGGAACTCGCGCCGAGTGATGGTGTCCACGATGAGCTCACCTCCCTAACGGGCTAGGAGCACGTGGACACACCTCCTCTCGCTCACCCGTTCATCTCTCGCGCATCGTCGCCAGCGACCGTTCGTCGCGCCGCGCGGGTCCGAGCGCCGACGATCCCTCGACGGACGGCCTTCCGATCCCTGTGGTGCGCTCGTGTCACGTAGTGGCACCCGCGGCGGTGCGAGCCGTTGACGCCAGAACGTGCACGTCCAAGCCTTCTTGTTGGCGAGCGGCCTGCCGAAGAGCGAGGCCCACCGAGACGTGAGCCGCGTGGCGCGAAACGCGCGGCCGAGCGCAGGTCGAGCCCGACGCTTGTTCATCTCTGAGCCTCCTCTTCTAAAGAATCTCGCTGGCCGGCGGGGATGCCAACCCCCACACGTTTCGTTCCAAGTCGCGTTGTTCAGCCACGGCGCTCCGCCTCATCGCGACGAGGCATCAGCGCGCCGGGAGGGATCTCACCTCCGCGCCCGCTGCCTGTTGGTTCCAAGCCGTTCCAGCGGCGCCTCGGTCGGCGAGGCCAGCGCATCTGCTCTCGCCGCCTGCGGCCTTACGCTCCCCGGTCCTAATCCGGCCTCCCATGCGCTCGGGAGCACCTTCCCCGCACAGGTGGGGACTTCGGTCACGACCAGCTCGCGCACCGTAGTACCGCCGCGCGATCGTCGTCAACGGTTTGGACCTCGAACGTGACGAGATTTGCCTTTTGGTCGACGATACCCCTCAAGGTGTATCCGTATGTATCCTCGACATGGTGGGCAGGACCAACGTGGTCGTCGACGACAAGCTCATCGCCCGGGTCATGCGGCTGTACGGCCTGCGGACCAAGCGTGAGGCGATCGACTTCGCGCTGCGCTCGGTGGCCGGACGGTCCGACCCTCGTGGACTCCTCTCCCTGAAGGGGATCGGCTGGGAGGGCGATCTGCGCCGGATGCGAGGCACGAGGTATCCGAAGCTGTGATCGTCGTCGACACGTCGGTGTGGGTCGACTTCTTCCACGGGCGTGCGACGCCGGTCGCGTCGACCCTGGAACATCTGATCGAGGTCCAGGCGGATGTCGCGATCACCGAGACCATCCTCATGGAGGTGCTCGCTGGCGCGACGCCGGGGGAGGCGCTCGCCCGTATCCGCGCGGAGCTGATCGCGCGACCGATCCTTCGCCTCGAGGGGCTGGCCGACTTCGAGGAGGCAGCGCAGATCTACCGCACCTGTCGATCCAGAGCATCCTGTGATCCTGACAATTCAGGCTGGCGATTATTGCTTGACGGGCCGACCGAGTTTCTGTTCCACGCTGGCGACTTTCGACTGTAACGAACCTTGCACTCCCTGCCGGTAGTCAATCTTCGCGGCGCACGTGACGCGGTTGGACGACTTGGCCACCTCCTCGATGCAGCGCTGCATGAGTGCAAGCACCTCGGCCAGTTCGCCCTCGACGATCGTGCCCATCGCGTGCAGCTCGTAGTTGAGCCCCGAGCGGTCGACGAGGTCGACGCACTGGGCGACGTACTTGCTGACGCTCTCGCCCTGGCCGAGCGGGACGATGCTCATTTCGAGCAGAACCATGGCGGACTCCCAGCTAGCACGCGGACGGCGGCGGTTTCCTCCGTATTCTAAATCGTAGGCCTGGGGTGTCGAGGCGAGTGCTGGCGGCGGCGGTGCATCGCGCCGCGCAAAAGCGAGACGCCCACGGCGAAAGTCGGCCTTCGCAGAGGGGCGGCGTTTCCATACTCTTCCCGGCCCCGTTGGCCCTTCGGGGCGGAGTTTCACCCCGCGTACCGCACCTATGAGTTTGCTCCGCACTGGATTGGCAGGTTGGCTGGCGGTCGTTGGCGCCATCGCGACGGCCGCCGCGGCATGGGCGCAGGCGCCGGGGGACTGGCAGCCGTTCCGCGAGCCGGCGCCAGAAATTGCCGCCATCACGCCGCTGCCGGAGGCCCAGGCGATCATCGATCCGATGCTCGTGTGCCCCGAGCCGATGATGGCGGCGCCGTTGTGCGAGGTCCCTTGCTACATCGACCCGCTCGCCACGACGCCGACGAGCCCCGAGTTTTGGAAGTGGCGGCTGTTGCCCGAGGGCGTGGTCTGGCAGTCGTACTGGGCGGGCGCGCACGAGCCGAAGATCGCCGGCGTTCCGTTCGCAGACCAGAACGGCAACGCGATTCTCGACGTGGCGCTCGGCGGCCGGGCGTCGCTGGTGCGTTACGGCACGGACGGCCCTGGACGGCCGCTGGGCGCCGAGCTGCAAATCGAGGGGGCGGCGTTCCCCCGGCTCAACCTCGACGAGAACTGGGACCTCGACGCCACCGACTTCCGCTTCGGCCTCCCGCTGGTCTACGGGCGGGAGAAGTGGGAGGGCAAGTTTTCGTATTACCACCTCAGTTCGCACATGGGCGACGAGCTCGCGATTCGCGAGATGGCCCTGGGCGACCGGATCAACTTCAGCCGCGACGCCCTCGTTGCTGCGCTGGCTTTTTACCCCCTGCCGGCGTGGCGGTGGTATGCCGAGGCCGGCTGGGCGTTTCACTACGACGGCGGTTCCGAGCCGTGGGAGTTCCAGTTCGGCGTCGACGTGGCTCAACCGGGGCCCACGGACGCGATCGGCGTCCCGTTCTTTGCCATCAACGGGCACCTCCGCGAGGAGCACAATTACGGCGGCAATGTGGTATTTCAGGCAGGCTGGCTGTGGCGCGGCAACAGCACGCGAACGGTGCGGGTCGGCTTCCACTACTTCAACGGCAAGTCGAACCAGTTCGAGTTCTTCGACAACTTCGAGGAACAGATCGGCGGCGGCGTGTGGTGCGAGTTTTGAGCGGGCACATGTCCCTGCCTACCCGGCGCCGAGGGCGGGATTTACAATGCGGCCATGCTGAGCCGCTCGGCCAATTACCGACTCTTTTGGCAAGAATTCCGCCGCACGTTTCACAGCACCGGCGCCGTACTCCCCAGCGGGCGACGCCTGTGCCGGGCGCTGGCGAAGTATGCCGGCGACAACGGCTGGCCGCGGCGACTGCTTGAAGTCGGGCCCGGCACGGGCGTGGCCACGGATGAGATCATTCGCCGGATGGGCCCGGGCGATACGCTCGACCTAGTGGAATTGAACGACCGGTTCGTCGCGGCGCTCGGCGAGCGGCTGCGCACCGAGGACGCCTGGCGGCGCGTCGCCCCGCGTGTGCGGATCCACCACTTGCCGGTCGAGCAGCTCCTGCCCGAGGAGCCGTTTGACGCGATTGTGTCGGGGTTGCCGCTGAACAATTTCGCCGTCGAGGCGGTGCGTACCATCCTGGAACGCCTGGCCGGATTGGCGGCGCCCGGGTCGACGCTCAGCTTCTTCGAATACGTCGGCGTGCGGAAGGCGAAGGCACTGGTCGCCAAGGCCGATGAACGGCGGCGTTTGGCGGGAGTCGAAGGGGCGCTGGCCGCCGTGCGTCGCGACCGCCAGTTCGACCGCGATTGCATCCTCCTCAACGTGCCGCCGGCGTGGGTGCACCACTTGCGGTTCGAGTGACGCGATGTTGCTGCTCACCATCGAATCCACCTGCGACGAAACAGCCGCAGCGGTGATTACCGATGAGCTTGAAGTGCGGTCGTCCGTCGTGGCGTCGCAAGCCAACCTCCATGAGCGATTCGGCGGCGTTGTGCCGGAGATTGCTTCGCGGGCCCACGTCGAGCGGATTCTGCCCGTGATCGACGAAGCGCTCGCCAAGGCGGGCGTGCGGCTGGCCGACCTCGACGCGATTGCCGTGGCCCACCGGCCGGGATTGGCGGGGTCGCTGCTGGTGGGTCTCATCGCGGCCAAGTCGTTGGCCTTGGCGCTTGGTAAGCCGCTCGTCGGGGTCGATCACCTGCAGGCCCACATTTACGCTTGCCGGCTGGCGGCCGGGCGGGACGTGTTCCCGTGCGTGGGGCTGATCGTCAGCGGCGGGCACTCGAACCTGTACCGCTGCGCGACGCCGCTGGACTTCACGCCGCTGGGCGGCACGATCGACGATGCCGCCGGCGAGGCGTTCGATAAGGTCGCAAGTATGTTGGGACTAGGCTTCCCCGGCGGCCCGGCCCTCCAGCGGGCGGCGGAGCAGGGCGATCCGCGGCGGTTCAAACTGCCCCGGCCGCTGCTCGACGACCCGGCTCGGCTGGACTTCAGCTTCAGCGGGCTGAAGACGTCGGCGCGATATCAACTGTTCGGAGCCGGGCGGCCGGACATGGACGCGGCGGCGCTCGACCGCCAGGTGATCGCCGACATGGCGGCCGGTGTGCAGGCGGCGATTATCGACTGCCTCGCCGGGAAAGCGATGCTGGCGCTGGAGCGCACCGGGTTCGACCGGTTGTGCGTCGGCGGCGGCGTGGCCGCCAATCGGCCGTTCCGGGAGCGGCTCGAGAAACTCGCCGCGGAGCGGGGATTCGAGCTGTTCGTCCCGCCGCTGGTCCTGTGCACCGACAATGCGGTGATGGGCGCCATCGCGGTCGAGAAGATGAAAGCCGGCCAGTTCGCGACGCTCGATCTTGACATCGAGGCCGGCCTCGAGCGCGTCAACTAGCCCGACTAGGCACGAAAAAACGCGGCCCGGGCCGAAGCCCGAGCCGCGTCTGGGTCAATTCACCAAAACCATTCTGAAACGGCAATTACATACCCATCGCGGCCCGTTGGCAGGAGGGGCAGTACGAGCTGTTCGACATCGTCGGGTAGCTCGACGGCAGCACGGCGCCGCCCCGGTAGTACGCCGTCGTGGCTGCCGGACGCTCGCCGGTCTTGTAGCGTGCTAGCGTGGTCGACCACTCGCTGCCAGCGATCTTGCCGGGCTTCTTGAAAATCACGACGGCCCCCGTGCGGTCGATGATGGCCGTATGGGGAAACTGCGTGGCGCCAAACGCCTTGGCGACGCGCTGGCCGTACTCGGTGCTCACGTCCACGTGGCACAGCTCGTACGACTCGAGCAAAGCGGCCTGATCGCCTTCGGCCGTCAACAGGCTCTGGTCGATGGCGGACTCAGGTTTCGAGGGAATGTCCAGAACGACCAGCAACGGACGCTGATCGCTGCGCGTGGCAGCCAAGGCTTGACCGTAGTCGGCCCGCCACTGCGGCTTTTCCGCGGTGACGGCGAACGAGGATCCGGCCAGCAAGGCGGCGGCGAGGTAGTGGACCATCCAGAAAACTCCTTCTAAAACTGCGGTCCGCTCGCGACGGGGCTGATTCTTGAGGGTGGGTCCGCCAATTCGACGCGATCAGTGCGTCAACCGCGGCCGCGAGAGATTCGCATCAGTGCGACACCAGACTCCAGGCAAATCGAGCGGCCAAAGCGAGTCGGCCCTCGGCGCGTCCTTGAGCTGCTGCCAGAGGTGGGAAAAACGAGGTAGGTCGTCGAAAGGCGGCGAAATCGTGGGACAAACACGGTGTCTGTCAAACCTTAACGATTGAGCCGATGTTAGCGGACTGAAACGTCATTTCAACCCACTAGGCCTGGCCGAGCCCCGCGATGAGACCTTTGGAGCGCAATTTGCACGCCACTGTGCGGCAAAACGCACCATCGCCAAAAGTTCTTATGACCAGATGGATTGCAGGCACTCGCCGGCGATCGAGGCGTCCTATCCTTGGCTCTCCAAAGCGCCCATTTCGCGCAGACTTATTTTTGCGGAAAACTTTCTGGGGATTTCCGCTCCCGCGCCTTAGTCCCCGGCCAGGGTGACTGGCATGTCCATTTCTTGGCCGTCGCGCACGATGGTCAGCCGCACTGTGTCGCCGGGGCGATGCTCCCAGATTTTGTCGCGGAACTGAACTCCGGTCGTCATCGGCTCGCCGTCAATGGCCACGATGCGATCGGCCTGGGAGCGATCGATCACGGTTCGCACGAATGGGCCCTGCTGCTGCCGGACAAAGCGAAAGCCGCGCAGGCCCGCCTGCGCGGCCGGGCCGTCGGGGTTAAGGCGGCCGATCACAAGCCCGCCGTTGGTTTCCATGACTTCGGAAATGCCGATGTCGGCTCGAACAATGTGTCCGCGGGTAATGAGATCGGGCAGGATGGCCTTGATGCGGTTGATGGGAATGGCGAAGCCGATGCCCGAATTCTGCCCCGTGCGGCTCGCGATGGCCACGCACATGCCAATCATGTGGCCATCCGTGTTCAAGAGCGGTCCGCCGGAGTTGCCAGGGTTCATGGGTGCATCGGTTTGAATAAGCGATTGCATTTGCTGGTCCGGTTCGCGGCTGGGTAGGTTCCTGTTGAGGCTGGAAATGATGCCCGTAGTCATCGTACCGTCCCAGCCAAAGGGATTGCCGACAGCGTACACACGCTGGCCAACGCGAAGATGGTCGGAACTGCCGAGCGAGATGGGGAGCAGTTCGTTGGCGGGCGCGTCAATTTTGAGGACCGCGATGTCTTGCGCTCTGTCGAAGCCCACCAACGTGGCGGAGTAAGAATTGTTGGACGCTAGCGTGACGGTGATTCTCCCGCTGTCCTCGGCGCCGTCGACGACGTGGAAGTTTGTGAGAATATGGCCTTCACGGTCGAGGATCGAGCCCGATCCGGAGCCTTCGGCCTGGCGCTGCAGGCCCCAATAGTGGTCGACCGTCGTAATCGTCGTGTCGATGTTCACGACGCTACGGTTGGCCGTGTCATAGACGCGGATGTTGCGCTGCTCTTCGGGCGTGAGGTCGAGCGGCGGCGCGGCCGGGCGGGCGTCGAGGGACGCTAGGGCGGTGGCCGACTGAGCCCTGGCGCGCGGGAGCGGCTGCCAATCGGCAGGTAGTTTGGCGAGCCAGACGCCGGCGAGCAGGCCAATGAACAATGCGGCAAAAGCGACCCAGGCGGTGCGCTTCATGGAAGCCTCACAGGAAAAGCACTGCCGCGGCGAGTCTTAGCCCGGAAGGCCAAGCCGTCGGCAACAGTGCGGGAAGTTGCTGATTCGACTCTGTACGATCTTGTCGCTGAGCGAGTTCACGGGCAAGGCCGAGATGGTTATGCCGTGGGAGCCGATGAGTGGGGCGAATCCCTCGGGAAACTGTCGCTTGGCGAAACGACCACGCCCTGCGGGAGACCTTGGGCGTGCCACCCCGACAATGCGGAGGAGGCTCCAATTCTCCCCCACTTTCTTGTGGCGACTGCGTTGGAATCAGCTTAAAATGGGGTTACCTGGAGGTTTACGCGAATTTTCGGGAGAATCAAACAGTCTATCACTGCGCCCAGCGCGACTGCCGCCACGGAACACGGCCGGTCGCAGCGCAGACGGTCCAGAGCCGGAGCATGTCCCATGCGTACTCGTCATTTCCCCCTCGCTAGCCTGGCGGTTGCGGCGGCGGTCGCTGCATCGTCGGCCCATGCGGCCGAGTCGGCTCGGCTTGCCACGTACGCGGCCGACGGTCAAACGTCGTACGCCTTGAGCGTGGCGCCGCAACCGGCGGCCCCGGTTCCCGCAGTCGACGTCGTCGTGATATTCGACACTTCGGCGAGCCAGCAAGGCGCGTATCGCGACACGGCGCTGGCCGCGCTCGACGCGATGCTCGCCGGAATGCGGCCCACCGACCGCGTTCACATCATGGCCGTCGACGTCGACGCTGTGCCGCTCATGGACGGTTTCGCCGCGGCGAGCGATCCGGCCACCGTAGCCGCCGTGCTGGCGCTGCGCGATCGCGCTCCGCTGGGTTCAACGAATCTCGAGGGCGGCCTGACCGCCGCCGTCAAGCAGCTTGAACAAGCCAGCTCGACTTGCCGGGCCATCACATACGTCGGCGACGGCGCCAGCAAGGCCAACATGCTCGACGCGGCCACGCTGCAGCCGCTGGTCGATCGGCTCCGTGTGGCGCGGACGGCCGTGTCGAGCTACGCGATTGGTCCCGAAGTGGACGCTCAAACGCTTGCGGCGTTGGCCAATCAGACCGGTGGAAATCTCTATGCTGCGCCGCGATTGGCCGTGGCCGACGACGCGGCTGGCGTGACCGACGAGCGCGCTCACGAGGAAAATCTTCGGCAGGGCCAGGCGGTCGGCAAGGATTTGGCGAACTGGACGCGCGTCGCCGTGCTGTGGCCCACGGCCGTCCAGCTCCCCGATCAATTGGGACAGTTTTATCCCGAGTCGTTCCCGCCGTTGCGGAGCGACCGCGACACCGTGGTGCTGGGTCGCACAACGGCCGAATTATTGGGCCCGCAGACGATCCGCGTGACCGCTGCAGCCGCCGACGGGACCGCGACGGATTTGAATTGGAACGCGACGCCGGACGCCCCCAATCTCGATCAGGCGTATTTGGCGGAGCTCGTGAATTTCGCGAGCCGTGACGGCGGCGTGACGCTGCCGACGGTGGGCTCGGCCGGCTTGGCCGAAGCGGCCCGGCTCGTGGGCGCCCGCGTGGATGAACTGACGATGCTGGCCGAGCGGGCCGTCGCCTCCGGCGATCGGGCCGCTGCGGGACGCATCGTGCAGGCCGTGCTGCAGCGCGACCCCGGCAACGTGCAGGCTCGCACGGTGCAGGCGGTCGTCGAGAGCGACGCCGATCCGTTCGGCTCCGGGGCCGAGCCGATTGAGGCCGGCGCGGCGACAGCTCCGGCGACTCCAGCTCCGGCGACTCCGGCTCCTGCCGATACGACCGGCGCCGGCGCGGCGCCCCTCCAGGGCGACATCGTGTTGCAGGGCGCCCCGATCGAAACCCCGGTCCCGGCGGCGGGCGCCGCGCGCATCGGCGCGAACGGCGCGTTTCTCGACGAAGTCGAGCAAGAGCGCCGTGTGTTCATCGGGATGCTCGAGAAAGAGATTCAGAACACGGTGATCCGCGCCCGCGAGCGGATGGCGACCGAGCCGACGCTCGTGGCGCAGGACCTCAAGCTGGCCCTCGAAAACCTGATGAAGACGCCTGACGTCGACGAAGCCAAGCGGGCGGAACTTGCCGACAAGCTCGATATCGCACTGCGCGAGGCCCAGCGACAGGCGTCGATCAAGGACGAGCTGGACCGCCTCCGCGAAGCTGAGCTGGCCGCGGCTCGCGAGCAGAAGTTCCTCAACGAACGGCTCACACGGCGACTGGTGCGCGAGAAGCAGCTTATGGATCGGTTCAATGCGCTGATGGATGAGCGAAAATACGTCGAAGCCGAGGAGGTCGCCGCGATCGTCGCCGAGATCGATCCCATTGGCGTGACTCCCGTGGCTGCCACGCTCTGGGCCCGGCACACGCGGCACAAGTATCTGGTAGACGTCACGCGGTCGGCTCGTTGGGCCGCGGCGTGGGACACGATGTTCCAGATCGAGCTGTCGCACATCCCGTTCCCCGACAACCCGCCGATCGTCTACCCGGATGCGCCGGTATGGGAAGAGTTGTCCAAGCGGCGCAAAGCGCGGTACGCGTCCGTGGACCTCAAGACTCAAGGCGAGGCCGAGTCGCGGATTTTCGAGGCGCTGCGCAAGCCGCTCATCTCGCCGCTGCAGTTCCCGCAGACGCCGCTCAACACGATCATGGGCCTCATCTCGGATGAATACGATATTCCGATCGTGTTTGATACCGCGGCGCTCGACGCCGTAGCCGTGAGCCCCGATCAGGAGATCGACGTCGACATCGGCGGCGTGACGCTGCGGTCGGCGCTGGACCTCATGCTCAAGCAGGTCGAGGACCTGACTTACGTCGTCGACAACGAAGTGCTGCTCATCACCACCGAGGATGAAGCCAACACCAAGCTCCAAGTGAAGGTGTACCCGGTGGCCGACCTGGTACTGCCGATTGAGAACCTGGGCATCCAGGGCCTCGGCGGCGGCGGCGGCATTGGCGGCGGCGGCCTGGGCGGCGGTGGCGGCGGCGGCGGCCTGGGCGGTGGCGGCGGTGGATTCGGTGGCGGCGGCGGCGGCTTTGGCGGCGGCGGCCAGGGCGGCGGCGGTGGCGGCGGCTTCTTCGCGATACCCGATCGCATCGAGGCCGACTCCGTCGGCGCGGTGGCCGTGACGACGCCGGTAGCGCCCGTGGTCCCAGCGACGCCCGTGGCGGCGCCTGCGGACGAATCGGCGGCCGAAGACGCGGCGGCGGTCGAAGCGATCGATCCGTCGACGGCCCGTCCCCCGCGCGTCCCGGGGATCGAGATCGATCTGTCGAAGACGCCCGACGAGTTTTGGTCACAGCACTTCGCCGCCGCGACGGAAGACGCCGAGGTCGTCCGCCGCGGGGTGGCCGCCCTCGTCAAGCAAAAACAGTACGACCATGCCATCGCGATGATCAATGCCGCCCTGAGCCACGGGCAGCCGCAGTCGTGGATGTATGAGTCGCTGGGAATTGCCAAGGAGCTCGGCGGCCGGCCCAAGGCCGACGTCGAGCGAGCGATCATGTCGGCGTGCGACTTCAGCACGAGCCCCGAAGAGTTGATGCTGATCGCGCGGTATCTGGGCCACATGGGCCTCGACAAGCGCGCCCTGGACGTTTACCGGCAGGTGATCAAGGTGGCGCCGTTGCACCAAGAGGCGTATGCCTTGGGACTGCAAGCGGCGCAACGCGCGGAAGACGTCGACGGGATTCGTTGGTCGACCGTCGGCATCCTGCGACAGGCGTGGCCGGCGAATCAGGAGGCGGTTCGCAATGCGGCGCTCCGCACCGCCAAGGCAACGCTCGACGAATTGGCGAAGAAAGGCGACCAGGAAACTCTCGCCGCATTCCAGGCTGACCTCAACGCGGCCCTTATCCGCGACTGCGTCGTGAAAGTCACGTGGACGGGAGACGCCGACGTCGACTTGATGGTCGACGAGCCGGCGGGCACGACCTGCTCGCTCCGCGAGCCGCGCACCGCTTCGGGCGGCGTGATGTTAGGCGATTCGTACGCCGGGACCGAAGAGACGCCCAGCGAAGGCTTCAGCGAAACCTACGTCTGCCCCGAGGGCTACGCAGGCGAGTACCGCGTGCGGATTCGCAAAGTTTGGGGCGAGCTCGTCGCGGGCCGCGTGACCGTCGACGTGTACAAAAACTTCCGCAGCCAGGACGAAGAGCACGAGCGGCAGCACATTGCCGTGGGCACCGACGATGCGGCCGTGGTGTTCAACCTCAACCAGGGCCGCCGGGCCCAACCGCTGGCGGACGCGCAATTGGCGGCGGCCGTTGACCGCCAAGCCGCGGTCAGTCGCGCCGTGTTGGCGCAGCAGTTGGGGTCGCTCGACGATCTCGCGTCGCTGCCGATTCGCGGCGACGACCCGGTCGATCTGCGGCGGGCGCTGGCGCTCGCGCGTGGCGGGCAAGTGGGCTTCCAGCCCGTCATCATTACGCTTCCCGAAGGGACGCAGTTGTTCGCCACGGCGGTGGTCTCGGCTGACCGCCGCTACGTGCGGATAACGGCCTCGCCGTCGTTCACGGGCATCGGCAACGTGACGACGTTTACCTTCGCCGGCGCCGGTGAGCCAGTAGACCAGGATCAGGATCAGGATCAAGGCGACGGCGGCGGCGATGGCGGCGGCGGCGACGGCGGGGGCAATGGCGGCGGCGCCAACTGACGCGGCAGCCTGACGGCCTAGCCCAACGCGCGACCCTGCAGTCGCGTAAGCTCGTCGATGCCGCGGCGGGCCAGTTCGAGCATGACGGCGAGTTCCGCCGCGTCGAACGTGGCTTCCTCGCCCGTGCCTTGGACTTCGACGTAACGGTCTTGGCCCGTCATCACGACGTTCATGTCGACCGCCGCGGCGACGTCGAGCGCGTAGTCGAGATCGAGCATTGGCCGGCCGTCGACGATGCCGACGCTCACCGCGGCGACGCTGTCGGTAAGGGGTTCCGGGCCGCCGAATGTGCGGATCGCCTGCACCAGGGCGACGTAGCCGCCGGTGATCGACGCCGTGCGGGTGCCGCCGTCCGCCTCCAGCACGTCGCAATCGACGGTCACGCTTCGTTCGCCCAGCGCCTGCAAGTCGACGACCGCCCGTAGGCTGCGGCCGATGAGGCGCTGGATTTCCGTGGTGCGGCCGTCGACTTTGCCGCCGCGGTCTCGCGCCTTGCGCGGCGCCGTACTCCCGGGGAGCATGTTGTACTCAGCGGTCACCCAGCCTTTTCCCTGGCCGACCATCCAGGGAGGCACGCTTTCTTCGATGCTGGCGGTGCAAAGGACCGTGGTGCGCCCGGCGCGGACGATCACGCGCCCTGCCGCGACGCCGAATGGCGCGGGCTCGATCGACCACTTTCGAAGTGCGTCGGCGGAGCGAATTTCTTGGGTCATTCGATTTACCACTCGGCGTTTAGCTCTGTGCCCCCAGCAGCCACGCCAGCACGCCCTTTTGCACGTGCATGCGATTGGCCGCTTGCTCGACGATCACGCTGTAAGGGCCGTCCATCACCTCGTCGGTCACTTCTTCGCCGCGCTTGGCGGGGAGACAGTGCATGAACCGGGCGGTCGGGCCGGCCGCCCCCATCAGGGCCGCGTTCACCTGGTAGGCAGCGAAATCCTTTCGCCGTTGGGCCTGTTCGGCCTCCTGGCCCATGCTGGCCCACACGTCGGTGTACACGGCCGCGGCGCCGCGGACGGCCGCCACGGGGTCGTCGGTGAATAACACCTTGGCGGCGGGCGCCACGTGGTTGAGCCGGTCGAGAAACGGCTGGTCGAATTCGTAGCCTTGGGGCGTGGCGGCGGCGAACTCGACCCCCAGCAGCGCACACGCGATCGCGACGCTGCGGGCCACGTTGTTCGCATCGCCGACCCAGGCAAGCTTGGCCCCAGAGAGTTGCCCGACCTGTTCGCGAAGCGTGAACAAGTCGGCCAGCGCCTGGCATGGATGGCTGCGGTCGGTCAGGCCGTTGATCACCGCGCACGCGGAGTGGGCCGCCACCGCCTTCACGGTATCGTGGCTCTTGGCCCGCACGACGATCACGTCGACCATTTCGCTCAGCACGCGAGTAAAGTCGGCGATCGACTCGCGTTTGCCGAACCCCGCGTCGTCGCCGAGCATCATGCTCGAGCCGCCCAGGTGAGCCATGCCGGCCTGGAAGCTCACGCGCGTGCGCAGCGACGGCTTCTCGAAGAGCAGCGCCATCACTCGCCCGGGCAGGAGCGGCTCGCGCACGCCGGCACGGAACTTGGTCTTGAGGTCGGCGGTGAGCGCGAAGATCCGCAGAATCTCGTCGGTCGTCAGGTCGGCGACGTTGAGTAGATGTCGCATGGCTGATTTACGGAGTGAAATTGCGAAGGGCGGTTGTTAGGATCGTGCATCCTTCGCGAGCCTGGTCGTCTTCGAGCGTCATGGCAGGCAGCAAACGGATGACGTTGCCTTGGGTGACGTTGATGAGCAGCCGCCGGTCCATGCACGCTTGGACGAGCGGCGCGGCGTCGCCCGTGAGCTCCACGCCGATCATTAGACCGCATTGCCGTACCTCGCGGACGTGCGGCAGCTCGGCGACAAGCGGTTCCAGCAGCGCGCGGAACAGGGCGCCAAGCTGCACGGCCCGGTCGAGCAGTCCGCCCTGCTCGATCGCCTCGATCGAGGCGATCCCCGCCCGGGCCGCGATTGGGTTGCCGCCGAAAGTGGCGGCGTGCAGGCCGGGTTTGAGACTCGCGGCGATTTCGCGACGGGCCAGCATCGCGGCACCGGCGATCCCGCCGCACAGGCTCTTGGCCAGCGTCATCACGTCCGGCTCGACGCCAAAGTTCTGATACGCGAACCATTTTCCCGTGCGTCCACAGCCGGCTTGTACTTCGTCGAAAATGAGCACCAGACCGTGCTCGTCGGCGATCTGGCGGAGGCCAAGCAAGAAGTCGGCCGGCGGAATGCGGATGCCGCCTTCGCCCTGGATCGGCTCGACGAGGATCGCGGCCGTCTCGGCGTCGACGAGCTGGCGCACCGCGTCGAGGTCGCCAAACGGTGCGTAGTCAAACCCCGGCAAAAGCGGCCCGATCCCTTCGTGATACTTCGGCTGGGCCGTGGCGCTGGTGGCGCCGTAGGTGCGTCCGTGGAAGCCGCCGGTGAAGGTGATGATCTTGTACCGTTCGGACGGCGTATGCAGGCGGGCTAGTTTGATCGCGGCTTCGTTCGCCTCGGCGCCGCTGTTGCAGAAGAAGGCCTGCCCGCCGAAGCTGCGCTCGCTCAAGAGCTGCGCCCACCGCCCCTGGGCCTCCATGTGCCAGGTGTTGGGCACGTGGATCAGCTCGGCGAGTTGCTCCTGCACGGCCGCGACGACGCTCACCGGGCAGTGCCCGAGCAGGTTGCAGCCCCAGCCGGGGAAAAAGTCGAGATACCGGTTCCCGGCGTCGTCCCACACCCACGACCCCTCGCCACGGACGAGCGCCACCGGAAACCGCCGGTAGTTGGGGATGACGTACTGCTGAAAGAGTGCGGCGGTTTCAGGCGACATTTCAATTCGTGGGAGTTGCGGAGGGGATTAACCACTAAGACACGAAGACACGAAGGGGGAAATTGGGGAATCGTTGGAACACTGATAAGCGCTAAGCCTCACTAATCGAGATAAGCGAGGATTAGCGGCTATTACCGTACCTTTTCGTCTTTGTGTCTTCGTTCCTTTGTGGTTCGTCCTGTGGAATTGGAACGTGGCCAAGACAGTTCGGTGGTCAAACGGGTTCGGCGACCAGTTCGGTCCCGACGCCGCGGTTGGTGTAGATTTCCAGGAGCAACGAGTGCCGCAGCCGGCCGTCGATGATGTGGATTTTTCGCACGCCGCGGCTGAGCGTTTCCAGGCATGCCTCCACTTTGGGGATCATGCCGGATTCGATGCTCCCGTCGGCGATGAGCCGCCGGGCGTCCTCGGCCGTTAGCGAGTGGATGAGCGACTCCGCGTCGTTTTTGTCCTTGCGGACGCCGTTGACGTCACTGAGGAACACGAGCTTCTCGGCACCGACGGCTTGAGCGACGGCGGTGGCTGCGGTGTCGGCGTTCACGTTGAGCCGCTCGCCGGCGGCGGTCTCGCACATCGACGGAATGACCGGCACCTGCCCGGCGAAGCACAGGTTGTCGAGCACCTCGCGGTTGACGCGGGTCACCTGGCCCACAGCGCCGAGATCGATCTGCTCGCCATCCTTGCCAGGCAGCGTGAGCCGTTCGCCGTAGAGGACGTTGTTGTTCGTGGGTCCGACGAAATTGAGCGGCATCGCTCGACCGCCGAACTCTTCGATGCGGCGAGCGATCGTTTCGTTAATCTCGCCGGCTAGCACCCGCTCGACGATCTTGAGCGTCGCCTCGTCGGTGTACCGCCGGCCTTGGATGAACCGCGGCTCCAGGTTAGCCTCGGCCATTGCCCGGTTGATCGCCGCGCCGCCGCCGTGGACCACGATCGGCCGCATGCCGACGGTTTCCATGAACACGACGTCGACCAGCAGATGGTCGAGGGCCTCGGGATCCTCCATCACGCTGCCGCCGAGCTTGATGACAGTGACCTTGTCGCGGAACCGACGGATCCAGCCCATTGCCTCGATCAGGACGTCGGCTTTTTCAATAGCGTCTTGCACGCAGGCGTCTCGGCGAAGGGACGGCAATTCGGGGCGAATCTCGCATTCTAAGAGCCGGGCATGCTGGATGAAAGCCACCGGCTCGGCCGGTTGGACGGGTAAGAAAGCAATGTCCACCGGCCGAGTCGATGGCTTTCATCGTGGGCGGTGGTTTGCCAAGATAGGACGGCCGTTGCCAGCGAACGCCCGCTCGCCGCCGCCTGTCCTGTTTGCGGAGCCCCGCGATGCCTCCATCCCCTGCCCTGGCCATCATCCTCGCTGCGGGGAAGGGCACGCGGATGAAGAGCGAGCTGCCCAAGGTGCTTGTGGCGGCCAACGGGCGGCCGATGGTGCGATACGTGCTCGACGCCCTGCAAGCGGCCGGCGTTCCGCGACTGGTTGTCGTTGTGGGTTATAGGGCGGACCTCGTGCAGGCGGAGTTGGCCGAAGTCCCCGGCGTCGAGTTTGCCGAACAACGGGAGCAGCTCGGAACGGGGCATGCCGTGATGATGTGCCGCGAGGCGCTTGCCGACCATCGCGGGCCCGTGGTCATTGTCGCCGGCGACTCGCCGATGCTGCAGGCCGAGTCCGTGAGGACGCTCCTGGAAGAATTCGAACGTCGCGGCGCCGCGTGCCTGTTGGGAACCGTCCAGCGCGAAGATCCCACGGGTTACGGCCGCATCGTGCGGAACGCGGCCGGTGAGTTCACCGGCATCGTCGAGGAAAAGGACGCCACGGCCGAACAGAAGGCGATTTTCGAAATCAACGTCAGCACCTACGTGTTCGATGCGGCGGCGTTGCTGTGGGCGCTCGACCAGTTACGGGCGGACAATTCGCAGCGCGAGTATTACATTACGGACTGCCCCGGGCAGTTGCTGGCCGCCGGGAGGCGCGTCGAGGCGCTCCCCGTGCTCAAGTCGTGCGAGGCGCTCAGCGTCAACAATGTGGACGAACTGGCGGCGGTGGAGGAGGAACTTCGGAAGGCGCGGGCCGAGTCTGTCACCCTGAGGTCTGCCGAAGGGTCTGGCTAGATTCTTCGGCGGACCTCAGAATGACTGTTTGGCGTTGCCGAGACGACACGCTCCATGAACGACCTGAAAATCTTCAGCGGCAAGGCGAATCGGGCGCTCAGCTCCCAGATTTGCGAGTACTTGGGCGTGCCGCTGGGCGATATCACGCTCGGGAACTTTCCCGATGGCGAGACGTCCTGCAAGATCAACGAAGACGTCCGCGGCCGTGACGTGTTTCTCATTCAGCCCACGTGCCCGCCGGTCAACGACAACCTGTTTCAACTGCTCGTGATGATCGACAGTTGCAAACGGGCCAGCGCCGAGCGGATCACCACGGTGATCCCCTACTTCGGCTACGCCCGGCAGGATCGCAAAGATGAAGGGCGCGTCCCCATCACCGCCAAGCTGGTCGCGAATCTGATCACCCGCGCCGGGGCCGATCGCGTGCTGACGATGGATCTGCACGCCGCGCAGATTCAAGGCTTCTTCGACGTGCCGGTAGATCACCTCTACGCGTCGCCGGTGCTCAACGAGCATTTCCTGAGCCTGAAAATTCCGACCGAAGAAATCGTCATCGTCAGCCCTGACGAAGGCAGCATCAAGCGCGCGTTGGGGCACTCGAAGCGGATCGGCGGCAGCGTGGCGATCATCGACAAACGGCGGATGAGCGCCGAGAAAACCGTGCAGGCCAACATCCTCGGCGGACCGGTCGCCGGGAAGGTGGCCCTCATGTTCGACGACCTCATCAGCACTGCCGGCTCGATCCGCGGCGCCGCGAATGTGCTCCACGAGAACGGCGTGAAGGAAATCCACGTCGGCGTCTCGCACGCGGTGCTGTGCGGCAACGCGGTGAACAACCTCCACGAAGCGAATCTCGCGAGCCTTGTGTGCACCAACTCGATTCCTCAGCGGCTCGACCAGGCGCCGATCACCAAAGTGCTGAGCGTCGCCCCGCTGTTGGGCGAGGCAATTAAGCGGATTCATCGCAACGAATCGGTCAGCGGGTTGTTTAAGTGACGCTGTTTGCCCCGCCGCCGCTCACTCCTAGCCGAAGCCGGAAGGACGCGATACCCGACGCCAACCGCCGACTTCCGTAGGCGGCTGGAAGGCGGTTTTAAGGTGGGTTTAGGCAACCTTTTCCGCCCCCAACTTCTCGCGGCGCCTGGGCT
Source organism: Lacipirellulaceae bacterium (assembly GCA_044867485.1). GTDB lineage: Bacteria > Planctomycetota > Planctomycetia > Pirellulales > Lacipirellulaceae > Lacipirellula. Next base: position 16,913 of record JBIOVA010000177.1, on the reverse strand, counting down.
TGAAATCCAGCGCAAATCGGCGACAATTCAGGGTTTGCCGAATTTCGGCGCCCCCTGACCAAGTACGCGGATCGCCTCGCACATGGCCGATATCCTCAACGTTGAGAAACGCACCACCACCGGCAAGCGGAGTAACTGGCGGATGCGCTGTGAGGGCAAATTGCCCGGCATCATCTACGGACACGGCGAAGAGCCGGTCATGGTGACGATCCCCGCCGACCAACTCCGTGCCACGCTGCGGCACGGGCAGAAGGTGGTCGACCTGGCCGGCGCCGCCTCGGGGCAGGCGCTGCTCCAGGACGTGCAGTGGGACGCGTTCCAACAGCACCTGGTGCACGTCGACCTCCTGCGGGTCGACGCCAACGAGCGCGTGACCGTCGAGGTGCCGCTGCTCCTCAAGGGCGAGGCGCCGGGCGAGCACGAAGGCGGCGTTGTCGTGCACATGGTCCACTATGTCGAGATCGAAACGTCGCCGATCAGCATTCCCGAGGCGCTGCACATCAACATCAATCATCTTCAGCTCCACGGCTCGCTGAAGGTGGGTGACGTGTATGACCTGCCCCAGGGCGCGACGCTGGTCACCGACGCGGACGACGTGGCCGTGCAATGCGAAGAGCCCGCGGCGGAGCCCGAGGAAGAATTGGCGGCGGCCGGCGCCGAGCCGGAAATCATCGGTCGCAAGGCCGAGGACGAGGACGCGGCCGAGAAGGAGTGAGAGTCAAGATTGGTCACATTCCCAACCATTTAGCCGCCCCGCTCGCGGGGCGTCGTGCGGGGCAAGCCCCGCCGCTAAATGTGGGGTAAGTTGATGAAACTGGTCGTCGGACTGGGAAACCCGGGGAGGAAGTACGAAGGAACGCGGCACAACGTCGGCTTCGAAACCATCGCGCGTTTGGCCCTCGAAAGCGGGGCGACCGCGGCGCGTAAGAAGTTCGACGCCGAAGTGTGCGAGTGCCAACTAGCCGAGCACAAGGCCCTGCTCGTGGCGCCGCAGGCGTTTATGAACCGCAGCGGCGCAAGCGTGCGGCAGGCCTTCGATTTCTACCAGGTTTCGCTTGCCGACGTGATGGTCGTGTGCGACGAGTTTCAACTCCCCGTCGGCGAGTTGCGACTGCGACCGCAAGGCACGGCCGGTGGACACAACGGAATGGCCGACGTGATTCGGGCCCTGGGAACCACTGAGTTCCCGCGGCTGCGAATCGGTGTTGGCCCGGTTCCGGATCGCTGGGATCCGGCGGATTTCGTGTTGGGAAAATTTACTGCTTCGGAGCGCGAGATCATCGACGTCGAAGTCGCCCGCGCCGCCGACGCGGTGCGATTGTGGGCGGCCGAAGGCGTGGCGGTCGCAATGAACAAGTACAACGGAAAGTAGTTGGCTGTCAGCTATCGGCTGTCGGCTCTTGGCCAGAGGGACGAGCGATTCGTTCTGGCTGACAGCTGACAGCTGACAGCCGACAGCCCCAACGGGAGTGCAGTCTTGGCAGATAATACAGGCGTTTACGAAGGGTTGTTCATCCTCGACTCGAATCGCTTTGCCCGTGACCGCGATGGCGTGGCCCGCGAAATCGAAGGGTTCGTCGAGGCCGCCGGCGGCGAGTTGCTGGTGAGCCGGTTGTGGGAGGAGCGGCGGCTGGCCTACGCGATCAAGGGCCAGCGCAAGGGGGCCTATTGGCTCATGTACTTCCGCTTGCCGACGAGCCAGTTGACGGGCATTACCCGGCAGTGCGAAATCAATGACTCGATTCTGCGGCAACTGTTCGTGCGGCTGCCGGAGAGCCTGGTCGAGCCGATCCTGGCCCACGCCAAGGGCGAAGTGACGGCCCCAGCTCCGAGCGTTGCGCCGGAAGACGTCGAGGAACCGGAGGCTGTGGGCGCCGGGGTCGAGTAAGACTGGAGGACTGTCACCCTGAGGTCCGCCGAAGGGTCTAGTCTGACTTTATTTGCGGCTAGATTCTTCGGCAGACCTCAGAATGACCGGGAATTGCCGTCGCTTTGCATTTCGCTTTGGGGTTTGGTAGCCTAGGGGCATCGGTACAGCCGTTCACCAATCGGCCCAGCTCGCCCATCCGGCCCCGTGTGACAGGAACCCGTCGTCATGGCCAGCTTCAACCGCGTCATCCTGGTTGGCAACCTTACCCGCGACCCCGAGCTACGCTACATCCCTAGCGGTACGGCCGTGTCGGAAATCGGTTTGGCCGTGAACGACCGCGTAAAGCGGAACGACCAATGGGTCGACGAGACCACGTTCGTCGACGTCACGATGTGGGGCCGCACGGCCGAAGTGGCGAACGAATACCTCAGCAAGGGCGCGCCGGTGCTCATCGAGGGCCGGCTGAAGCTCGACATGTGGGAGAAGGACGGCCAGAAGCGCAGCAAGCTGCGGGTCGTGTGCGAGCGGATGCAGATGCTCGGCAGCCGCGACGGAGGAGGAGGAAGCCGCGGCGGGGCGGCCCGCTCCAGCGGCGGCCGCACCGGCAACTCCGGCAGCGGCGACGAAGGCTCGTACAGCGAAGATTACGATCCGGGACCCGCCCCGGCGCCGGCAGGCTTCCCACCGGACGAAATTCCATTTTGACAATACAAAAGATTTACCACAGAGGACACAGAGTGCACGGAGAAAAAATGGCAAGAAGAGTAACTCTGTGCTCTCTGTGTCCTCTGTGGTAAAGTTCCCTTCCCTGCAAATTCATCGTTCGCGAAAACGAAACGCCGGCTATGAAGACCAAATCACGCAAGAAGAACCCGGCCACCGCCCATCGCCTGCCGCGGGGGGCGCACAACGGCGTCGAGCTGCTGCTCATTCACAACGTCGAGGACTTGGGCAAGCAGGGCGACGTCGTCGAGGTGCGCACGGGTTACGCCCTCAACTACCTCATTCCGCAGGGCCTGGCCACGATGGCCTCGGACCATCACAAGCGGATGGTCGACAAGCACCGCGCCAAGCTGCAGGCCATCGAGCGGGCCCAGCAGGCCGACCTCCGCAAGAAGGCCGTCGAGATCTCGAAACAGAGCATCACGATCGAGGCCAACGCCACCGATGAGGGCCACCTGTACGGCAGCGTCGGCGCCCCGGAGATCGTGGCGGCTCTTAAGAAAAACGACGTCCACCTGCACATCGACCAGATCAAGCTGGACGGCGTGCTCAAGGAGCTCGGCCTCTACACGGTCAAGTTCAAGCTCGCCAGCGAAGTTGAAGGCGAGCTCAAGGTGTGGGTCGTCCCGACGGTCGGCGGCGACGCCTAACGCCGTCGCGGTGCTGCGGTGCGGTCAGAGTGACGGGTTCATTCCCGTTGGCAAACGAAGGAGCGCGCCATGGCCGATCGAAACGGACGTCTGGGCGGCAGCGTCATTGGTTCCGGCGGCGACCTCTACGCCCAGCAGGTTCCAAACAGCGTCGAGGCCGAGCGAGCCGTGCTCGGCAGCATTCTCTTGCTACCGGAGGTGTTCGACGAAGTCGCGCTCCTCGTCCGCGCGACCGACTTCTACGATGACGCCAACCGCGCGATCTTCGAACACCTGCTGGCGATGCACGACGGCGGCCAGCGGATCGACCTCATGCTGCTGGTCGAGCGGCTCAAGAAGGCCGACGCCTACGAAACGATCGGCGGCGCCGCATACCTCGCGGAGATCGGCCGCCAGGTTCCCACCGCAGCCCACGCCGAATACTACGCCCGGATCGTCGCCGACAAGTCGGTGCTGCGGTCGCTCATCCACGCCAGCATCGACATGCAGCAACTGGCCTACGACCCGACAAGCGAAACCCGAGAAATTCTCGGCAAAGCCGAGGAGCGGCTGTTCGGCATCCTCGAGGACCGCGGCGCCGGGCAGGTGACGCCGATTTCCGAAGTGCTGCAGGAGTCGCTCGACCGCATCGACGCGCGGATGGACCACAAGCACGCCTTCGGTGGCGTCGAGACGGGGTTCGACGACTTCGACCAGCTCACCGGCGGCTTGCACAAGTCGGAGCTCATCGTGCTGGCGGCGCGCCCCAGTATGGGCAAGACGGCGCTGGCGATGAACATCGCCGAGCATGCAACCTTGCGCGCCAGCGTCGCGACGCTCTTCGTCAGCCTGGAAATGTCGGCCATTGAGCTGGGCGACCGGCTGCTTTGCTCTGTGGCCGGCGTGAACGGCAACCGACTTCGCAACGGCACGATCTCGCGCGACGAGCAGCAGAAGCTGGTGATGGCCGCCTCGGAGATCAGCTTGGCGCCGCTATTCATCGACGATTCGCCGAGCCGCACGATGACCGAGATCGCCGCCAACGCCCGCCGGCTTAAGCGGCGCGAAAACCTGGGGCTCGTGGTGATCGACTATCTGCAGCTCATCGACCCCGACAACCCTCGCGATCCCCGGCAGGAACAAGTCTCGAAGATTTCGCGCCGGCTCAAGGGTCTGGCCCGCGAACTGGCCGTGCCCGTGTTGTGCCTCGCGCAGCTCAACCGGCAGGTCGAGTCGTCGCACTCGAACAAGCCGCAGCTCAGCCATCTGCGGGAGTCGGGCGCCATCGAGCAGGACGCCGATGTGGTGATGTTCGTCCACCGCGACGAGTACTATCAGACGAACGAGGAGGACCGCGAGCGGGTCCGCGGCGAGGCCGATTTGCTCGTCCGCAAGCAGCGCAACGGGCCGACCGGCGACGTGAAGCTCACCTGGGTCCACGAGTTTACGCGGTTCCGCAACTTCTCGCACAAGCCATACGCGGAGTTGGAGACCTACGGCACGGCGGAGTTCTGAGGGGCGTCGTTCCGTGCTAGCGGCTCCTTGATTTAGTCCCTTCCGGCTCCCTCCCCCTTGCGGGGAGGGTTGGAGAGGGGGATGCGCTTGGCGTTTGGATCGCGCAATCCCAATTGCATTCCGTGTTCTCGCTTCCTCACCCCTCCCCTAACCCCTCCCCATCAAGGGGAGGGAAACGGAGAGTCTAATTCGGGGCGGCGTCGTGAACCCGTCTTGTCGCGCCCTGGGTAATCCGGTATTTCTTGCCGGCCATTTTTTGCGGACTCGCTGCGCACGCTCACCACCCGTGCGCGCCGGTCGGCAAGCGCGCCTTGTCCACTCGTCGTCCCGTGCCGGAACGGTTCATGCCGCTCAAAACACCGAGGCTCATCGCGTCGTGCCTGTGCTGCGGGGCGTTCGCCCTCGCGGCGCTTGCGGCGGGGCGCGGCGCGCGTGGACAGGAGGCGTTGCCGGCGCCGGACCGCTATGGGCTCTCGGAGCTCTCAGCCCCGCCGGTCGCCGAAAGCCTCCCCGCGCCGGCCGCCGAAACCGCCCCCGCCGACGTCGTCGCCGAGGTGCGCATCATCGGCAACGAAACCGTGTCGACCTCGAAGGTCGCCGCTCAGTTGACCACCCGCGCCGGCCGGCCGTTCGATAAGACCATCGTCACCCGCGACGTCCGCAAGTTGGAAGGCTTGGGGTGGTTCTTGCAAGTGAAGCCGCTCTACGAGTCCACCCCGCAGGGGCAGATAGTCATCTTCCAAGTCGTCGAACGGCCCACGATTCGCTACGTCTACTACATCGGCAACAACAAGATCAGCGACAAGTCGCTCGGCAAGCAAACGCTTCTCAAGCCGGGCGGAGCGATTGATCCCTACTCGGTCGAAGAAGGCCGGCGGAAGATTCGCGACCATTACGTCGGCAAGGGCTACAACAACGTCCAGGTCACGATTCTCGAGGGCAACAAGGCGACCGACCACGGCGTCACCTACCTTATCCACGAGGGCGGGGTGCAGAAGATTTGGGACGTCAACTTCGTGGGCAACGACTTCGTCAGCGCCGCCCGGCTGAAGACGATCGTCAAATCCAAACCGCCGATCCTCATGATGTGGAAGGGCTACGTCGACCGCGAGAAGATCGAGGCCGATCGCAACTTGCTCACGACGTACTACCGGGCCTTTGGATACTTCCAGGCCCGCATTAGCCCGCACTACGAATCGAACGAAGAAGGCAACTGGTTCACGATCACCTGGATCATCCACGAAGGCCCGCGGTACCAGATTCGCGACGTGCGGTACATCGGCAACACGAAGTTCGATCAGGATGCGATGACGTCGACCGGGAAGGTCGCCGGCGCGCAGCCGTTCGAGCAGGCCAAGATGGAGCAGGAGACCCAACGCCTTCAGGACCTCTATGGCAGCCAGGGATTCGTCTTCGCCGACGTCCAGGCCCAGCCGGTGTTTCTCGAAGAGCCGGGGCAGCTCGACCTGCTGTACAAGATCGAGGAAGGCCAGCGGTGGCGCGTCGGGCGGATTTTCGTCCACATCGGCGGCGACAATCCGCATACGCGCATCCAAACGGCGCTGAACCGCGTAACGATCTACCCCGGCCAGATCATGGACACTCGCGAGCTAAAGGCCAGCGAGCGGCGGCTTATGGCCAGCCAGGTGTTCAACACCAACCAGGCGACCGGCGAACGGCCGAAGATCACGTTCCGAATTCCCGAGGACGCGGATCTCGGGCTGGCGGAGCGGCCGCGGCCGAACATTCGCGGACAGAATCCCGAGGAGCTTGGCCCGCCGGTGATCGCTCCGCCCTGTGCGCTGGCGCAGGGTTGGCCGCCGGCAGCATCGAACACGCCGCCGACTCCCGACGACGCGTTGCATGACGCTACGTCGCCACCGGTTGGAACTTGGGACCTCGACCTCTACTTCGACGACGACGCACACTATCAGCGGTGGCTGGAGGCGGAGGCCGCAGCGGCAGAACAACGCAACTCGCCGGCGTCGGCCCCGCAGCCGGAGTTCGGATCACCTTTACCATCAAGCGGGGCGAATCCCTCCCCTAGCCACTCCCTTCAAGGGAGGGGGGGGATTGTGCGGGGGCAGAGCCCCGAGCCGACGCCTTCGGGCAACTGGTTGCCGGCATGGCAGCCGACGCGGCCGGACGCTCCCGCCGCCGTGAATCCCTACGCCCAGATTCGCGGGCAGAGTCCCAGCAGCGGCAACGCGGCTTACCAGAACATCGGCGCCGCGGCGCCGCAGAGCGGCTACGTCAACCAGGCCTACGCCACCGTGCCAACCGCGCAGCCGGGCCAGCCGGCGCAGTACGGCGGACAAGTGGTGCGCGCCACGGGCCCCGAGTCGGTGGCTGCGGGCGACGGCGGAGTCCAGCCGGCGCAGTACTCGCCGCAGCTTCAGCCGCCGGCCGGCTCGATCGCCCCCACGCCGCTCAACACGCAGGGACCGTTGCCGGGCTACTCGGTCGACCCCACGAGCCCCTACTACGTGCTGCCGCCCGACGGCACGCCGAACTACCCCGAGGGCACGGTCGACGTCTTCATCGAAGGCGACGAGACGCAGACCGGCCGACTCATGCTGGGCGTGGGCGTCAACTCCGACGCCGGCGTCGTGGGCAACGTCGTCATCGACGAACGAAACTTCAACTGGCGACGCCCGCCGCGGAGCTTCGAGGATATCCGCAACGGCACGGCGTTTCGCGGCAACGGCGAGCGGTTCCGCATCGACGCCTCGCCCGGTTCCGAGGTGAATCGCTACCTGGTGAGCTTCCAGGATCCGTACTGGTTCGACCAGCCGGTGAGCCTGGGCCTCAGCGGCTCGTACTTCGACCGCCGGTTCCGCGACTGGGACGAGCAGCGGCTGGGCGGCCGTGTAGCCCTCGGCTACCAGTGGGTCGAACGCGACCTGTCGGCCACCATGTCGTATCGCGGGGAGAACGTGCAAATCATCCCCAGCGCGCCGGGGCTGACGCCGGAGCTCGACCAAGCTGCCGGCGATAACGTGCTGCACGGCTTCCGACTGACGCTCATTCGCGACACGCGCGATAACCCGTTCCTGGCCACGCAGGGGCATTACTTCGAGATCGGCGGCGAGCAAGTGATCGGCTCATTCGACTACCCCCGCGTCGACATCGACGTGCGCAAGTACTGGCTGCTGCACGAACGGCCCGACCACTCGGGCCGCCACGTTTTGAGCCTCAGTTCGACCGTGGGTTACACGGGCACGCACACGCCGATTTACGAGCACTATTTCGCCGGCGGCTTCTCGACGATGCGTGGGTTCGATTTCCGCGGCGCGTCCCCTGTGGTCGACAATGTCCAAGTGGGCGGCGAGTTCCAGTGGCTCAACAGCGCACAGTACTTGTTCCCGATCACCGCCGACGAAATGCTGCACGGCGTGGTGTTCTGCGACTTCGGCACCGTGGAGCAGGACGTGACGATCAAGGACTTCCGCGTGGCCCCAGGCGCCGGCCTGCGGATCACGGTGCCGGCGATGGGCCCGGCGCCGATCGCGCTGGACTTCGCGTGGGCGGTCAACCACGCCGACTTCGACGACCGCCAGGTCTTCAGCTTCAGCCTGGGCTTCTCGCGGTAGGCTGCCCGCGGTCTACTCGACGACTTCCACAGGGGGCGGCGTCGCACACGGACAATCCTCCGACGCGGTCCCATAACCGTTCGGCGGGCCGCCCCACCGGTAGCGATAGTAATCGAAGTGGTACGGATACGGCCGCTGATACCACGATCCCGTGACGATCGGCGGAGTGAAGAAGAACGGGTCGTGGAAGCCGCCGAAACCAGGACCGTAGCCGCCGCGCCAATTCTGCCGAGGGCCGCCGCGAGCCTGCCAATCGTCGGCGCCCGTGCGCATCCGTTGGTAAGGGGGTCCAATGGCTGGACCCTGCGCGTGAACCGCGGAGGCGGCAATTAACAAGACCGCAACAGTGAGCAAGAGGCGCATGCCTTCATGCTAGGCAGGCGGTGCAGGCACGGTCAATTCTTGACATTTTATCCCCGGTCATGACCGGGGCTAAGTGGAGCTCACAACTCGTCGTCGTCGGCAGGAGCGGCAAAACCGGACCCTTCCTCCATGCTGTCGGCCATCTTGTTGAGGGCTTCGGTTTCGATCTGCCGTACGCGTTCGCGGGTCAGGCCCAGTTCCTCGCCGATTTCCTTGAGGGTCCGGGGTTCGTAACCGTCCAGTCCGAACCGCATTCGCAGGACCGTCGCTTCGCGCTGGTCCATCGTCTGCAGCATATCGAGGACGTGCGTCAGGCTGTCGCTTTCGACCAGCGCGTCGTCGGGCGCCTGTTGTCGCTCGTCCATCACCATGTCGCCCAGCGTCCAGCCGGCCTCGGCCTGGTCGGTGTGGGGCGTGGCGTTGTAGATTTTGATCGCCTTCTTGATGATCGGCAGCTTCTTCTTCGGCAGGCCCAGTACGCGGGCGACCTCCTCGGGCGTGGGGCTGCGGTCGAGCTCCTCGGTGAGTCGGGCGGTGGCCCGCCGCCATTTGGAGAGCAGCTCGACCATGTACGCCGGGATGCGGATCGTCTTGCCGGTGTTGATGAGAGCCCGCTTGATCGACTGCTTGATCCAGTAGCTGGCGTAGGTGCTGAACCGCGTGCCCATCGCGGGGTCGAAGCCCTCGACGGCCCGCAGCAGTCCGAGGTTGCCTTCTTCGATGAGGTCCTGCAGCGACAGCCCCTTGCCGGAATAGCCGCGGGCGATATTGACCACAAGCCGAAGGTTGGCGCGGACCATTCGATCGCGGGACGCGGCGTCGCCCTGGCCGATCTGGACCGCCAGCTCCTTCTCTTCGCGGGCCGAGAGCAGCGCGGTCTCGTTGATCTCGCGGAGGTACGTCTCCAGCGGTGTTTGGACCGCGGCCGACGTTTTTCGTTTGCGGGTCGTGGAGGCCATCGTGGGCTTGCTGTCCGTCGGGTGGGAGGGCGAACGATCGGGGGCGTCAATCCGTTGGCAGTCTCGGCGCGAACACTCCCTGCTCGACGGCAACTGTGGAACAACTATCGACGCGCCGCGGCCGGCGGCTGCACTTGCCGCTCGCGTTGTGGAAGTGCGACGGATGTGCGCGGCGTGCGGCCCATGCAAGTCAGGACGGCGCGGCGGAGGATGCGGCGCATAAAAAAGCCCCCAGTCATTGACCAGAGGCTCAATAGCGATGGGATGGAATGGCTCTGCGGATTATTCCGCGTCGCCGGCGGACGGGGCTTTGAACAGCGGGCCAGATTCGCCGCCGACGCCGCCCTTGAGCTCCACCGGGTCGCGAGAGGCGCCGCCGGTCGCCGCGGACGCGCCGTTCGTGTCGGCCGCGGCGTCTTCCTCCGCCCAGTCGACGCGCTTGCGGGACAGGCCGATCTTGCGCTCCTCAGTGTCGACGCGGAGAATCTTCACCTCGATCTCGTCGCCGACATTGACTACTTCCTGCGGATTCTCGACCTTGTGGTCGGCCAGCTCGGAGATGTGGAGGAGCCCCTCGAGACCGTCCTCCAGGCCGACGAACACGCCAAAGTTGGTGATCTTCGTCACCTTGCCTTTGACGAGCTGGCCCTGCTGGTATCGGTTGGGGATGTCGGTCGACCACGGGTCGTCGTCCATCTGCTTGAGTCCCAACGCGATGCGGCGCCGCTCCTGATCGACGGAGAGCACCTTGCATTCGACCTCCTGGCCCTTCTCGACCACCTCGCTGGGATGGCTGATTTTGCGGGTCCAGGACATGTCGCTGACGTGCAGCAGGCCGTCGATGCCTTCCTCGATCTCGATGAAGGCGCCGTAGTTCGTGAGGTTGCGGACCTTGCCCTTCACCAGGCTGCCGGTGGGGTATTTGTCGGCCACCTTTTCCCACGGATTCGACTGCGTCTGCTTCATGCCGAGCGAGATTTCCTGCTTCTGCTCGTCGATTCGCAGGACGACCACGTCGATCACGTCATCGATGTTGACCAGCTCCGACGGATGGCTGATCCGCTTGGTCCAGCTCATTTCGCTGATGTGGACGAGGCCCTCGATGCCGTCCTCGAGCTTGACGAAGGCGCCGTAGCTCATGACGTTGACGACCGTACCCTTGACCACCGAGCCGACCGGGTACTTTGCGGCCACATTCTGCCACGGGCTGGGCTGCTGCTGCTTGAGGCCCAGCGCGATCTTTTCTTTCTCGTAGTCGATGTGCAGGACCATCACCTCGAGCTCGTCGTCGATCTTGACCAGCTCGCTGGGGTGGTTGATGCGGCCCCAGCTCATGTCGGTGATGTGCAACAGGCCGTCGATGCCGCCCAGGTCGACGAACGCCCCGAAGTCGGCAATGTTTTTCACAATGCCCTTGCGGCTTTGTCCGACTTCCAGCTTCTTGAGCAATTCAGCCTTCTTCTCGGCCCGTTGGGTCTCGATCAGGCTGCGACGGCTGACGACGATGTTCCGCCGGGCCTCGTCGATCTTGAGCACCATGCACTCGATCGTCTTGCCGATGTACTCGCCGATGTCGTGCGGCCGGCGGACGTCAACCTGGCTGGCCGGCAGGAACACGTTCACGCCGATGTCGACGAGCAAGCCGCCCTTGATCTTGCGGGTCACCTCGCCCTTGACGACGTCGCCCTCGTGGACGGTCTCCATGACCTTGAGCCACTTTTCGATCTTCTCAGCCTTCCGCTTGCTGAGGACGATCATGCCCCGCTCATCGAGCCGGCCCTGGTTGTCTTCCACGTCCTCGACGAGCACGCGGATGACCTGGCCGATCTCGGGCTGGTCGGGATCTTCAGGCTCCCACTCGTCGCGGGGGATCATGCCCTCGCTCTTGTAACCGACGTCGACGAGGACGAATTCCTCGTCGATGCGGATGATTTTGCCTTCAACGATTTGATTGACGTCGACGTCCTTGCCGTCGAGCCAGCTCATGTCGTCGGGAGCCAGCTCGCCGACGGCGGCGCTCCAGTCGTCTTCAGAGACGTCGAATTCGCGGATAAGGTTACGATTGACCATGGGCAGAAAAAACCAAGTGAGCGACTCGCGACCAGAAGCCCCGAAAGACCGGCCGCCTCCGCCAACAAAGGGTGACGTCCACGGCGCCCGAGCTGCCGACGATCGGCGCCCTTCACGATTCCCAAAGCCCGCAGACAAGCCCGTCATCCTAGCACAGCGGCGCGGCGCGCACAATTGGGTTAAGTCGTTACGGGGCGGGGAGTTCCCGGGAGAGAATGACGAAGTGGCGCGTCATGGGCGGGAGCTTGGCCGCACTCGCTTGCGACGCGCTGCGCCCCGCCGCCTGCCCAGCCCGCGTCGCGAGCGACCGCGGCTAAATAACGCTTGTTGGTTACTCGTGGCGCCGGATCGCAACCTGACGCACGATTTCTTCCAACCGATCTACGACTTGCTCTGGCGAGAGCCCGTCGGTGTTCACCTCGATCGAGTCAGCCGCCTTCGCCAACCCGCCGAAGGTGCGCTCCACGTCCCGTCGGTCGCGCTGCCGTTGCTTCTCCAGCACGACCTGCAGATCGACCTCTTCGCCGCGAGCTGACAGATCCTGAAACCGGCGGCGGGCGCGCTCCTCCTCGCCTGCGGTGAGGAAGATTTTGCACTCGGCCTGGGGGAACACCACCGTCGCCTGATCGCGGCCCTCGGTCACCACATCGCACCCCTGGGCAACGGCTCGTTGCTGGTCGATCAGCTGCCGACGGATCGCCTCGTTGTCCGCAGCATATTGGGTAAGCGTCGTGATCTCCAGCGTGCGGACGGCGGCGGTCACATCCTCGCCGTTCATCAGGATGCGGTCGTCAGTCACTTCGAGCGTCAGCCCGGCCGCGATGGCCGCCAGTTCAGCGGGGTTGGCCCAGTCGACCCCCCGCCGCAGCCCGGCCAGGGCCACCGCTCGGTACATCGCTCCGGTGTCGAGAAAGCGGAACCCCAGCCGGCGAGCCAGTCGGCGGGCGGCGCTCGATTTGCCTGCCCCGGCGGGGCCGTCGATGGTGACAATCATCGGCGATTCTCGCGAGGCAGGGGCGACTGAGGCGACCGGGCGACGAACCTTCGTTATCGGAATCGAGCGGGACTCTGGCAACTGGAAATGGCGTCGTAGCGGCCTTTTCCCGGCCAATTCCGCCCCTGGTCGCCCTCGCTCCTACCTCAGCGCGGCTGCTAGGCAATCCGCGGGGCCCGATTAGAATGGAAATGCCGTGTGGGGGCGGCGTCGAGCCGCAGGGGTTCGGACGCCGGCGGCAACGACGCAGAGCGGTTTGACGGCCAGCAATTGCGGGCGATTTCGCGCCGAGTTTGACTTTCCGCGCGACGCTCCGATAGATTGCACCTAGAGAACAGAGGCGCTGTGCTGACGCGAGCTGGCCGGCTGTCAAAAGCGGCTTCGTCTCGTCCCCTTCATAGGCTTCCATCGCGTCCACCGCAGCGTGCGTCGTCCGGCGCGCCGTTTCACGGCGCGTCCTGGCGTGCGCACAAATGAATCGGAACAGAGGATTCTGGTATGGCAAAGGGCAATGCCGTATGGGGAATCGACATTGGACAGTGCGCGCTCAAAGCGCTCCAATGCCGGCCCCATGAGAAGGAGCCGCGGCGGCTCGTGGTCGAGGCCTTCGACTACATCGAATACCCCAAGATTCTTACCCAACCCGAGGCCGAGCCCGCGGAGTTGGTGCGCGAAGCCCTACAAACCTTCCTCTCCCGCAACGACCTCACCGGCGAGACGGTAGGCATCACTGTCGGCGGCCAAAGCGGTTTGATGCGGTTTATCAAGCTGCCGCCCGTCGAGTCGAAGAAGATTCCCGACATCGTCAAGTACGAAGCCCGGCAGCAGATTCCCTTCTCGCTCGACGACGTCGTTTGGGACTACCAACAGCTCACCGGCGGCAGCGAAGAGGATGGCTTCGCGCTGGAGCCCGAGGTGGGCCTGTTCGCCATGAAGCGCGACCAGGTGGCCCGAGCCCTGGCGCCGCTCGAAGAAGCGGGCATCGAAGTCGACCTGATCCAGCTCGCTCCGCTGTCGGTGTACAACTACGTCTGTTTCGACCGGCTCGAAGAGCTGAAGTCCCAGCCGTACGACCCCGCCAAGCCGCCCGTCTCCACGGTAGTCATTTCCGTCGGCACCGACACGACCGACCTCGTGGTGACCAACGGCTTCCGCGTCTGGCAGCGCAACATCCCCATCGGCGGCAACCATTTCACGCGGGCCCTGTCGAAGGAGCTCAAGCTCACGTTCGTCAAGGCCGAGCACCTCAAGCGGCATGCCACGCAGGCCGACGACCCCAAAGCCGTCTTCCAGGCGATGCGGCCGATCTTTAGCGATCTGCTCGCCGAAATCCAGCGGTCGCTGGGCTACTTCATGAGCCTCGACAAGGCGGCCAAGATTGGCCAGGTAATCGCCCTGGGCAACGCCATGAAGCTGCCCGGGCTCCAGCGGTATCTCGCCCAGAACCTTGAGCAAGAAGTGAAGCCGATCGAGGAGTTCGACCGCCTGGTAAGTGGCAGCGCCGCCGGCAACGCCCAGTTCAAGGACAACGTCCTCAGCTTCGCGCCCGCTTACGGATTGTGCATCCAGGCTCTTGGCAAGAGCGAACTGAAGACAAACCTGCTGCCCGAAGAGATCGTCACCCGTCGAATGGTGCGGGCCAAGAAGCCGTGGGCCGTCGCCGGCGTCGCGGCGGTGCTGGCGGGGCTGACGTTCAACTACTTCACGCACGTCTCGGCGTGGCAGGGCGCCAACGTCGAGGAAACGGAGTGGTCGGACGCCATTACCAAGGCCACCAATACGGCGAGAGAGGCGTCGGGCTTGGAATCGACGCGCACGGAGATTCGCACCAAGGCCGAAGAGATTGCCGGCATCCAAGGCAAGCTCACGAGCAACGTCGAAGGCCGCGTGCGGTGGCTGGAGCTGCTGCAGGCGATCGACGCGGCGCTGCCCAAGGATGAACGTCCCCGCGAAGAAACGGCCGAGCACGTGATGAGTCGTAATGAGATGCACATCACGGCGATCGACGACCAGTTCTTTGCCGACGTGGGCGCCGAGTACTTCACGCTCATCGAGCCGAACTATCGGCTGCAGACGCAGGGCGGCGACGCAGGCGCGGCGGTCGATCCCGCCGCCCCGCCGCCGGACCCGATGCTGGGCGGCGCCGATGTCGCCGCGACGGCCGCCGCGCCCGCTGCCGACGGCGCCGAGGCCGCGCCCACAGGCGAGGGCTGGGTTATTCAGCTCACCGGCTACCATCTGCATAACGGCGACAAGACGAATGAGACGCGCCGCTATGTCGAGAACACGCTGCTGAAGCAGCTCAAGGAAGGCAGCGTCGAGCTTCCCGATGGCCCGAAGGGCGAAGTGATTAAGGTGCCGCTCAAGGATCTGGCGATCACGCACCCCTGGTTTGTGGGCGACAAGAAGATTAACGAGGAATACTGGATCAATCCCGACGAGGCGCTGTACGGCATGGGCGGGGCGCCGCCGCCGTCCTTTTCTGGGGCGCCTGGGTTCGACAGCGCCGCGGCAGACGACGACGAGGAAGAAGAAGACGCACCGAAAGTGGACCCGCTGACGGGGATGCCCCCGTCGCGTCGGTTCAAAGTCGGGCGATATGATTTCGTCGTGCAGTTTATCTGGCAGCCCAAGACGCGGGCCCAGCGGGCGGAGCTCGCCGCGACGCGCGCCGAAGCCGAGAAAGCCGCCGCTGAGGCCGCCGAAGCGGCCGAAGGCGAAGCCCCCGCCGACGCGGCCGCGCCGGAAGATTTCACGGCCACTCAGTGAGAAACAATTGAAAGGTGAGCAGGTGAATTAAAAAAACGTGCCCTCTCCGGCCCCCTCCCCATCAAGGGGAGGAGAACGGATTGGGCAGTAACCTACTCACCTACTCACTCCGATAACCGGAGTTCAACACATGGACCAAGTTCGTGCCATCCTGAGGATCATCTGGCAACAGCGCTTTTGGGTGCTGAGCGGCCTGGGCGTGATCGTCGCCGTCGTCTGCTGGAAGATGGCCGCCAGCGCGGTCGACGCCAAATTCACCGCGAACAAAGGCACAATCGAAGGCAAGTTCGGCGAGGTCAAGAAGATTTCCGATGCGCCGGTCCACGGAAATCCGGCGGTCAACGAAAAGGAGTTCCAGCAGACGAGCGTCATCCGTGACAAGGTGCTGGCCCTCTGGCAAACAATGTATGAAAACCAGCGCGAGAAAGTGCTCAAATGGCCTGAAGGGCTCGGGCCGGAGTTTCTCGAGTACGTCGAGAACATGAAGTTCCGCGACCCCATCTCCAGCAACAATATGCGGGAGATCTACCGCAACTACGCCAAGGTGGCCTTTCCCGAGCTGGTTGAGGTCGTCAAAGCGCGGAAGCTCCCCGAGAGCGCCCTGATGGGCGCCGGCGGAGGCGGGTTCGACGGTGGCCGTGGCGGTCGCGGCGAATCGTATGCCATGCCAATGGACCCGTCCGCGGAGATCGGCCCCGACGGACTGCCGATCGTCGAGAAATACCTCGTCCAGTGGCACGACCAGGGCATGCTCCGTGCACAGCTCGACTTCCCCGCCATGCCCACGTCGCTCCGCATCTGGGTGACGCAAGAGGACCTCTGGGTCTACAGGACGCTGCTCCAGGCAATCGCCGACACGAACGAAGTCCGCGGCGCCACCCGGCCCGACAACACGGCCATCAGCGACATCATCGCTCTCAACGTCGGCCGCGCCGCAGCGGGCGCGTTCCGAGAGCGCGGGATCCTGATGATGCCGCAAGGGGCGGCGCCCGTCACCGGCGCCGAGATGGACCCCCGCGGCGGCGCTATGGACAGCGCCATGCCGGGCGGCGAGTACGGCGGTCGCGGCGAGGGCTTTGGCGGCGGCATGGGCGCCGACGGCGCGCCCATTGATCCCGACACGGGCCTGTTGGCCTACCGCTACATCGGCGATGACGGCCAGCCGATCACCGACGAAACAACCGCCGTCAACCCGTCCGCTCAATTTCGCCGCTTGCCAGTGCTGATGGTTCTCCGCATGGAGCAGCAGTCGATCCCCGACCTGCTTATCGAGTGCGCCAACGCCACGCTGCCCATCGAGGTGAAGCGCGTGCGCATCAACAAGGATAAGTCGGAGTCGGGCGCCGGCATGACCGGGGCCGTCACAGGCGGAGCCGTCGGCGGCATGGACGGCGGCCGCGGCGGCGAGTACGGCGGTCGCGGAGGTTA